>JBBEEB010000139.1:0-3568 GCA_040880995.1 Halofilum sp. (in: g-proteobacteria)
CGGCCGCTGTGGCGCTTCCGCAGTAGGCGCCGGATTTTTTACACAGTCTCTTCAGTCCGACCGAATCGGGTGAGGGTCACAACGAAACAGGGGCGAACCCCGAAGGTCCGCCCCTGTCATGTACCCATCGCCACGACCGCGCGCTCGCCGTTAATCGACGTCTTTGTCCTTGGCGATCTGCGCGTAGGCGGAGTGGTTGTGGATCGCCTCGAAATTCTCGCATTCGAGCGTGTAGGCGCGGATGCGATCCTCGGCGTCCAGATTGCTCGCCATGTCGCGGATCATGTCCTCGACGAACTTCGGGTTGTCGTAGGCGCGCTCGGTCACGTACTTCTCGTCCGGGCGCTTGAGTACGCCGTAGAGCTGACAGGACGCGGCATCCTCGACCAGGTCGATGATGTCCTGGATCCAGATCGGCCCGTCGACCCGCGCGTAAATCGTCACGTGCGCGCGCTGATTGTGCGCGCCGTAGTCTGCGATCTCCTTGGAACAAGGGCACAGGCTGGTGACGGGAACGGTGGTGCCGATGTAGAAGGCGCGCTGGCCGTCGCGCTTCTCGCCGCAGAGCGTCACTTCGTAGTCGAGCAGGCTCTGCTCGCCGGTGACCGGGGCGGACTTACGCGCGAAGTAGGGAAACTTCAGCACAATGCGGCCGGCGTCGGACTCCAGGCGCTCGAGCATGGAGTCGAGCATCTTGCCGAAAGTCGCCGCGGACAGCGGTTCGGTATGCTCGTGCAGAATCTGCACGAAGCGCGACATGTGCGTGCCCTTGTAATGCTCGGGCAGATGCACCGTCATGGTCGCATGCGCAACGGTCGGCAATGCCTCGCCGGCGCGGTCGCGGATCGTGACCGGGTGTCGTAGGTCCTTGATCCCGACGTGATCGATGGCAATGCGCCGTGTGTCCGGCGTGCCCTGGATATCCGGGATATCTTTGATGTTGGCCACCATGGTGGTCTCAGGTCTCCCTTTCACTATAACGTACCGCCGCCCGGTCATTTTCCCACACGGTGACCGCGTGGACCCTGACCGACGGGCGATTCAACCGGCCGCCGATTTCGCGATAGCAATAGGCAGCGATGTTTTCCGCCGTGGGATTGACGTCCGTGAAAGGATCGATCTCGTTGAGATAACGATGATCGAGTGCGTCCGTGACTTCGCGTGCGGTCCGTCGGATCTCGCGGAAATCCAGGCCCATGCCGATCCCGTCGAGTTCGCGGGCCTCCACTTCGACCTCGACCTTCCAATTGTGCCCGTGCAGGCGGTTGCACGAGCCGTCGTATCCCCGCAGGTGATGCGCGGCCGCGAATTCGCACTCCACGCGGAGCATGTAGACCGGCGCCATGACGATGTGGACTCAGGGATACCCGACTGGGAAGGTGGGATACTAGAGAAGCGCCGGCGCCGGCGCAACCCTGGTGCTCATGCCTGCTGCTGCCGTCGCTCGTCACGTTCGGTGAGCAGCGCGCGGATGTCGGCCAGTAGTGACGCGGCATCCAGGCGGGCGTCCGCGAGCTGGTCGGCACGACTGCCGTGGCCGATGAAGCGGTCGGGCAGGCCGATGTTGCGCACGGAGACGCGCACGTCATGCCCGGTCAGGCAGCTGTTGACCGCTTCGCCGGCGCCGCCCGGCAGGGCGTTCTCCTCGAGCGTCACCAGCAGGTCGTGATTCTCGGCGGCCTCGAACACGCTGGCTTCGTCCAGCGGCTTGACGAAGCGCATGTTGATGACGGACGCATCGAGTTCTTCCGCGATCTGCTCGGCCGGCGCGACCATGCTGCCAAAGGCGAGCAGGGCGATGCCGCGCCCGCGCCGGCGCCATTCGGCCTGGCCGATGGGCAGCGCCGTCATCTTTTCGTCGGGCCGGATCCCGGGGCCGGGGCCCTTGGGGTAGCGCACCGACGCGGGGCCGTCGAGCCGCAACCCGGTGTAGAGCATCTGGCGGCACTCGTTCTCGTCCGCCGGCGCCATCACGGTCATGCCGGGCAGGCAGCGCATATAGGAAAAATCGAAGCTGCCGGCGTGGGTCTGTCCATCTTCGCCCACCATGCCGGCGCGGTCGACCGCGAACAGCACGGGCAGGCCCTGCACGGCGACGTCGTGGACCAGCTGGTCGTACGCCCGCTGCAGGAATGTGGAGTAGATCGCCACCACCGGTTTCTGGCCCTCGCAGGCGAGACCGGCGGCGAAGGTGACCGCGTGCTGCTCGGCGATGCCGGCGTCGAAGTAGCGCTCGGGGAACTGCTGTTCGAACTCGACCAGCCCGGAGCCCTCGCGCATCGCGGGGGTGATGCCGACCACGCGCTCGTCCTGCGCGGCGATGTCGCACAGCCATTGACCGAAGATCTCGGTGTAGGCCGGCGGCGCGGGCTTGTCGGCCCCGAGTTTCTGGCCGGTCTCCGGGTCGAACGGCTTCACGCCGTGGTAGGTAACCGGGTTGTCCTCGGCCAGCTTATAGCCCTTGCCCTTCTCGGTGACGATGTGCAGCAGCCGCGGACCCTTGAGGTCGCGCAGATTGCGCAGCGTCTTGACCAGGTTCGGCAGGTCGTGGCCGTTGACCGGCCCGTAGTAGTTGAAGCCGAATTCCTCGAACATGGTCCCGGGCACGACCATGCCCTTGAAGTGCTCCTCGGTGCGACGCGCCAGCTCCCACATGGGCGGCATGCGCCGCAGCACCTTCTTGCCGCCCTCACGTGCCTGCGAATAGAGCTTGCCCGACAGTAGCCGGGTCAGGTACTTGTTCAGCGCGCCGACGTTCGGCGAGATCGACATGTTGTTGTCGTTCAGGATCACCAGCATGTCGGCGTAGAGGTCGCCGGCGTTGTTGAGGGCCTCGAACGCCATGCCCGCGGTCATCGCGCCATCGCCGATCACGGCCACCACGCGGCGCTCGTCGCCGCGCTGCTTGGCCGCCTCGGCCATGCCCAGGGCCGCGCTGATTGAGGTCGAGGAGTGGCCGACGCCGAAGGTGTCGTACTCGCTCTCGTCGCGCTTGGTGAAGCCGGCCAGACCGCCCCATTTGCGCATGGTGTTCATGCGCTCGCGCCGGCCGGTCAGGATCTTGTGCGGGTAGGTCTGATGGCCGACGTCCCACACGATGCGGTCGGTGGGCGTGTCGTAGACCGCATGCAGGGCCGTGGTCAGCTCGACGGCGCCCAGGCCCGCGGCCAGATGGCCACCCGTCTGCGCCACGGACTCGATGTGGAACGCGCGCACCTCGTCGTTGAGGTGCTGCAGCGTGTCGAGGTCCATGTCGTGCAGGTCCGCGGGCGAGCGGAGCGCGTCGAGCAGGGGATAGCGGCTGGAATCAGCCATCGGCATGCCTGGAATCTGAGGACTACCCATTATCGGCAGCGGTCGCCGGCTTCGCAAGGAGACGCTGCAGGGTGTGGGGGGCACGAACCGCGCCATCGCGCGCTTCGCGGGATAGGGATCGAAGGCGTCGCAGCCTCCAAGCGCACGCTTTGGCTTCCGGGTTCATCCGCGGGCAACCCCGCTGCGCACATCGATGCTTCCGTGCCTTCCCCGGATTGTAGAAGCAACGCGAGCCGCGAACGAATCGCGTGCC
>JBBEEB010000139.1:3668-56258 GCA_040880995.1 Halofilum sp. (in: g-proteobacteria)
TTGTAGGTCGGGCTTCAGCCCGATCCAATCGTGCAGCCCGGTAAAGCGAGGCAGGATCCGAGCGCATCGGCAGTCCCGCGGCGTGTGGGGTGAGCAGCCCGGATCGTTCGTGTGCTGCAAGCCAGGCCGCGAAACGACGCTGGAAGCGGTTTCTCGGTCGGACTGAAGTCCGACCTACAACGAAACCAAGCGCTTCCCAGTGGTTGTAGGTCGGGCTTTAGCCCGACCGAACCGTGCAGCGTAGTGAAGCGAGGCAGGCCCTCTTCCTACCACGACCGGTCGACGACGAAGCGCGCGAGTTCGCGCAGTGGATCGAACGTGACCCCGGCGCCGTCGAGCGCTGCGATGGCCTGATCGCGCCGATCGGCGGCGTGTTGACGTGCGCCGTCCAGTCCCAGCAGCGCGGGGTAGGTCGGCTTGCCGCGCTCGACGTCGGCGCCCTGGGTCTTGCCCAGGGTCTCCGTGTCGGCGACCACGTCGAGCACGTCGTCGACGATCTGGAAAGCCAGACCCACCGCCGCGCCGTAGGCCCACAGGCGTTCCCGCGTGGGCTCATCCGCACCGCCAGCCAGTGCGCCGAGCATCACGCTGGCGCGGATCAGCGCGCCGGTCTTGTAGCGATGCATGCGCTCGAGTTCGGCCAGGCTCAGCGTCCGGCCGCAGGCGGCGAGATCGATGGCCTGACCGCCGGCCATGCCGGCGGCGCCGGCCGCGGTCGCCAGCGTGCCGGCCATGCCGGCGCGTGTCACCGGATCGATGGCGCTTGCGTGCGGCTCCGTGGTCAACAGCTCGAAGGCGAAGGCCTGCAAGGCATCGCCGGCGAGGATGGCCGTGGCCTCGTCGAACTGGCGATGGCAGGTCGGCGCGCCGCGACGCAGGTCGTCGTCGTCCATCGCCGGCAGGTCGTCGTGAACCAGCGAATAGGCGTGGATCAGCTCGACGGCGCACGCGGGCGGATCGAGGGTGGCCGGATCGGCGCCGAGAACGTCGCCTGTGGCGTATACCAGCACCGGTCGCAGGCGTTTGCCGCTGCCGAGTACCGAATAGCGCATGGCCGCATGCAGCTGTCCGGGCTCGTCGGCATCGCCCGGCAGCGAACGCTCCAGAGCGGCGTTGACGCGGGCGCGCCCGCGCGCAAGCGTGTCCTCGGCGGCGGTCACGAGTCGGCGTCGCGGTCGGCCTGCTCGTCGCCGCCGGTGTCGAAGTCGGCCAGCTGTTCGCCCTCGCCAGCGCGCTCGAGCAGGACCTGGACCTTTTGCTCGGCGGCGGAAAGGGATTCACGGCACTCGCGCGCCAGGCCCACGCCGCGCTCGAACTGCGCCAGGGATTCCTCCAGCGTCAGGTCACCGCGTTCGAGTTGCTCGACGAGCTGCTCGAGCTCGGCGAGGGACTCCTCGAAGCGGGCCGGATTGGCGTCGGAGGCGGGCTGATCGTTGGGTGGGTCTTGGCTCATGGTGTGATCGTCTTTAGCCGTGCTGTGGGGACGAGCTGGGTTTGTCTGGTTCGTTCGCGGCCGGTGGCCGCTCCTACATGGCTTCGGACCGGCGCATTTTTTGTAGAAGCGGGCATTGCCCGCGAACCGTCGAGGTCCGGTGAGGCTACTCCGGTTCGCTTGCCGCTTGGGCCGTTCATTGCCGCCCTGCGGGAAACCGGCGTCACGGTAGCCGAGGGCCTGAAGCCGGTCAATTTGTCGGGCTCACAGCAGGTCGAGCACTTCCGCGAGGCGCCCGACCGGCTGCACGTCGACGCCTGCCGGCGCGCGCTTGGGCGCGTTGGCCTTGGGCACGATCGCGCGGCCGAAGCCATGCTTGGCCGCCTCGCGCAGGCGTTCCTCCCCGTTGGGCACGGGCCGGATCTCGCCGGCGAGGCCGACCTCGCCGAAGACGGCCAGGTCGATCGGTAGCGGGCGATCGCGGAACGAGGACAGGCACGCGACCAGCACGGCCAGATCGGCCGCGGTCTCACCGATGCGCACGCCGCCGACCACGTTGACGTACACATCCTGATCGAACATGGCGATGCCGGCATGACGGTGCAGCACCGCCAGCAGCATCGAGAGGCGGTTCTGCTCCAGGCCGAGCGCGACCCGGCGCGGGTTGGACAGCGGGCTGGCGTCGACCAGCGCCTGGACCTCGACCAGCAGCGGCCGTGTGCCCTCGCGCGTGACCATGATGACGCTGCCGGGCACGGGCTCGTCGTGGCGCGACAGAAAAATCGCTGACGGATTGGCGACGGGCTTGAGGCCGCCGTCGTCCATGGCGAACACGCCGAGCTCGTTGACCGCGCCGAAGCGGTTCTTGACCGCGCGCACCATGCGCCAGCGGCTATCGCCCTCGCCCTCGAAGTAGAGCACGGTGTCGACCATGTGCTCGAGCACCCGCGGGCCGGCGAGCGTGCCTTCCTTGGTGACGTGCCCGACCAGAAACAGCGCCACGCCGTGATCTTTGGCGTAACGCACCAGGCGCGCGGCGCTCTCGCGGACCTGCGCGACGCCGCCCGGCGCCGACTGCAGTTCCTCGGTGAACATGGTCTGGATGGAGTCGATGACGATCACGCCGGGCCGCTCAGCCGCCGCGGCGTCGAGAATGCGCTCGACGCAGGTCTCGGCCAGCAGGCGCACGCCGGCGTCCTGTACGCCCAGGCGCTGGGCACGCAGGGTTATCTGGGACAGGGATTCCTCGCCGGTGACATAGAGTGAGCGCGGATCGGCCGCGAGGGCGGCCATGGTCTGCAGCAGCAGCGTGGACTTGCCGATGCCGGGGTCGCCGCCGAGCAGTACGACCGAGCCGTGGACGATGCCGCCGCCGAGCACCCGATCGAGCTCGCCCATGCCCGTGGGATGACGTGCCTCGCGCTCGGTCGAGACTTCGGACAGGTCCCAGGTGCGCGGGGCTTCGCGTGCACGGCCTCCCTTACTGGCGCCGGGGCGCGCCGCCGGCTCGGCCACCTCGGCGAGCGTGTTCCAGGCGCCGCACTCGGGGCATTGGCCGGCCCACTTGGGCGATTCGCCACCGCAGGACTCACAGCGATAGAGGGCGCGGTCGCGCTTGGCCATCAGGAGCGCAATCCACGCGCCGGATGCAGGCACTCGCGCCGGCTACTGGCGTGATGCGTTCGCCGCATGTCAGTCCTCCGCCACGGGCCGCTGCACGGGCAATTCGGCCACGCCGGGCGCGCGCCGCCCGCGTGAGGTCAGCGGACAGTGAATGCGCACCGAGCGCACGGCGTTCTCGCGCGTCTGCACGATCTCGACCGGGTGATCGCCGATGAGGAAGGTCGTGCCCGCCTCGGGGATCATCTCCAGATATTCCAGGATCAGGCCGTTGAGGGTCTTGGGTCCGTGTCGGTGCAGATCCCAGCCGAGCAGGCGGTCCAGATCGCGCAGATGGGTACCGCCCGAGCAGATGAAACTGCCGTCGGCCTGGGGATGGATGTCGCGGCTCGAGGGGATGCGGTCGGTGGTGAACTCGCCGACGATCTCCTCGAGGATATCCTCGAGCGTCACCAGCCCCAGGATGTCGCCGTACTCGTCGACCACCAGGCCGATACGGCGCCGGTGATGCTGAAAATTGACCAACTGGCGTGTCAGCGGCGTGCCCTCGGGGACGAAGTAGGGCGGCCGAAGGAGCACCTCCAGGCCCTCCCGGCCGATCGCGCGCAACTCGCGGCCGATCAAGTCGCGCAGAAAGAGGAATCCGATCACTTGATCGAGGCTCTCGCGATACACCGGCAACCGGCTGTTCGCGGGATTCTCCAGCAGGGTGATGATGTCGTCCCAGTCGTCGTCCAAGTCGATGCCCTGGATCTCGTTGCGCGGCACCATGATGCCGTTCACCGACTCTTTCTCGAGATCCAGGATATTGACCAGCATCTCCTGGTGATTCTTCGGAATGAGTTCGCCGGCCTCATGGACCACCGTGCGCAGTTCGTCGGCGCTCAGGCTGTCGCTTTCCTGGTTCGGGCGCATGCCGAGCAGTCGCAGCAGACCGTTCGCAAGGAAGTTCACCACCCAGACGAGGGGATAGAGCACGCGCAGCAGCGGTGTGTAGATATAGGCGAAGGGGACGGCGACCTTTTCCGCGTGCATGGCCGCGAAGGTCTTCGGTGCGACCTCGGAGAAGATCAGGATGACCATGGTCAGGACGAGCGCGGTCGCGCCGAGGGCCGATTCGTCCCAGACCTGCAGCGCGACCAGGGTGGCCAGCATCGAGGCCAGGACGTTGACGAAGTTGTTGCCCAGCAGGATCAGGCCGATGAGGCGGTCGGGCTGATTCAGTAGGCGCAGTGCCAGCCGCGCGCCGCGATGCCCCTGGCGGGCGCGATGGCGCAAGCGGTAGCGGTTGGCGGCCATGAGCGCCGTCTCCGAGCCGGAGAAGCAGCCCGAAAGCAGCAGCAGGAAGATCAGCGAGCCGATCAGTGCGGGGAGCGGAAGGTCAATCAACGTGAGTCGATGTGCCGGAGAAGTGAACGTTCGGGGCGGCGCGTCACGCGGGTGCGAGCACGAGCTCGAGCACGAGCTTGCTGCCGAAATAGCCGAGCACCAGGAGCGCCAGTCCGCCGAGCGTGAAGCGAACGGCGGTGGGGCCGCGCCATCCGGCAATATAGTGGCCGCCCAGCAGCACGCCGAAGACGCCCCAGGCGATCATGGTCAGCACCGTCTTGTGGACCAGATCCTGGGCGAACATGTTGTCGAGATAGGCGAAACCGGTGATCAGCGCGAGCGTGAGCAGACCGAAGCCGGTGGCGATCAGCCGGAACAGTAGCCCCTCCATCACATACAACGGCGGCAGCGTGTGGACCACCCGCACGGGATGGTGCTCGTGCAGCATGCGGTGCTGCACGCCGAGCAGGATCGCCTGCATGGCCGCGACGCTGAGCACCGCGTAGGCGGCCATCGAAACCAGCACGTGGATGTCGAGTCCGCCGGATTCGACCGGGATCGTCGGCCCGCCTGTCGTGCCGAACGCCAGGTTGCCCGCCAGCCCGATCGCCGCGAGCGGGAACAGCCCGATGCCGAGATTGACCACCGGCTGCGCGAGCGTCAGCGCGAGCATCAGTACCACGATGGCCCAGGCCGAGAGCGACAGTGCGTTGAAGAACCCGAGATCGAGCCCACCGGGGACGAAGATGCCGTCGTACAGCACGACGGCATGCAGCAAGGCGCCCGCGCTGGCGAGCGCCACCGCCATCGGATTGCGCGGGCCGTCCTCGCGGCGCAAGGCAGCGATGAGCCGAGTGGCCGCGCTCGCATAGAGCGCGATGGAGATCAGTCCTGCGGCGATGGGCAGCATGGGGTGATGTTTGGGGATCCGGTCGGCGCCCGTGGCGCGAGCGCGCTGGCGGGGATGATGACACAGCGCCCCGGAGGCTGGAAGTGGCGCCCAGGCGCTGTAGGTCCCGGCCGACATGGCGCCCGCGTTGCCCTACGGCGATTGTCGCCTGCGGCCGATTGTCGCCGCGCGGACGCCTACGCAACATTTCCGGAGCGTCGTTTATCGACAAAGGCGGCGTGTCGACCCCATGGGAGAAGAACAATGATGATTCGCAACGCTTTGGCGGCCCTGCTGATGGCCGTGTTCAGCATCGCGGCACTCGCTGCCGACCCGGTAGATATCAATACGGCCTCGGCGGAAGAACTGACGGCGCTGGCTAATGTGGGCGCCTCGCGGGCTCAAGCGATCGTTGAGTACCGCGAGCAGGAGGGCGATTTCCCCAGTGTCTCCGCCCTGGTCAACGTCTCCGGCATCGGTCCGGCGACCTTGGAACAGAATCGCGACCGCCTGACGGTCATGGAGTAAGTCAAACCACGAACGCGCCGGCGGGCGGGCCCACCGCCCCGCCGGCGACCGGACGGTTGCGCCGCGCACCCGGCCCCATGAAAGTCGCCGCTCGTCTCCGGGGAGCACTCATTCGCGGCCCGTCCCGACTTTAGCGCCCGTGCTCAGGGGCACGGTGAGCGTGACCCGACAGCCGTGTTCTCCGGAGATGTGGATTTCGCCGCCAAGCAGTTCGACGCGCTGGCGCATGGCGAAGTGACCATAGCGGTGTCCCTCTCCCTCCGCATGTCCGAGCTGACTCGGATCGCAACCCTTGCCATGGTCCTCCACCTCCACGATGAGCCAGCCCTGCGTCTCCCGCAGCCGTAGCCATGCCGTATCGGTCTCGGCATGTTTGATTACATTCATGAGCAGGCCGCGCACAGCTTGAAACAGGTAATAGGCCGTTTCGGGCGTGGTCGGATCGGCGGCCTCGTCCGCCTCGACGTGTACCGCGAGGCCATGCAGCTCGTGGAACCGGTCGCCCAACCAGTGGAATGCCGCGGCCAGCCCGCGCTCATCGAGCACCGGCGGATGCATTTCCACGGTCAGAGTCCGCGCGGCGCTGATGGCTTCGTCGAGGATCGACTCGGCGCGCGCGGGCTCCGAGGCCACGGCCATTTTGGCCGCGATCAGTAGCTGTTGAAGGTTGTCGTGCAGGATCTCGGCGATGCGCCGACGCTCGCGCTGCTCCGCGCTGCCGAGCGCCCGCAGCAATCCTTCCCGCTCGCGCAGCCAAGCTTCGCGCTCGCGCAACATGCTCTCACGCCGCTCGGCCTGTGCGAGCGCCTCCGATTTCAGCAGCGCCGCCACGTAGGTGGTCGCGTTCAGGATGAGCAGGAACGTAATCTCCGTCAGGAAAGAGTCGTACAGTGCGGGTGGGGTGGGCGCCGCCAGGTCTAATGCGCTCTGCGCCAAGTACACGCAGGAAGTCAGCGCCACGGCCGCTGCACTCCATGGCAACGGCAGACGGAAAGCGATTGCGAGATGGGCCCCGAACAGCAGGTAGTGGGGCTGGCCGGGGTCCGGCAGGGTGAGGACCAGTGCCGCCACGCTGCCCAGGCCGAGCAGCTCGAACACCTGCCGCGGGGTGAGGCGCCACTCAGGGTTCCGCGCCCAGATGCAGGCCACGGGGGTCAGCATGAGTAGGCTCAAGGCCTCGGATGCGGTGGTGGTATGCCATGTCCGCAGCCACCCCAGGTCCGGCGAATGGATCGTCACCAGATCCGTCGAGATCGCGCCAATGACCAGCGGGAACGTCGCTACGAGGGCGGCCACCGGTGCGGCCACGAGCATGGCGAGGACAAACCGTCCCGCCCGCTCGAGGTAGTCCTCGCCAGCGACCCGCCAAATCAGCCATGCGGCCAGCATGGGTTCGAGCGCTGCGACTGCACCGTTCCCCAACGCGGTGCCTACCACGGTAATCCACGTGCCTTCCTCGATGGTCATCGCGGACAGGACCGCGGCTGCCGCGAAGATGAGCGGCCAGACACCCATCCCGCGCAGCAGAACCAAGGCGAGTCCGATGCCGGCGGCAGGCCAGGTCAGCGTCGTCGGTGCGAGGCTTGGCCCCAAGACCGGCATGCCCCACAAGGCCACGAGGCAATACGTCACCAGCAGGCCGGCGGTCGCGGCATTACTGATCAAAGAGGTGGGGAATACCGCGCGCACTGGCATCGTGGCCCTTCCGTGGGCGTGGACCGCGTGAGGTGTCGGACCACATGCGCCAAAGATAGGCGTGATTGCCCAAACGACCCAGATGTGTCGGCTACGAAGAACGTACGAGAAAGGAAGCTTGGGCGAGCGCCGCCGGTGCCTCTGGCGAGCGCACGCTGCGGTCGATGCTTGGTGCCGGGAGTGGGACTCGAACCCACATGGTGTTGCCACCACCGGATTTTGAGTCCGGCGCGTCTACCGATTCCGCCATCCCGGCGCGGGACGCAACGGTACTGCCCGCGGCGCGCCCCCGCAACCTCCAGGCCGTTGTTGGGGCCTGATTCGGACGATCCGATGCGGCGCGGACACGCCAAGCGTAGTAGCATCGCGCGCCATGCGTGTCGACGAGTTCCAGTACGATCTGCCGGCCGAGCAGATCGCGCAGCATCCTTTGCCTGAGCGTAGCGCCAGTCGCCTGCTCGTCCTCGACGGGAGGGACGGCGCGTGCGTGGACCGGTCGTTCCGTGATCTGCCGGATCAACTGGCGGCGGGCGATCTGCTGGTGTTCAACGACACCCGCGTGCTGCCGGCGCGGCTGCACGGCCAGAAGGCCGCTTCCGGTGGCCGCGTCGAGGTGCTGATCGAGCGCCTCGACGCCGACGGCCGCAGCGCGCGGGCCCATGTACGCGCGAGCAAGGCCCCGGGGGCCGACACGCTGCTCGAACTCGCCGAGGGCGCGCTCAGTGCCCGGGTGACCGGGCGCGACGGCGATCTGTTCGTGCTCGATTTCGGTACGGGAGTCCCGCTGACTGAACGCCTGGAGCGCTACGGCGAAATCCCGCTGCCGCCGTATATCGAGCGCGCGCCGGAGCAAGCGGACGCCGAGCGCTACCAGACGGTGTACGCGCGCTCGCTCGGGGCCGTCGCCGCGCCGACGGCCGGCCTGCATTTCGACGCCGCCGTGCTGGCCGAACTCGAGCGGCGCGGTGTGGAGAGCGCGCGGCTGACGCTGCATGTCGGTGCCGGCACGTTCCAGCCGGTGCGCGCCGAGCAGGTCGATCAGCACGAGATGCATGCCGAGCGCATCGAGGTGCCCGAGCCGGTCTGCGCCGCGGTCGAGGCGGCGCGCGCGCGCGGCGGGCGGGTGATCGCGGTCGGTACGACCGTGGTGCGCGCGCTGGAGTCCGCGGTCGACGAGGCGGGCACGCTGCGGCCGTTCTCCGGCGATACGCGCCTGTTCCTGACACCCGGCGCGCGTTTCCACGTGGTCGACGGGCTGGTGACCAATTTCCATTTGCCCGGTTCGACGCTGCTCATGCTGGTTTGTGCCTTCAGCGGCCGTGAGCACACGCTGGCGGCCTATCGCCATGCGGTGGCGGCCGGGTACCGCTTCTTCAGCTACGGCGACGCCATGCTGATGTGGCCCACGCCGGAGGCGCGATGAGCGCGATGCGGTTCGAGCGGGTGGCCACCGACGGCGCCGCGCGCCGAGGGCGGCTGGTTTTTCCGCGTGGCGAGGTCGACACGCCCGCGTTCATGCCCGTGGGTACGTACGGCACGGTCAAGGGCCTGACCCCGGAAGAACTGACCGCCACCGGCTCGCAGATCGTCCTCGGCAACACCTTTCATCTGATGCTGCGGCCGGGCACCGAGATCATCCGGGCGCACGGCGACCTGCATGACTTCATGCAGTGGCATGACCCGATCCTGACCGACTCGGGCGGCTATCAGGTGTTCAGCCTGTCCGGGATGAGACAGATCCGGGAGAAGGGCGTGACCTTCCGCTCGCCGATCAATGGCGACCGCATTTTTCTCGGGCCGGAGGAGGCCGTGGCCGTGCAGCAGGCGCTGGGCTCGGACATCCTCATGGCCTTCGACGAATGCACGCCGTATCCGGCGGACGTGGACACCGCGCGGGTCTCGATGGAGCGCTCCATGCGCTGGGCCGAGCGTTGCCGCGACGCCCACGGTGACGCTGCGGGCGCGCTGTTCGGCATCGTCCAGGGTGGCATGCACGCGGAGTTGCGCCGGGAGTCTCTGGCGCGGCTGACCGGTATCGGTTTTCCCGGCTACGCCATCGGCGGCCTCTCCGTGGGTGAGCCGCTCGCCGAGCGTCAGGCGGTGCTAGAGGCCACGGTACCCGTGATGCCGGACGACGCGCCGCGCTACCTGATGGGCGTGGGCACGCCGGACGACATCATTGATGCGGTTGAGCGCGGCATCGACATGTTCGACTGCGTGATTCCGACGCGCCACGCGCGCAACGGCTTTCTGTATACCTCGCAGGGCGTGGTCAAGCTGCGCAACGCGCGCAATCGCACCGACACGGGGCCGCTCGATCCGAACTGTGACTGCCCCACCTGCCGCCAGTACAGCCGCGCCTATCTGCACCATCTGGATCGCTGCGGCGAGATCCTGGGCGCGCGGCTCAATACGCTGCACAACGTCCATTTCTACCAGCGGCTGATGCAGCGGCTGCGCGCCGCGATCGAGGTCGGCGAGCTGGCCGCGACCGCTCGCGAGCTGCGCAGCCGATCGGAGCGGGCGACGGGCGTCGCATCTATGCCATAATCCGCGCTTTGCGCGCCGCCGGCCCCGGCGGCGGATGCCAAGAACGACCGGAGATCACGCACGATGGATTTTCTGCTGCAGGCCGCGCACGCGGCGGAGGGCGGCGCTCAGAGTCAGGGCAGCCCGATGATGAGCCTGTTGTTCCCGATCCTCATTCTGGTGCTGTTTTATTTCCTGTTCATCCGGCCGCAGCAGAAGCGGATGAAGGAGCACCGCCAGATGGTGGGCGAACTCAAGTCCGGCGATGAGATCGTGACCAACGGCGGGCTCGCCGGCGAGATCACCGATGTCGGCGAGAGCTTCGTGACCGTGAATGTCGCGCAGGGAGTCGACGTGCGCGTGCAGAAGCAGGCGATCTCGAGCCTGTTGCCCAAAGGCACGTTGTAAGCCCTGGCGCCGGCGTCGCCCACCCCATGAATCGCTATCCGCTGTGGAAGAACGCCCTCGTCGCGCTCGTCGTCGTGTTCGGCGTGCTGTACGCGCTGCCGAACGTCTTCGGCCAGGATCCGGCCGTTCAGGTCTCGGTGCGCGATGGCAGTCTGCCCACGGATTCCGTGGAGCGCGTGCGTAGCGCGCTCAGCGCTGCGGATCTTCAGCCGGTGGAGGTACGCCGTAGCGAGCAGACCGTACTCGCGCGGATGTCCAGCGACGACGCGCAGCGGACCGCGCGGGAAGTGCTCACGGAACAGCTCGGCGACGACTACGTCGTGGCGCTCAATCTCGCGCCCGCTGCGCCGCAGTGGTTACAGGGCATCGGCGGCAAGCCGCTCAATCTCGGCCTGGATCTTCGCGGCGGGGTGCATTTCCTGCTCGACGTCGACATGGAAGCGGCGATCCAGAACGCGCTCGAGCAGCAGGTCGGCGGCATCCGCGGCTACCTGCGCGGCGAGGAGATTCGCTATCGCGGCGTGACCTTCGACGGCGAACGCATCGAAATCCGCTTCGCCGACGCCGAGCAGCGAGCCCAGGCCCTCAATGTGCTCGAAGGCCAATATCGCGACCTCGAATTCGAGAATGTCGATGGCGGATCCCTGCCGGTCCTGAGCGTGACCATGTCGGAGTCGGCACAGGTCGAAGAGCGCGAGGCGGCCCTCGACCAGAACATCACCACGCTGCGCAATCGCGTCAATGAATTGGGCATCGCCGAGCCGCTGGTGCAGCAGCAGGGCGAACGCCGCATTGTGGTGCAACTGCCCGGCGTGCAGGACACCACCCGCGCCAAGGAGATCCTCGGGGCCACCGCGACCCTGGAGTTCCGCCTAGTCCACGGCGAGCCTGGCGATTGGCGGCAGGCCGCGAATTCCGGGGACGTTCCGTTCGACGCACGCTTGTTCGAGCGCCGCGAGGGCGGGCCCATTCTGCTCGAGCGCGACGTCATCATTACCGGCGATCAGATCGTCGATGCGGCCTCCAGCTTTGACAGCAGTTCGGGGAGCCCGATTACGCGGGTGAGTCTGGACGGCAGTGGCGCCGACCGTATGCAGAACGTCACCTCCGAACATGTCGGTGACCAGATGGCGGTGGTCTTCATCGAGAACCGCGTCGAGACGGTCATGCGCGACGGCGAGGAGGTGCGCGAGCGCAGTGAGGTGGAAGAGGTGATCAACGTTGCGGTCATCCGCGACGTGCTCAGCCACAGCTTCCAGATCGAAGGCCTGAGCAGTGAGGAGGCGCGCGATCTGGCGCTGTTGCTGCGCGCCGGCGCCCTGAGCGCGCCGATCGAGATCGTCGAGGAGCGCACGATCGGCCCGAGCCTGGGGCAAGACAATATCGAGCAGGGCTTCCTCTCGGTCGTCGTGGGTCTTGCGCTGGTGCTCGTGTTCGTGGCGCTGTATTACCGCACCTTCGGCCTGATCGCGAATCTGGCGCTGGTGGTCAATCTGACTCTGGTGATCGCCGTACTCTCGGCGCTGCAGGCGACCCTGACTCTGCCGGGCATCGCCGGCATCGTGCTGACCGTGGGGATGGCGGTGGACGCCAACGTGCTCATTTTCGAGCGCATCCGCGAGGAGCTGCGCGCGGGGAATAGCATCCAGGCGGGGATCCACTCGGGGTATGACCGCGCCATCGGCACGATCGCCGACGCCAACGTGACCACGCTGATCGCCGCCATCGTGCTGTTCTCGTTCGGCACGGGGCCGATCAAGGGCTTCGCCGTGACGTTGTCCATCGGCATCATTACGTCGATGTTCACCGCCATCATGGGCACCCGCGCCGTAGTCAACGCCGTCTACGGCGGGCGCCGACTCAAAGAAATCAAGATCTAGGACGCCTGCATGCAGTGGTTCCAGTTCAAGCGCGAGTTCCAGTTCGTCGGCCATCGCCGTCGCGCGTTCGTGATCTCTGGCCTGCTGATCGTGCTGTCGCTGGGCGCCCTGACCGTCAAGGGTTTGCAGTTCGGGATCGATTTCACCGGCGGTCATCTGATCGAGGTCGGCTTCGAGCAGCCGGTTGAGCTGCAGTCGGTACGCAACGCACTCGCCGAGGACGGCTTCGACGACGCCCTGGTGCAACATTTCGGCAGTACGCGGGAGGTCCTGGTTCGCCTCGCACCGCGCGGGGAGGACAGCAGCGCCGCGCTGTCGGACCAAATCCTGCGCGTGTTGGACCGATCCTTCGAGCAGGGTACGGAGTTGCGTCGGGTCGAGTTCGTTGGCCCGCAGGTGGGCGCCGAACTGCGCGATGAAGGTGGTACGGCGCTGATCCTCGCCATGCTGATGATCCTGGCCTATGTCGCCTTCCGCTTCGAGAAACGCTTCGCCCTGGGATCGGTGGCAGCGCTGGCGCACGACGTGACCATCGTGGTCGGCGTGTTCTCGCTCACTGGCATCGAGTTCGGTCTGCCGGTGCTGGCGGCGCTGCTGGCCGTGATCGGCTATTCGCTCAACGACACCATCGTGGTGTTCGACCGTATCCGCGAGAACTTCCGCCGGCAACGCCGCGGCACGGCTGAGGAGATCACGAACCAGTCGATCAATCAGACCCTGCCGCGCACGCTGATGACCTCGCTGACGACGCTGATCGTCCTGCTTGCGTTGCTGTTCCTGGGCGGCGAGGCCATCTTCGCCTTCGCCTTCGCCCTGACCATCGGCGTGGTGGTCGGCACCTACTCCTCGATCTTCATCGGCGCGACCCTATTGCTCGCGACGGGCCTCTCCCGCGACGACATGATGCCGGTCCAAAAAGAAGGCGAAGCCGACGGCCGTCCGTGACCTTTCAAGAACCACTAAATGAACACGAGTTGTAGGTCGGGCTTTAGCCCGACTGACGCGGGTACCACGGTTCGGTCGGGCTGAAGCCCGACCTACAGCCCAAGCCAAGCGAGAATCGCCACTTCCCTGGTTTGGCGTGTCAGAGCCCCGCTGGGCATTCGTCGAGTCGTGGAGCGCGTGGTCGCCGATCACCACAGATGAACACAGATAGACACGGATAAGGTTGTCGAAGAGCCGCGATCGCGGCTTTAACCTCATCTGTGTTTATCCGTGTCCATCTGTGGTGTTCTTTCGCAGGCGTCACGTTACCAACGCGCGCTCAGCGAAGCTCAGACATGCCTCTCATGCTTACGCGGCAGCATTTCGCGTTTATTTGGTGTTTATCTTGTGGTTCTTATGATTGATTCAGGGCATCGAGATGGGGTTCGATGACCTGGGTCATGGCGTGGTAGACCTTGGGGTTGGCGGCGATGACGTCGCCGGTCCTGAGGTAGTCTTCGCCGCCGCGGAGGTCGCCGATGATGCCGCCGGCTTCGCGTACGAGCAGGGCGCCCGCGGCGATGTCCCAGCGCGACAGGCCCATCTCCCAGAAACCATCGAGGCGGCCCGCGGCGACGTAGGCGAGATCGAGTGCGGCCGCGCCCGGCCGGCGCACGCCGGTGGTGCAGCCGATGAAGTCCCCGAGCATCGCCATGTAGGCGTCTTTCGGCTGCCCCTCGCGGAAGGGGAAACCGGTGCCGAGTAGCGCGCCATCAAGGTCGCGGCAGCGGCTGACCCGCACGCGATGGTTGTTGAGCTCGGCGCCGGCGCCCTTGGAGGCGGTGAATAGTTCCTGGCGTACCGGGTCGTAAATCACTGCCTGCTGGAGCCGGCCCTCGTGGGCGAGGGCGATGGATACGGCGAAATGCGGAACGCCGTGCAGAAAATTCGTGGTGCCGTCGAGCGGATCGATGATCCATTGGTACCCGTCGCCGGGTTGCTCGCCGGATTCCTCGGCCAGGATCCCGTGACTGGGATACGAGCGCTTGATGATCTGGATGATGCGGGCCTCGGCCTCGCGGTCGACTTCGCTGACGAAATCGTTACGCTGCTTGGTTTCGACCGTCAGCGTGTCGAGGCGATCGACGCTTCGCATGATGACGTCACCGGCGGCGCGCGCGGCGCGGACCGCGATGTTGAGCATCGGCTGCATTGAGATTCCCGTAATGGACGAGCCGCGATCGCGGCGGCGAGGGCCGCCGATTCTAGCAGTCGCGGGGGCGACGATGGAGCCGGTGTGTGCGTCACACCGAGGGAGATACTGAGCGTGAACGTCCGATTCGTCCTGGTCGAACCCTCGCACCCGGGCAATATTGGGGCAGCGGCGCGCGCCCTGCGGGTCATGGGTTGGCGCGATTTGGCGCTGGTGCGCCCGTTGCAGTTTCCGCACGCGGACGCGACCGCCATGGCCGCCGGCGCGGACGACATCCTGGCGTCGGCGCGCGTCTGTGACACCTTGACCGAGGCATTGGCCGACTGCCGCATCGCCTTCGGCACCTCCGCCCGGCATCGCTCGCTGGGCTGGCCCGAGTGCGACGCGCGGGGCGCCGCGGCTCGGGCCGCCGAGCGTGGCGGCGACGTTGCCTTCGTGTTCGGGCGCGAGCGCAGCGGTCTGAGCAATGCCGAACTCGACGAATGCCAGTACATGCTGCATATCCCGACGGCGGCCGACTACGGCTCGATCAATCTGGCGCAGGCGGTACAGATCGTTGCCTACGAGTGCCGCATGATCGCGGATGCAGACCCGTCGCCAGCATCATCCGTACCCACAGCAGCGCCCGAGGAGTCGCTGCCGACGCATGCGGACATGCAGCGCTTCTACGCACACCTTGAAGAGACGATGATCGAGCTCGGCTTCCTCGATCCGGGCAATCCGCGCCATCTGATGCGGCGCCTGCGCCGGCTGTTCAACCGCAGCAATCCGAGCGACAACGAACTGTCCATCCTGCGCGGCATCCTCACCGCGGCGCAGCGTCCCGCGCCGGGCTCGCCCGCGGCCCAGCAGCGGGCCGGACGATCTCCCGGGCCCGGTGAGCATGCTACGATAACCAAGTCAGACGATCAGGAATAGGCGGCGGCTGCCCGGGCGCGCCGCTTGGCATGAAAGGACGACGAGCATGTTCAGGCACCTGCGGGAAGACATCGCCTGCGTCTTCGAGCGCGATCCGGCGTCGCGCAATCGCTTCGAAATCGTCACGACCTATCCCGGCGTGCACGCGATCGTGTTGCACCGGCTCAATCATCGCGTGGCGAAACTCGGGCTCAAATGGCTCGCCCGCTTCGGCTCCCATGTCGCACGCTTTCTGACCGGTATCGAGATCCATCCAGGTGCACAGATCGGCCGGCGCTTCTTCATCGATCACGGAATGGGCGTCGTCATCGGCGAGACCACCGAGATCGGTGACGACTGCACCCTGTATCACGGCGTCACCCTCGGCGGTACGACCTGGAACAAGGGTAAGCGCCACCCCACGCTGGGCGACAACGTCGTGGTCGGTGCCGGCGCCAAGATCCTGGGGCCGGTGAGTGTGGGCCCGGGAGCTCGCGTGGGCTCGAACGCCGTCGTGACCAAGGACGTGCCGGCGGGCGCGACCGTCGTCGGCATCCCCGGTCGTGTGGTGGGTGCCCAATCCGGAGAGGAGAAGCGCCGTGAGGAGACCGCCCGGCGCATCGGCTTCGACGCGTACGGCCAGCGCGGCGACATGCCCGATCCGGTCGCGCACGCGATCAACCAGTTACTTGACCATATCCGCCTGCAGGACCGACGCACCGAGGCGCTATGCGCGGCCTTGCAGGAGCTCGGTGCGCAGTTACCGGATATCCGCATGCCCAAGGTCAATCCTTGCGATATCGGGCTCGATGAGACCGGGGACACCCCCGCCGAATCGCCGCCCGAAGAGGCCCCGGAGGTCGATCGGGCCTCGCGATCCGGCGAGGGACGCCGTCAGGCTGGAGCGGATGGTGAATGAGCCTCGGCGGTCAATACTTGACTGAAATCATCGGGTATGAAATGTTGCGGACCAATCTCGCGCTAGGAACCCGTGCATGAAGCTGACGACTCGCGGTCGCTACGCGGTGACCGCCATGCTCGATCTGGCGCTGCACGAGGGCGATGGACCGGTGGCGCTGGGCGAGATCGCATCGCGCCAGGACATCTCGCTGTCCTATCTCGAACAGTTGTTCTCGCGCTTGCGGCGTCAGGGCTTGGTGACGAGCACACGCGGCCCGGGCGGGGGCTATCGCCTCAGCCGGCCGGCCGACGCAATCTCGGTGGCCCACGTGGTCGATGCGGTTGCGGAGCGGGTCGAGTACACGCGCTGCGGCGGCGAACGCAATTGCCAGAACCACGAGCGCTGCCTGACGCACGACCTGTGGCAGAGTCTGGGCGACCATGTCCGCTCGTTTCTGGACGAGGCCACGCTCGCCAGCCTGATGGAACGCCCGGCCATCCGCGAAGTAGCCGCCCGTCAGGACGCCGCGCCGGTCTTCTGGCGGGACACTGGCGCTAGCGGCTCGCACTGAGCCCGGCCGGTGACGCGGACGGACGCCCGAGACCATGAGTAGGCAACCGGTTTATCTCGATTATGCCGCGAGCACGCCAGCGGACCCACGGGTGGCGGCGCGCATGGCCGAGTTCCTGACCGAGGAAGGGGATTTCGGCAATCCGGCCTCCGAGACGCATGTCTTCGGCCGGCGCGCGCGCGCTGCGGTGGAGCAGGCGCGCGAGCAGGTGGCGGAGGCGATCGGCGCCGAGGCGCGCGAGATCGTCTTCACCTCCGGGGCGACCGAGGCGGACAACCTGGCCCTCAAGGGCGCCGCGGCATTCCAGCGTGACCGCGGCCGCCATATCGTCACCGCCGCGAGCGAGCACAAGGCCGTTCTCGATGTCTGCGAGGCACTCGAGTTCGCCGGCTTCGAGGTCACGCGGCTGACGCCGGATGCCGCTGGGCGCATCGCGCCGGAGCAATTACGGGCCGCATTGCGTGAGGACACGATCCTCGTATCGCTGATGCATGCCAATAACGAGACCGGCGTGATCAACGACATCGCTGCCCTCGGTGAGATCGCCCGCGGCCATGGCGCGCGCTTCCACGTCGACGCCGCCCAGAGCGCTGGCAAGCTCGAACTGGATGTGGGCGCCATCGAAGTGGATCTGGTCTCGTTGTCGGCGCACAAGATCTATGGTCCGAAGGGCGTCGGTGCGCTATGGGTGCGCCGCCGGCCGCGGGTGCGGCTGATACCGCAGATGCATGGCGGTGGCCACGAACACGGCCTGCGCTCGGGTACGCTGGCGACCCATCAGGTCGTCGGTATGGGTCAGGCCTTTGCGCTGGCGGCCGCGGAGCGCGGCGACGATGCGCGCCACTGCGATGCCCTGCGCGAGCGGCTGTTCGGGCGCTTGGCCGAAACCGGCCTGCGCGACCATGGCGCCGAGGCTCCGCGGTTACCGGGTACGCGCAACATCGGCTTCGACGGGGTCGAGGGCGAGGCGCTCGCCGCAGCGCTGGCCGAGCGGGTTGCCCTCGCGACCGGATCGGCCTGCACCAGCGCCAGCGTGGAGCCGTCATACGTGTTGCGCGCCATGGGCTTGCCGGTGACGCAGGCGGCCCAGGCGGTGCGCCTTTCCTGGGGGCGCTTTACCCGCGCCGAGGATATCGATGCCGCGGGGACCGAGATCGTCGATGCGGTTGCTCGCCTGCGGGGCGGCGCGGCCGCGGCGGGTTGAGGCCTTGACAAGCCCACATGCCGGCACCATTTGTTGTCCACGTCCCCGTTGCGGGCGCATGCTGAGTGCTGCGGGGATGTTTTATCGCGACTTGGAGTAAACGGGACATGTCGATCACGCTGACCGAAGCCGCAGCCGACCGGGTGCAGAGTTTCCTTGCCAAGCGTGGCCGCGGGGTCGGTGTCCGGCTGGGCATCCGCAAGACGGGCTGTTCCGGCTACGCCTATGTCGTCGACTTCGCCGACGAGATCGGCGAGTCGGACGAGGTATTCGACGGTGGTGACGTCAAGGTCATCGTCGAGCGCAGCCATTTGCCCTATCTCGACGGCACCCAACTGGATTTTGCCCGTGAGGGTCTCAATGAGACGTTCGTCTTCCACAACCCAAACGTGAAGGATGAATGCGGTTGCGGTGAGAGCTTCACGGTTTAGGTTGGGTCACTATCCGAGCGGCCACGGTGGTTTAGCACAAGACGCGACATAGCGCTTTTGCGCCGGTTCCGGGCGCGGCGTACAATCGCGCGTTTGGTATCCCATTCGTCCGACCGCAGGAGTGACCCATGGCCGTTGAACGCACCCTCTCGATCGTCAAGCCCGACGCGGTCGGCAAGAACAAGATCGGCGACGTGTACAAGCGCTTCGAGGATGCCGGCCTGTCCATCGCTGCGGCGCGCATGCTCCAACTCAATCGCGATCAGGCGGAGCGCTTCTACGCGGTCCACCGCGAGCGCCCGTTCTTCAACGATCTGGTCGAGTTCATGATCTCCGGTCCGGTGATGGTTCAGGTCCTCGAGGGCGACAACGCCATCGAGAAGAACCGTGAGATCATGGGGGCGACCAACCCGCAGGAGGCCGCGCCGGGCACGATCCGGGCCGATCTGGCGACCAGCATCGATGCCAATGCGGTTCACGGCTCCGATGCTCCGGAGACGGCGCGCGCCGAGATCGCGTTCTTCTTCGGTGACATCGATCTATGCTCGCGGAACCGCTGACCTTCCATTCACGCGCGCCCAAGGGGGCGCTCGTGCCCGAGGCGCCGTCCGACGGCGCCGGGCGCATCAATCTGCTCGATCTCGACCGCGAGGCGTTGCGCGCCTTCTTCGCCGAACGCGGCGAGAAGCCCTTCCGCGCCGATCAGGTCCTCAAGTGGATCTACCATCACGGCGTGACCGACTTCGCCGCGATGACCAACATCGCGGGGCCCCTGCGCGAGCGTCTCGCGGCCGAGTGCGAAATCCGGCCGCCGCAAGTGCTCACCTGCCAGGACTCGGCCGACGGTACACGCAAGTGGCTGTTCCGCATGGACGGCGGCAATTCCATCGAGTGCGTGTTCATCCCCGAGGACGACCGCAACACCCTTTGCATCTCGACGCAGGTCGGCTGCGCGCTCGATTGCTCGTTCTGCGCCACGGCTCGGGCCGGCTTCAACCGCAATCTCACCACAGCCGAGATCGTCGGCCAGCTCTGGCTGGCCAACCGTAGCCTGGTGCGCGATCACCCGGAAGGCGCGCGGGGCGTGAGCAACGTGGTGCTGATGGGCATGGGCGAGCCTTTGTTGAATTTGAAGGCGGTCACGCCAGCATTGCGCCTGATGACGGATGATCTCGGCTTCGCCCTGAGCAAGCGCCACGTGACCGTGTCGACCTCGGGTGTGGTCCCGAAGATGGACCGCCTGCGCGAGTCCGTGGACGTGGCGCTGGCCGTGTCGCTGCATGCGCCGAACGACCAGCTGCGCAACGAGCTCGTTCCGCTCAACCGCAGCCATCCGCTGGACGAGTTGATGGCCGCATGTCACCGCTGGGTGGCCGATGGCAACCGCAAGAAGCACGTCATGTTCGAATACGTGATGCTCGATGGCGTCAACGACCGGCCGGAGCATGCGCGCCAGCTCGCGGCGCTGATCGCCGACGTGCCCGCCAAGGTGAACCTGATTCCGTTCAACTCCTTCGAGGGGGCTGGCTATCAGCGCTCGTCGGGAGAGGCGATCGAACGCTTCCGCCGCATCCTGCAGGAACGCGGTATCTTCGCCATCACCCGGCGCACCCGCGGCGACGACATCGATGCTGCCTGCGGCCAGCTCGCCGGGCGCGTCGAGGACCGTAGCAAACGCTGGCGGCGCTTCGCCGAGCCCCGGTTCGGGGAACAGGTCTCGTGAATACCGCGGTGCGGTTCGCGGCGATCGCATTGGCGACGCTCATGCTGGGTGCTTGCGCGTCGCAATCCCCGGCCCCCCAGTTCGACTCCGATCCGCACGAGGCTGCCCGGCTCAATGCGCAGCTCGGTGCGCAATATCTGCGTAGCGATCGCCTGCAGCTGGCGAAGTCCAAACTCGATAAGGCCTTGCGCCAGGATCCGGACAACGCCGACGCGCATGCGATCCACGGCTTGCTGAGCATGCGTCTGGACGAGCCGAGCGCAGCTCGTGACCACTTCGAGACGGCGTTGGACCTGCGCCCGGGCGATCCGCAAATCCTGAATAACTACGGCACCTTCCTTTGTGGTGAGGGCGACCATGAGGCCGGCGTCGAGCGCTTCCTCGAGGCGGCCGAGAATCCGCTGTACCAGACGCCGGCCTATGCCTACGCCAATGCGGGCCGGTGTGCCCGCCAGGCCGGCGACATCGACGCCGCTCGGGCGCACTTGCGTCACGCACTGGATCTCGATGGCCGCATGGCCACCGCGCTTTTTGACCTCACCCTGCTTGAGCTCGATCGAGGCCGCCCGGCACGCGCGCGGGAGTACATCGACCGTTACCACGAGGTTGCCACGCCCGCGCCCGAGAGCCTGTGGCTCGCCATCCGCGTGGAGCGCGCCAGGGGCGATGACCGGCGGGCCAACGAGTATGGCAAGCGCCTGGTGCGCAACTTCCCGGATTCGCGCCAGGCGGATCGCTTCCTAGAGACACGCTGACATGGGCACTGAGGATTACGACGAACCGGTGATCGAGGCGGGGCCCGAGCGCCGGCCCGGTGAGGAACTGGGGCGCGCGC
Source organism: Halofilum sp. (in: g-proteobacteria) (assembly GCA_040880995.1). GTDB lineage: Bacteria > Pseudomonadota > Gammaproteobacteria > XJ16 > Halofilaceae > Halofilum. The sequence goes on from JBBEEB010000139.1 coordinate 24,678, forward strand.
GCGAGCAGGCCGGTATTGACTTGCGCACGATGGCCGAGACGTTGCACCTGCCCGAGAACCAGTTGCGGGCGCTCGAAGCTGACGATTACGCCAGCCTGCCGCCCCCGACCTTCGTGCGCGGCTATCTGCGCTCGTATGCCCGCGTGCTCGGCCTCGACGACGATGAAATCGTGGGGGCCTATGATGGCCTGGGTAGCGCGTCCTCGGATCCCCAGCTGTATCTCTCGGGCGGTCGCGAGGCGACCGCTCACCGGCGCGGGCTCGCGTTGGCACTGACGGCGCTGGCACTCGCCGTGGCCGTGAGCGTGGGCGCGTGGTGGTGGCAGTCGCGCGCGACCAGTTCGCCGGTCGATCCGCTCGCGGCGGAAACGCAGGCGGATGACGCCGGGCGGACTGAGCCCGCCGACGACTCGGCCGACGACTCGAGCGATCAGTTCGGGGGTGGGGCAGCGGATGCTTCCGTGACCGCCAGCGCAAGCGCCGACAGCGACGTAGAGGACAGTGACCGCGCAGACGCCTCCGGTCCCGATGGATCGACGGTTGCCGAACTCGAACTCGAGCGCGAGCAAGACGCGCCGTTACGCGAGGAACCCGCCCCGAACAGGACGGATACGGCGGACGCGCCAGAAGTGGACAGTGGCGCGCGTACCTTCGGGCTCGATAGCGCGAGTGCCGAGGCGGACGGAGCCGACGCGGATCAGTCGGACTCGGCGCAGGCGAGCGCGGGACAAGCGAACGACGAAGGTGCGAGCGAAGACCAGGCGGGTGAAGAGCAGGCAAGTGCCGCCGATTTAGCGGCGCAGGCGGAGGACTACGAGCCGCCCGCGGCGACGGCCTCGGCCGATACCGCTCGCTCGCCGCTGGCCGCCGAAGGTCCCGATCGGATGCAGCTCGATCTCGACGGGCGCTCCTGGATCGAGATCACGGACGCCCGTGGGCGCGAACTGGTGTACACCCTCTACACCGGAAACGCTCCCCTGGAGTTGCGCGGCTGGGCGCCCTTCAATGTATTCCTGGGAAATTCGCCCGCGGTTGGCATCGAGTACAACGGCGACGCGGTCGAGAAGTCGGTCTTCACGCGCAGCGACAACACCGCTCGCTTCCTGGTCGATGGCGACGGCGCCCGTCGGCGCTAGTGACCGAACTTCGCGCATGGCCCACTCGTGTTCCGCATGACATCCTCGTTCTCGTCGGTTCTCGCGGCGTCGAGGATGATGCGAAGGACTTGCGCGCGGGGACGCTAGCCGAAGATGAGTGCCGCGCGGCCGGCTCCGTGGCGCAGCGACGCGCTTGGGCTGGCCGCGCGCTAGCGTGTATATTGCGCGGTTTCGCGCGGGTCCACGCGCGGCGTCTCCCATCCTCCCGGTTACTCGAATGACACAACCGCTCCGTACAGTTCGCGGCATGCACGACATCCTGCCGCCCGAGTCGGACGCCTGGCAGTGGCTGGAGGCGCGGGTGCGCACGTTGATGGCGGCCTACGGCTATGATGAGCTGCGCACACCTCTGCTCGAGCGCACCGAGCTGTTCAAGCGCTCCATCGGCGAAGTCACCGACATCGTCGAAAAGGAGATGTACACCTTCGCCGACCGCAACGGCGACAGTCTCTCGCTGCGGCCCGAGCAGACCGCCAGCTGCGTTCGCGCGGGCATCGAACACGGCCTGCTGCACAACCGCATCCAGCGGTTGTGGTACACCGGCCCGATGTTCCGCCACGAGCGTCCGCAGAAAGGGCGTTACCGCCAGTTTCACCAGGTGGGCGTCGAGGTCTTCGGCCTTCCCGGTCCGGATATCGACCTGGAGGTGCTGCTACTCGGCCAGCGCCTCTGGCGCGAACTCGGTATCGCGGATATCGTCACGCTGGAGATCAACTCCTTGGGCACGCCCGAATCGAGGCGCGCCTACCGTGAGACGCTGGTGGCGTATTTCGAGCGCCATGCCGAGCATCTGGACGAGGACGAGCAGCGTCGCCTGCGCGAGAATCCACTGCGCCTGCTCGACAGCAAGAACCCCGCACTGCAGCAGGCCATTGCCGAAGCGCCGGCCTTGATCGACGCGCTCGATGACGAGTCGCGAGCGCATTTTGACTGGATTCTCGCCGGACTCGATGCCGTAGGTGTGCCGTATCGCATCAACCCGCGGCTGGTGCGCGGGCTCGACTACTACACCGGCACGGTGTTCGAGTGGACCACCGATCGACTCGGCGCCCAGGGCACCGTGTGCGCGGGCGGTCGCTACGACGGGCTGGTCGAACAGCTCGGCGGTCGCGCAACGCCCGCGCTCGGTTTCGCCATGGGGGTCGAGCGTCTGCTCGCATTGCTCGAATCTGAGCAGTGCCTGCCGGCCCCGCAAGCGCCGCATGTGTGTCTCCTGCCCGTGGGCGAGCGCGCCGCGCGCGAGGGCCTGCTGTTGGCTGAGCGTCTGCGCGACGCGCTGCCGGAACTGCGGCTGGAGAGCCTGTGCGGCGGGAGCAGTCTCAAAAGCCTGTTCCGCCGCGCCGATCGCAGTGGCGCGGGGTGGGCGCTGGTTCTGGGTGACGACGAACTCGCCGCGGGCGAGGTCGCGCTCAAGCCACTGCGCGAGGATGGCGAGCAGCAACGGCTTACACCGGCGGCGCTGGAACAGCGTCTTGCCGACTATCTCAGCCGCGCCGGAATGTCCGAGCGGGCTTGATCGAGGAGTATCTCCGTGGCCGAACACGACGAAGAGCAAATCGAAGCCCTGCGCCGCTGGTGGCAGGAGAACGGCCGCAGCGTCATCGCCGGCATCGTGATCGGACTGGGCGCCCTCGGTGGCTGGAGCGGCTGGAACTGGTACCAGAACGAGCAGGCGCTGGCCGCCTCCGCCATCTACGAGGATGTGTTGGGCGGACTGGAACAGGGCGATTACACCGCGGTGCGCGAGGGCGCGAGCAACCTGCGCGACGACTACGGCGGGACGGTGTATGCCGCGCTCGGCGCGCTGGCCGGTGCGCGCGCCGCGGTGGAAGAGGGTGACCTGGAGCGCGCCCACGAATGGCTGCGTTGGACGGTCGAAGAAGGCGAGGGCGCGGAGCTCACGAGCATCGCCCGCGCCCGTTTGGCGCGGGTGGTCGCGGCTCAGGGGAACGCCGATGAGGCGCTGGCGCTGCTCGACGCCGAGGTGCCGGCTGCGTTCAATGGCCTGTTCGCCGAGGTCCGCGGCGACATCCTGACGCAGCAGGGTGAGCGCGCCGCAGCGGCGGACGCCTATCGCCAGGCGCTCGATGCCGAGGGCCCGGTATCCGATCCCGAGATGGTCCGACGCAAGCTCGACCGGCTGAGCGGTGCGGATAACGGCGCGGGCCGCCAGTCCGCAGCGTCCTGATGCGTCCAACTGCCTCCCTGGCGCTCGTGGCGCTCCTCGCGCTTGCCGGCTGTGCTGCCGTCGAGGACACGGCCGCGCCGCCGGCCGAGTTGACCGACTTCGAGCCGGCCGCGCGGATCGAGCGTGTGTGGACCGATACCTCGGGCGATGCCTTTAACCGAAAATGGGTGCGTATGACGCCGTCGTCGACCGATGGCGATGTGCTCTACGTGGCCAACGTCGCGGGGCAGGTCAGCGCCTACGACCGGGAGGACGGGGCGCGCCGCTGGCGGGTCGACGCCGATGCCTGGTTGTCCGCCGGCGTTGGAAGTGGCGCCGGGGGGGTGTACGTCGGCTCCAGCGAGGGCACGGTGATCGCGCTCGACGCCGATGATGGCAGTGAGCGCTGGCGGCGCGACCTGGTCACCGAACTGCTGGCGGCTCCGGCGGTCGCCTCCGCCGAGATGGTGCTCGTGCGCGCGGCCGATGGCCGGGTGGTGGCGCTGTCAAGCGAGACCGGCGAGACCGCCTGGACCTACGATGCCGATGTGCCGTCGCTGACCTTGCGTGGCAATAGCCAGCCGGTGCCGGTACCGGGGGGCGCGCTGATCGGTCTGGACAACGGCCGGGTCGTTGCGTTGGAAGGTGACTCGGGCGAGCCGCTGTGGGAAAGCACTGTAGCGCCCCCCGAAGGCGGCTCCCCGATCGAGCGCATGGTCGATATCGACGGCGCCCTGGGCATCGGCCAGGGCGTGCTCTACGCCGCCACCTATCAGGGCCAGATCGCGCAGATCGAGCCGCGCGAGGGGGAGATCGGCTGGTCGCGGGAGCTGTCTTCGTACGCCGGACTCAGCGTCGACGCCCAGCGTGTCTACGTCACCGACGAGCGCAGTCATGTACGCGCCCTGGACCCGGATTCCGGCACCACCCTATGGCGTCAGGATGTGCTCGCGCATCGTCGCCTGACGGCGCCGGTGCCGGTGCCCGGTACGGATTATCTCGCGGTAGCCGACTACGACGGCTACGTCCATCTGCTCACGCGCGGCGATGGCCGCCTCGTGGCACGCCATCGTACCGGTGGATTCGGTATCCTGGCCGATCCGGTTCCGCTCGACGAAGGCCGCATTGCCGTCCAGACCCAGGGCGCGAAGGTGCTGGTGCTCGAGGCCGCGCCGCTCGAGTAACTCCGAGCCAAAGTACCATCACAGATGAACACAGATGGACCCAGATCTTCTGTTGTCGTCACGCTCCAGAAACGTGCGCGGCATAGCCGCGTTGTTGCGTCGGGTTGGTTTTAAGGCCCAAGTTGTCTCCCAGCACGGAAGCGGTGGCTTCCATCTGTGTTGATCTGTGTCCATCTGTGATGTGCTCTTTCCTTTCGGGGAGTGGCTCGGAAGCGCAATGACTCCCGTACTCGCATTGGTTGGCCGGCCGAACGTCGGCAAGTCCACGTTGTTCAACGCGCTCACGCGTACGCGGCGGGCGTTGGTGGCGGATGTGCCTGGGCTCACGCGCGACCGCCAATACGGCATGGCCACGGTGGGACAGCGTGAGCTGATCGTCGTCGATACCGGGGGGCTTACCGATGTGAGCGCGCCGCTGGACGACCAGATGGCCGCGCAAACCGACGCGGCGATCGCCGAGGCCGATGGCGTGCTGCTACTGGTTGATGCCCGTGACGGCCTGATGCCGGCGGACACATCGGCGATCGAACGCCTGCGGCAGCAGGGCAAGCCGTTTCGCGTGGTGGTGAACAAGACCGACGGCCTGGACGAGACCGTGGCCTTGTCCGAGTTCTATGCGCTATCGGCGCATCCGCCGTTGCCGATCGCGGCGTCGCACCGCCGCGGGCTGGGCCGGCTTGGCGACGCGGTGAGCGAGTTGCTGCCGCCGGCCGAAGAAGCCATGGCAGACGCGTCGGGGGACGAGGGGATCCGCGTGGCGGTGGTGGGCCGACCGAACGTCGGCAAGTCGACCTTGATCAACCGCCTGCTGGGCGAGGAACGGGTGCTTGCCTCGGAAGTGCCCGGGACCACGCGCGACGCGATCTCCATCCCGTTCGAGCGCGAGGGCCAGGCGTTCACGCTGATCGACACCGCCGGTTTGCGCCGCAAGGGCCGCGTGCGCGAGGCGATCGAGAAGTTCAGCGCTCTCAAGACGCTGGAGGCCACGCGCGCAGCCCATGTGGTCATTTTGGTCGTCGATGCGCACCAGGGGCTGGCCGAGCAGGACCAGCATGTCGTCGGCCATGTGCTCGATGCCGGACGGGCGCTGGTCGTCGCGGTGAACAAGTGGGACGGGCTCGAGGAGGATGAGCGTCGGCGCGTGCGCCGCGAGCACGATCGCCGCTTTAGCTTCATCGAGTTCGCCGAGACGCATTACATCTCAGCCAAGCATGGCACCGGCGTGGGCAAGCTCATGGGCGCCGTTCGGCGCGCCTATGCCTCGGCCACTTGCGACCTGTCGACCCATAAGCTCAGTCAGGCGCTCGAGGACGCCGTGTCCGCCCATGCGCCGCCGGCCGTGGGCGGTGGCCGCATCAAGTTGCGCTACGCCCACCAGGGCGGCAGCAATCCCCCGACCATCATTGTCCACGGCAATCGCACTGAGCGCCTGCCGGCTTCCTACAAGCGCTACCTCGAGAACACCTTCCGCCGCGTGTTCGAACTCCGCGGCACGCCCATCCGCATGGAATTCCGCAGCGGCGAAAACCCCTACGCCGGCCGCCCCCGCAACGCCCCCAAGAAAAAAACCGCCTCCCGCCGCCCGCCCAAGCGCCGCTGAGCAGAAAAGAACCACGGATGAACACGGATCAACACGGATGCTGCCGCGAGCCAAGCCCAGACGTGTCGGAGCTGCGCTGTTAGTGGCCTGCTTCGGTCATGCCATGGACGCATCACAGATGAACACAGATGCACACAGATAAAGCGCCGGGGAAGCGCCATAAGTGAAATAGATCCTCCACCCAGCTCAGTATCGTCATCTGCAGCAGGGATTGCGTCGCGCGGGATTTATCTGTGTTGATCTGTGTTCATCTGTGATGAGAACCGAAAAGCCAACCTGTTCGTTAGCACATCAGCACCGCTCCGACACGCGCACCCTCATGTCGCGGCAGCATCCGTGTCGATCCGTGTTCATCTGTGGTTCTTCTGATCGCGTGTGTATTCGAGAATCGCTAAAGGGACGAGTAGGTCGGGCTTCAGCCCGACTGAATCGGCGCTGGCGTTTGCCGTACACCGGAGAGCCGGGAATGCCGAGTGCCGAAATCGTCGCGGAGCACAGGTTATTCACACAGTCTCTGAAGCCCGACCTACACCGAATTTCGTGTTCATTTAGTGGTTCTTCCCTCGATCGCCACGAGGGGTGCGAGTTCGTCGATGTAGAGGGCCGTGGCGCCGGCTACGGCGACGGGCATGGCGACGAGGTTGAGGCCGGGGATGGTGGTCATGAAGAGGACCGTGGCGCCGAAGCCGAGGGCGGTGCCGCGGCGTTGGGCGATGAGCGTGCGTCCGCGATCGAATACGACGCCGTGGTTGCCCAGCGGGCAGTCGGCATATTCGAGCGCCATCATCCAGGCGCCGAAGGCGAGCCACAGTATGGGCGCCAGTAGATTCACGCCCGGCACGAGAAAGAGCACGAGCAGGGGGATCGACCAGGCGGCGAGATAGATGAGCTTGCGGATCTCGGCCCAGAAGCTCGCACCGACTTCGGCGATCATTCCGCGCGTCGTACCCTCATCGCCGAGTTGACCGCGCAAGTGGCGCTCGACCCGCTCGGCGAGCAGGCTATTGAACGGCGCCGCGACCAGATTGGCCAGTAGCGTAAACGCGACGAAGGTGACCAGCGACACGCTGACGGCGAACAGAATCCACAGCAGCGCCCGCACGACCGCCCAGTCCAGCCACTGCGGCAGTAGCCAGTCGAGAAAGTCGGCGAAGTAGACCACGCCGAATGCGATCGCAGCCCCGAACAGCACCGCATTGATCGCCAGCGGCAGCAGCGCATAAGGCCAGACACCCCGCGCCCGCACCAGCGAAAACCCCTGCAGCGCATACCGCGCCCCACGCGAGAAATTAGCAATCATTGGGATAGTACCGTTCTCAGTTGGAACCACGACAAATTCGCCGGGAGCGAATTTGCGCGGCTAGCCCCGAAGGGGCGAGGCGCATGGATGCGCCGAGCTATGGACACGAATCAACACGAATGCTGCCGCGAAATAAGGCTGCGCATGTCTGAGCTGCGCTGTTAGCGCGCCGCACCCTTGATGCGAGGAGGGCATCACAGATGGACACAGATCAACACAGATAGAACCCACGGGACGCCGTGTTTCGTGCGAACGGCGGTGGTTTGTAGCTTTGCTTTCCTCCAAGCCCCCATTATCTGTGTGTATCTGTGTTCATCTGTGTTGGAAAATCGTACGAGCCTACCCGATCGCCGGGGCCATCAGCGACGCTCCGACACGCCGTGCTGGGCTAGCGGCAGCATTCGTGTTGATTCGTGTCCATTCGTGGTTCCCAAAGAATCGGGCAGTAACCGCGCCAGGCGGCGGTGCTCGGTGGCGGCGAAGGCGCGGCAGGTGGGCCAGAAGTCGAGGAAATCCTGCTCGAGCGCGTCGTAGGCCTGGGCGACGTCTTGGCCGGTCTCTCCCAGCGCGTTGGCACGCGTGAGGCGCCCGCTCATGCGTTCGAGGGCGCCGGCGATTCCGTCGAACCGGGCGTAGGCACCGAGCCAGTCATTGCCGGTGAGCGAGGGCAGAATGGCTTGCAGACGCTCGGGGAGGCCGTCGCGGCGCGCAAGCAGCACGGCGTACGCGTGCTGGCGCGTGGCAGCGAAGCCGTGCGCATCGTCTGCCTGCCAGGCCCGCGCGAGGAAGTGGTCGAATGCCATGTCGATGGCGATGCCGGCGTAGCGCCGGCGTACCGGGGCGATACGTCCGATGGCGCGGCGCACGACGGGATGGCCGTCGGTAAAGGTGTCCACCGCCCGGTGCAGGCGGATACCGCGGACGACGGCAGGCGCGAAGCGCCCGTCCGGGTTGCCTTTGACGAAATCGCCGAGCAGGTTGCCGGCGATGGAGTCCGGCGATCCATCCGCCAGGCACAGGTGCGCGAGGAAGTTCACCGTCTGCGCATGCCGGCCGGTGGGCGGTATAATCGGGGACCATGAACGATCGCAACAGATCGGCCGGCCGGCCGGGTATCATCGACGTGATCCGCAGCGTTGGCGCGGCCTTCTTCGGCGTGCAGAGCGAGGCCAATCGGCAGCGCGACTTCACTCACGGCAAGCTCGTCCATTATGTGGTCGCCGGCGCGTTGGCGACGGTGGTGCTGGTGGTTTCGATATGGGGCCTGGTGCAGCTGATACTGGCGACCGCCGGCTGAGTGTGACCCGCCGGCCGGGTGAGCACCAGGCGGGCGGCGGGCTCCACGCGACTATAGCGCGGCGATGCGTTCCTTTTGCGCGCGCAGCTCGGCCAGCGAGTGACTCATCTCGTCGCGCTTGCTGCGCTCCTTCGCGACGATCTCGGCCGGCGCCTTGTCGACGAAGCTCGAATTGCCGAGTTTGGTCTCGATTCGCTCGATCTCCTGCTCCAGCCGACTGGTTTGCTTTTCCAGCCGTGCCAGTTCGGCCTCGCGGTCCACCAGTCCCGCCAGCGGCACGGATAGCTTGAGATCGCCGACCAGAGCGGTCGCGGACTGGTCGTCGCTTTCCTCATCGGTCCAATCGATCACATCGAGCCGCGCGAGCTGCATCAGCGCGGTTTGCAGTTCATCGGCGCGCCGGCGATCGTTATCGCCGCCGTGGGACAGGTGCAAAGGCAGCCGCTGCCCGGGTTTGAGGTTCATCTCCGAGCGAATGCGGCGGACCTCGAGTACTACCTTCTGCAGCCATTCGATGTCGGCGACTGCGTCGGCATCGATAAGCCCCTCGTCCGGCTGTGGGAACGGCGCCAGCATGATGGTCTCCCCGGTTTTGCCCGCCAGCGGCGCGACTCGCTGCCACAGCTCCTCGGTGATGTAGGGCATCAAGGGGTGCAGCAGGCGCAGCAACGCCTCGAGCACACGCACCAGTGTGCGGCGCGTGCCGCGCTCGCGCTCGACCGACGCCGCGTCATCGGTGAGCACGGTCTTGGCGAGCTCGACGTACCAGTCGCAGTACTCGTCCCAGGTGAACTCGTAGATGGCCTGGGAGGCGAGATCGAGACGATACGTGCCGATGTGCTGATGCACGGCGCGTTCGGTCTCTTGCAGGCGCGAGCTGATCCAGCGATCGGGCGCGGTGAGTTCGACCTCGCCGCCAGTGGTGCCGGTGTCCTGACCCTCCGTGTTCATCAGCACGAAGCGGCTGGCGTTCCAGAGCTTGTTGCAGAAGTTCCGGTAGCCTTCGACGCGGCCGAGATCGAAGCGAATGTCGCGGCCGGTGGACGCCAGCGCGGCGAACGTGAAGCGCACGGCGTCGGTGCCGAAGGCGGGAATACCGTCGGCAAAATGCTCGCGCGTCATGCGCTCGATGGCATCGCGCTTTTGTGGCTGCATCATGCCGGAGGTGCGCTTTTCGACCAGCGGCTCGAGGTCGATGCCGTCGATCAGGTCGATGGGGTCGAGCACGTTGCCCTTCGACTTCGACATCTTGTTGCCGTCGGAGTCGCGCACGAGGCCATGGATGTAAATCTCGCGGAAGGGCACGTCGTCCATGAACTTGAGCCCGAACATGATCATCCGGGCCACCCAGAAGAAGATGATGTCGAAGCCGGTGACGAGTACGGAGGTCGGATAGAACGTCCGCAGGGCCTCGGTGTCCTCCGGCCAGCCCAGGGTCGAGAACGGCCATAACGCCGACGAGTACCAGGTGTCGAGTACGTCCTCGTCGCGCGTCAGCGAGAGATCGGCCGCGAGTTCGTAGCGCTGGCGAACATCGGCCTCGTCGTGGCCGACATAGATACTGCCGTCGGCGGCGTACCAGGCCGGGATGCGGTGGCCCCACCAGATCTGGCGCGAGATGCACCAGTCCTGGATCTCCTCGAGCCAGTTGAAGTAGGTCTTGGTCCAGTTCTCCGGGACGAAGCGGATGCGCCCGTCGCGCACGGCCTGCATGGCGTCCTCGGCCAGCGGCTTGGTGCGCACGAACCACTGGCTCGTCAGGTACGGCTCGATCACCGCGCCGGTACGATCGCCGCGCGGAATCATCAGTTTGTGCTTCTCGACCGTCTCGAGCAGACCGGCCGCGTCCAGATCGGCGACGATGCGCTCGCGCGCCGCGAAGCGATCGAGGCCGCGATAGGCCTCGGGCGCGGCGTCGTTGATCTTCGCGTCCGCGGTGAAGATGTTGATGCGCGGCAGGTCGTGGCGCTCGCCCACGGCGTAGTCGTTGAAGTCGTGCGCCGGGGTGATCTTGAGGCAGCCGCTACCGAACGCGGGGTCGACGTACTCGTCGCCGACGATCGGGATCTCGCGCTGACACAGCGGCAGGGCGACCGACTTGCCAATCAGGTGCTGGTACCGCTCGTCATCCGGATGTACGGCCACGCCCGAGTCACCCAGCATCGTCTCCGGGCGCGTGGTGGCCACGACGACGTGCCCGCTGCCGTCGGCCAGCGGATAGCGCATGTGCCAGATGTGGCCCTGCTCCTCCTCGGATACGACCTCCAGGTCGGAAACGGCGGTATGCAGCTCCGGGTCCCAGTTGACCAGGCGCTCGCCGCGATAGATCAGGCCTTCGTCGTACAGCCGCACGAAGGTCTCGACGACCGCGCGCGACAGGCCCTCGTCCATGGTGAAGCGCTCGCGGCTCCAATCCGGCGACGCGCCGAGGCGGCGCAGTTGCACCGAGATCTGGTTGCCCGATTGCTCCTTCCATTCCCAGACGCGCTCGACGAAGCGCTCGCGGCCGAGGTCGTGGCGGGTCTGCTTCTCCTGCTCGAGCTGGCGCTCGACCACCATCTGCGTGGCGATGCCGGCGTGATCCGAGCCCGGCTGCCATAGCGTGCGATTGCCGCACATGCGGTGGTAGCGGGTCAGGGCGTCCATGATCGTGTCCTGGAACGCGTGACCCATGTGCAGGGTGCCGGTGACGTTCGGCGGCGGGATCATGATGCAGAACGGATCGCCGTCGCCGCGGGGCTGGAAGTAGCCGCTGGATTCCCAGTGCTGGTACCAGCGCGACTCGATGGCCTGCGGGTCGTAGGTCTTGTCGAGCGTCGTCATGGGATGTCGGTGGGTTTCGCCGGGCGGCAAAGCGCCACAAGGTAGCACACTCGCGGCGCGGTCGGATAATGGGGTGTGATGGGGTTTAGCGCACTGCGGCTAGGCCTCGTGGCCGTTATCACGGCCCGCCTGCTTGGCGTCGAGCGCCTTGTGGATGGCGCGCGCGACCGCCTCCTCGATCTCCTGGGTGTGACGCTCGACCACGCGTGCGGCGATCGCCTCGATCTCGGCCTCGGTCAGTCTGGTCTGTTCACCCTCGGTGGTGCCATTGGGTGCGCGGCCGGCGCGCACGATGTCATTGAGCAGAGGAATGCCGTCGTCGTCTTGCTCGGTCATGTCAGCTCACCTTGTGATAGTGCAGCTCGTAGCCGCGATCGCGGTAGAAGGCGTAGCGGCTGCGTCCGGCCTGCTTGCGTTCCGGATCCTGGTTGATGACCTCGGCAACGCGCTCGAAGCGCGAGAAAAATGGAGGCACCTCCGCATCCTCGTTGACCAGCAATGGGCGCTCGCCCCGCGGATCGCCGGTTCCGAGGACGATGGGGCAGGCGTCATCCGGCGCCTCTGCGTCGGCGCGCTCGTGCGGCAGGAAGCTGCCCTGACTGAAGGTCCAGAGCCGCTCGTCCAGGGCCTCGGCGTGATCCGCCGCCGGCACGTGGATCCAGGTGCGATGCCCCATGCGCCAGGCCTTGTCCACCAGGCGGCAGAGATAGACTTGGCGCCGATCCTCGTCCTCGTCCGGCAAGATGTAAAAGTCGACGCGGGTCATCGTGGCTGCCGGCTCAGGCGTTCACGCGGTCGAGCAGATATTGCATCAGCAGCGGCAGTGGTCGTCCGGTCGCTCCCTTTTGCTCGCCGCGGTTCCAGGCCGTGCCCGCGATGTCGAAATGGGCCCAGCGTTCGTAGTCGCGCGCGAAGCGCCAGAGGAAGCAGCCGGCGGTGATCGATCCGGCGTCGCGCCCACCGACGTGGGTGAAGTCCGCGAATGCGCTGTGCAGCTGGTCCTGGTACTCCTCCCACAGCGGGAGGCGCCAGCAGCGGTCGCCGCTGGCCTCGCCGGCTTCGAAGAGTTCCTGGGCGAGTGCGTCGTTCGGCGTCATCAGGGCGCTGGCCTGGCTGCCCAGGGCGACGACGCAGGCGCCGGTCAGCGTGGCGATGTCGATGATCGTCTCAGGCTCGAAACGTTGGGCATAGGTCAGCGCGTCACAGAGGATGAGGCGGCCCTCGGCATCGGTGTTGATGATCTCGATGGTCTTGCCGGCGAGCGAGGTCACGATGTCGCCGGGCCGGATGGCGTTGCCGTCGGGCATGTTCTCGACCGCGGGGACCAATCCAATGACATTGGCGGGTAGGTTCATCTCGGCGCAGGCGCGTATCAGGCCGAACACGCTGGCGGCGCCGCCCATGTCGAACTTCATCTCCTCCATGCCCGCGGACGGCTTGATGGAGATGCCGCCGGTATCGAAGGTCACGCCCTTGCCGACGAAGACGAAGGGCTTGGCTTTGGCATCCGCCGCGCCGCGGTATTCCATCGTGATCAGTTTGGCCGGCTGGCGACTGCCTTGACTGACGGACAACAGCGCGCCCATGCCCAGTTCGGCCATGCCCGCTTCCTCGAGTACGGAGGTCGTGATGCGCTCGAATCGATGAGCCAGCGCCTCGGCCTGCTCCGCCAGGTGGGCCGGCGTGCAGATATTGGCCGGACGGTTGGCCAGGTCTTTGGTCAGCGTCAGGCCGGCGGAGATTGCGCGTGCCTCGGCCACACCGGCTTCCACCTCCGCGCGCGCCGCGTCGTCCACACCGAGGGCGATCCTGCTCAGTGGCTGTGCCGGCCTCTCCGCCTCGCTCTTGCATTCGTCGAAGCGATAGCCGCTTCCGGCACTGGCCTCGACCACCGCGCGCGCTTTGCGCCGCAAGTCGGCGCCTTGAACTTCCAGGTCCGTCAGACAGTTCGTTGCGGAACTCGCGCCGCTTCCCTGGAGCACGCGGGAGGCGACGGCGTTGATCCGCTGGAACTGGCGCAGATCCAACGCCTCGGGCTTACCGCAGCCGACGAGCAGCACACGGCGTGCGCAGACGCCCGGCACGTTGTGCAGTAGCAGGGAGGAATCGGCGTCGCCGTCGATGTCGCCGGACTCGAGGATCGCCCGCAGGTAGCCCTCGCTGGCGCGATCGAGCGCGTCGCCTGCGGGCGAGAGCCGACGATGCTCGAATACGCCGATGACCACGGCATCGGTCTGTTCGTTTGTCGCCGCGGTGGCGGTGACGCTGAAATCCATGTGGACTCCTGGTGGGCGGAATGCCGCCCCCTGTGGGGCAGGGGGCGATTGTACTTCCCTGGCTGGCGCCCTTGAAAAGGTCTGATGAATCCATTGTGGCCGCGCTCAAGCCGATTTTGGCCACCTAGGCGCGGTGGCGGTTCGGTAGCCCGAGCTACCGGGCCGGCGCGGCACCACCGCCAGGGGCCAAAAGCGGCCGAGCCCCAAGGGGTTACGCTTACAAGGGCGACCTTGCGGCGTTGCGAAGCGCGATCGTATTCCCCGATACGGCGCTGCGCTTCGCAATGCCGCCCTTGCAAGCGTAACGCGGTCGCAATGGATTGATCAGACCGTCCCTAGTGGGCCATGCGGGCCGCTCCGGGGGCGACTCGCTGGTGCGTGCTTTTGCCAGCGTTCGAAGCAGCGGGCAAAATCGGCCGACCACGGTCATTGCCCACCTCTATGCCGCTCACCCTGATCGATCGCTATCTACTGCGCGAGATCGTGCAGACGTCGTTTGCGGTTACGGCGGTTTTATTGCTGATCCTGCTGACCAACTCGCTGGCGTACATGCTGGGGAAGGTCGTCGAGGGCGATATAGCGGTCAATGCGCTACTCCCCCTGTTCCTGACCAATGTTTCGGTGTCGATCGTGCCTCTGGTGCCCCTGAGCCTCTTTTTGGGGGTTTTGTTGTCGTTCGGCCGGTTGTACAGCGACAGCGAGATGTCGGCGCTCGGTGCCTGCGGCGTGGGACAGCTCGAGTTGTTCCGTCCGGTGCTCGTGGCGGGGCTGATCGGTGCATTGATCACCGGTGGGCTCGCGGGCTGGGTGTCCCCGTGGGCCAAGCGCGCCGAGCACGATATCACCGTGCGCATGGCTGAACGGTCCGAATTGGCGGCCGTGGTGCCGGGGCGCTTCAACCGTTCGACCGGCGCTGACGTCGTGCTCTTTGCTGAGGGACGGGATGAGGACGGCGATCTCAGCGAGGTCTTCGTCGAGGCGGAGGACGGGCAAGGCGAAACCATACTGATCCGTGCGCGCGGCGCCACACAGCGGACGGATGCGGACACCGGGTGGAGCTATCTCGAGTTCCAGCAAGGATTTCGCTACAGCGGCGAGCCGGGAACCCCGGACTTCCGCGAGATCGAGTTCGCAGAGCACGGGATACGCATTCCCCAACGCCGTGTGCAGGCGGGCGAGTTCGACCGCGACGCCCGCACCCTTACGCGGCTATGGCAGGCCGGAGACGCCGAGAGCACGGCCGAGCTGCAATGGCGCGTGGCCGTCCCCCTGAGCTGCTTGCTGCTCGCGCTGGCCGCCGCGCCGCTGAGCCACACGACACCGCGCAAGGGCCGTTACGGCAAGGTTGCCGTGGCGCTCGTCATTTATCTGGTGTACTCGAACTTACTCGTGTTCGCGCGCAATGCGGTGGCTGAAGGCACTGTTCCGCCCGTGATTGGTGTGTGGTGGGTGCATCTGCTGACGCTCGCGGTCATTGCGGGGCTGGTAATCCAGCGCGCTGGCTGGCGCTGGACCCGGGACGTTTTGAGCGGGCGCGCGAGGCTTATGTCATGAGGCTAATGCTGACGCGCTATGTCGTGCGTGCGGTGATGATCGGCGCCGTACTCGTGCTGGCGGTGCTGGTTTCGCTTGATAGCGTATTTACCTTCATCGGCGAGGTGGACCAGGTCGGCCGTGGCGATTACAGCCTGGGCGTGGCTGCCGTCTACATGCTGCTCAGCATGCCTTCGCGCATCTATGAGCTGTTCCCCGCCGCGGTAGCCATCGGCGGCATCCTCGGGCTTGGCGGACTGGCGGCGAATTCCGAACTGACCGTCATGCGCGCCGCAGGCATTTCATCGCGGCAGATTGCGGGCATGGTCCTGCAGGCCGGACTGCTGCTCATGGTGGCGATCGTCGCGATCGGAGAGGGCTTGGCGCCACCCGCGCAGCAGCATGGCGAGCGCATGCGCGCGAGCGCGATCGCGGGGCAGGGCGATGCACGCGGCGCGAGGGGCGTCTGGGTCCGCGATGGCGATCGTTTCGTGAGCGTGGGCACCCTGCTGCCGAACCAGGTTCTGCGCGACGTGGATATCTACGAATTCGCGGACCATCGACTCCAGCGTGCGCTGCATGTCGATCGGGCGATATTCGTGGATGGCCGCTGGCAGCTGCATGACGTCGACACCACCCGGATCGACGCGGCCGGCGAACTGGTGCGGGGCCACCGGGCGCGCGCAGTTTGGGATGAATTGGTACGTCCGGAACTGGTCGACCTGCTCGCCGTCAGTCCGATGAGCCTTTCGATCTGGCGTCTCGCAGGTTATGTCGAGTACCTGCGCGACAATCGTCTCGAGGCCACTCGATTCGAGCTGGCGTTCTGGCAGAAGGTGGCCACCCCCTTGTCGACGCTGGTGATGCTGCTGTTGGCCCTGCCGGTGATCTTCGGATCGTTACGGAGCTCCGGCGTCGGGCAGCGCGTATTCGTGGGTAGCCTCATCGGCGTGGGGTATTTTCTTGCCTCGGAGCTATTCGCGCACGTGGGCATTGTGTACGGGCTCGCGGCCCCCGTGGCGGCCCTGGCGCCGGTCGTTCTGTTCGCGACTGTTGGAATCGTCCTGCTCAGGCGGGTGAACTGAGGAGCGCCGAGCTTTGGACACGGGCGTCCCGAACTCAAACGGTGCGTCGCAATTCCGTGCCCGACCACCGATCGTGCCAAGTCAGCTGATCACGGTCGAATAAGCTCCAGAAGAACCCCAGCCCCAGCGCTCCCCACGAGACGATGGAACCGAGAAAACGCAGCGCCGCATCCCGCCAGCGTAGGCGCGCGCCATCGCGACATACCACCCGGATACGCCACGCGCGCATACCGATCGTCTGTCCTCCATGCGTCCAGAATCCTCCAAAGAATAGGAATGCGGCGATCAGCAGATAGAGCGTCATTGCGAACCGGAAAAGGAGCGACTCTTCCTGCATGGACTCGGTGAGCGCGACCATAGCCACGGTGGGCGGTATCGCAGCAGCGAATAGCACGCCGATTAGCACAATGCCGTCGTAAGCAATGGCGGCCAAGCGGCGCAGTAGACTGCAGCGAACGACGGTGTCAGTTTCGTCGGGCATCGAGGCTCCGGGGCGCGTAAACATGGTGCTCGCAGCTCGCGTACAAGCGGAACTGAGGGGGATACGAAACAGGGTTTCTGGCGTTACGTATCGTCGCAATTCGTGGCGGTGACGACGTGACAACGAGATGCACAATACACCAACAATTGCAAACGTGTGTTGCGTCCCTATAATGCGGGGTGCGTTGTAACCCATAAGGGAGTCTGCAGTATGCCCCGCATGAAAGATAACGGTTCCAGCGATACAACTGTGGCCGCGGCGATCTCGCCGGCCGGCACGCAGAGCGTATCGGGGAAAAAGACAGCGTCCAAGAAGAAATCGTCGGGCAAGAAGGCTGCCTCGAAGAAGACTGGCTCTAAGAAGAAAGCGGCTTCTAAGAAAAAGGCAGGCTCAAAGAAGAAGGCGGGCTCCAAGAAGAAGGCCGCTTCCAAGAAGAAGGCAACCGCAACAGCGACCGCGCAGCGCTTGCGGGAGCAGGTTGCCGACCTGCGGCAACGTCTGCGGGAGACATCGGAGGACTTGAAGTCCACGCAGAAGCGTGAGAAGGCGCTGCGCAACTTCGCCGAGAAGAAGGAAAAGGCGATGGCCGACTTCGGCGACAAGTGGGCCAAGAAGGAAATGGCCCGGATCGACAAATCCGCTGGGCCGGGCAGTCGAGCCAAGAAGAAGTCCGCCAGCAAGAAGCGCGGTGCGCGCAAGAAGACCGCGGCCAGCAGCCGCTAAGCTTCACGCATGCCGAGGAGGCATCGAAGGGGGCGGCCCTCGGGCCGTCCCTTCGTGCTCGGATATCCAGAACTCAAGTCTCCGCGAGCGGCTTTGCTCGCGTGCGGTGTCAAAAGCACGCCGAGCAATAGTGGCACTCGCATGAGGCGGCGACCACGCCGCTAGCGGCCGCATAGGCCGCCACGAATGGACGATTTTCAAGGTAGGATACTCGCGCGTCCGAGTGAGTCATAAGGTCCGCAACGGGGTCCGATGCGGGGGCGGCAGAGGTGACCATGCCGGTAAACGCCGTGGATGATCGGGACCGTGGGCCGGACCGGGAGGTGATCGAGCGCTTTCTCGACGTGCTGTGGATGGAGCGCGGACTGCGCGCGAACACCCTCAGTGCGTATGAGACGGACCTGCGCGGCCTTGCCCATTGGCTCGCGACTCGTCAGCGAGATCTGCTGCATGCACGGCGGCAGGACCTGCAGGACTACCTGGCGGATCGCGTGGCCGCCGGTATGCGCTTGCGCAGTATCCGACGCAAGCTCACGACCCTTAAACGCTTCTATCAGCATCAGACCCGGATCGGCACGCTCGACGCTGACCCTAGCGCCCTCATCGAGACTCCTCGGCTCGGCCGCCCCTTGCCCGATTCGCTGTCGGAGTCCGAGGTCGAGGCGCTGATCCGAGCGCCGGACACGGGCACATCGCGTGGACTGCGCGATCGCGCGATGCTCGAGCTGATTTACGCCTGCGGTCTGCGGGTGAGCGAACTCGTCGGCCTGACGGCCGGTGCGCTCAATCGTACGCACGGCGTCGTGCGCCTGGTGGGCAAAGGTGGACGCGAGCGTCTCGTCCCCATCGGGGAAGAAGCCCTGGATTGGATCGAACGTTACCTCGACGCGGCCCGCCCGACGCTGCTGCGGGGTCAGGGCACGGCGGAAGCGCTATTCGTCACCGCGCGCGGCGCGGGGATGACACGCCAGGCGTTTTGGTACATCGTAAAGCGGTACGCGCGCGAGGTAGGCATCGAACGGCCCCTGTCGCCGCATACGTTGCGTCATGCCTTTGCAACGCATCTGCTCAATCACGGGGCCGATCTGCGCGTAGTGCAGATGCTGCTCGGCCATAGCGATCTATCGACCACGCAGATTTACACGCACGTTGCTCGTGCGCGACTCCAGGATCTCCATGCTCGCCACCATCCACGCGGCTAAGCGCCGATTCAGCACACGCCTCCGTCGCGCCCGGAACTCGGATCGAGTCGGGTTGGCGAAGAGCCTGGCGTGCGGCGTGACCCTGCTCGGGGTGCTTTTCGCCGTTCCTGGCTGCGCCGCCGAGGGCGATGCCAAAGCCGGAGAGCGTCAGCTGCGCGAGCATCTCGAAAATGTCCACCCCGATCTCGCGGTCGACTCGGTGAGGCCGACGCCGCTGGAGGGTGTGTACGAAGTGGTGTCCGGGACGCGCGTGCTCTACGTCTCGGAGGACGGGCGCTACTTCATCCGCGGATCCTTGATCGACCTGCACAACGAGCGCGATCTCACGGCGGAGCGCCGCAATGGCCTGATCCACGACGCGGTCAATGCGGTGGGCGATGACCGCATGCTCGTCTATGAGCCGGCCAATGGGCGCGCAGAGCACACCATCACGGTGTTCACCGATACTTCCTGTCCCTACTGCCAGCGGTTGCATGAGGAGCTGTTGGTACTGATGGAGCAGCACCCGGTCCGGGTGCGCTATTTGCTGTATCCGCGGGCGGGGGTGGATGCAGGGGCTGCTGATACGATGCGGGACGTCTGGTGCGCGCCCGACCCACAGGCCGCTATGACGGCCGCCAAGCGGGGCGAATCCGTGCCCGCGCGTGAATCGGGCTGCAACACGCCCATCGCCGAGCACTACGAGCTTGGCCAGCGGATCGGTGTCCGAGGCACTCCGTATTTGCTCGTCGGTGAGGATACATCACCGGTTACAGGTTATCGTCCGCCCGATCAGCTGCTGTCGATACTCGGAATCTCCCCCTGACCGGATATCCGCGGACGAGTTTTTGTTCGCGGCCAGCGCATCGCCCGGTGCGGCTGATCCCGTCGAGGCTCGCTCTAAGGGGGTCCCAAAGAGGCCTGGTCGCGGCGTTGAGTCTGCTCGGCGTAGGATTGATCAGATCCTCCTTATCTGCGCGAATGCGCATTGCCGCCGTCCTTCTCTGGGGCCCTGATCCGGTTTGGGTTTCCAGACTCAATCCGTGACGACTTCCGTTACGCCGACCACGCCGCTCCGTTACAATATCTTGCGGTCCGTGCAGGCCGACCCTGCCATATCGGGTATTGTCGAGCGTATCCAGCGAGGTTTCGATCTTCCATGACGAGCACCGCCTACACCTCATCGGCCATCGAGGTTCTCTCCGGTCTGGATCCGGTGCGTAAGCGCCCCGGCATGTATACCGATACGCACCGGCCCAATCATCTCGCCCAGGAGGTCATCGATAACGCGGTCGACGAGGCGCTGGCGGGTTACGCGAGCAAGGTGGAGGTCACTCTGCTCTCGGATGGTTCGCTCGAAGTCGTCGACGACGGCCGCGGCATGCCGGTGGATGCGCACCCGCAGCTCGGATTACCGGGCGTCGAGGTGATCCTCACCACGCTGCATTCGGGCGGCAAGTTCTCCGAGGGGCACTACCGCTTCTCGGGGGGGCTCCATGGGGTGGGCGTATCGGTCGTCAATGGCCTGTCGCGCCGGCTCGATGTCACGGTCCGCCGCGACGGCGGCGAGTACCACATGGCGTTCGCTGGCGGCGAGAAGCTCGGCGAGCTGGAACAGGTCGGCACCGTCGGCAAACGCAACTCGGGCACGCGGCTGCGCTTCCTACCCGACGCGCAGTATTTCGACAGCGTCAAGTTCCAGGCGGCGCGGCTCACGCAATTGCTGCGCGCGAAGGCGGTTCTCTGTCCCGGCTTGACCGTCATCTGGCACGACGAGGCCGCCGAGGAAACGCTCGAATGGCGCTATGACGACGGCCTGCCGGATTACCTGCTGCAGGCGGTAGGCGAGGTGCCCGTGTTGCCCGAGCAACCGTTTACCGGCCACATGACCGGCGAACAGGAAGCCGCCGACTGGGCCGTGCTCTGGTTGCCCGAGGGCGGGGACGGGTTTTCGGAAAGCTACGTCAATCTGGTACCTACTCCGGCGGGGGGCGCGCACGTCAATGGCATGCGCTCGGGACTGACCGACGCGCTGCGCGATTTTGCCGAGCGCAGGGGCCTGCTGCCGCGCGGTGTGCGCATCACGGCGGACGATGTCTGCGAGCACTTGGCTTTCGTGCTATCGGTCAAGCTTGCCGATCCGCAGTTCGCGGGACAGATGAAAGAGAAGCTCTCCTCGCGCTCATGTCAGGCCTTCGTCTCCGGTGTCGTGAACGACGCCTTCGCGCAATGGCTCAATCGCCATCCCCAATCCGGCGATGCGATCGCGCAGCTGTCGGTGACGAGCGCGCAGCAGCGTCAGCAGAAGGCGCGCAAGGTGCCGCGCAAGAAGGTCGCGTCGGGGCCAGCGCTGCCGGGCAAGCTCGCCGACTGCAGCAGCCAGGATGTCGGCCGTACCGAGCTGTTCCTGGTCGAGGGCGATTCCGCCGGCGGCTCGGCTAAGCAGGCCCGCGATCGCGAGTTCCAGGCCGTCATGCCGCTGCGCGGCAAGATTCTCAATACCTGGGACGTCAAGCCGGAGGACGTGCTGTCCTCGCAGGAAGTCCACGACATCACCGTGGCCCTGGGGGTGGAGCCGGGCAATGCGGATCTCGATCGCCTGCGCTACGGCAAGGTGTGTGTGCTCGCCGACGCCGACTCCGACGGCGCCCACATCGCCACGCTGCTGTGTGCGCTGTTCGTGCGGCACTTCCGGCCGCTGGTCGCGGCGGGGCATGTCTATATGGCGATGCCGCCGCTCTACCGCATCGACATCGGCAAGAACGTCTATTACGCCATCGACGAAGAGGAGAAGGAGGGCGTGCTCGAGCGCATCACTGCGGAGAAACAGAAGGGCACGCCGCAGGTAACGCGCTTCAAGGGCCTCGGCGAGATGGAGCCGCTACAGCTGCGCGAGACCACGATGGCGCCCGACACCCGCCGTTTGGTCCAGCTGACCGTCGAAGACGGCGACGACACCAACAAACTGCTCGACATGATGCTCGCCAAAAAACGTGTCGCCGACCGCCGCCGCTGGCTCGAAGACCGCGGCAACCTGGCCGAGATCCTTAGCTGACGCATCGTGGTCCGCAAAAAAAGCATCACAGATGAACACAGATGGACACAGATAATAAGGATGGAAATGGGTAAGGGAGTACGAGATGGCGCGGGAAAGGCAGGGAGACGCCCCATATGCGGCGGAAACGCATGCGATCATCGGTTGTGCGATGGAGGTGCTGAATACCCTGGGCCATGGGCTTCCGGAGCGGCCATACGAAAACGCGCTGGTCGTCGAGTTCGAGGCGCAGGGGATTTTGTACCAGCAGCAGCCCCGGTTTGCCGTCGCGTACAAGGGGCAGCGTGTCGGCGAATTCATCCCGGACCTCATTGCGTATGATCGGATCGTTGTCGATACCAAGGTCATTGACCGCCTTACGATTCACGAGACTAGCCAAATGCTCAACTATCTACGGGTGACCGGCCTCAAGGTAGGCGTGCTTCTCAATTTCTCCCGGGCGCGTCTAAATTGGAAGCACGTGTCGTTGTGAACCGATCTGTGTGAATCTGTGTTTATCTGTGATGGATATTTTCGTGCAGGCGACGGCTGAAGGCTGATGGCATTTGATCTGAGTCAGTACCTGGTGGTGGGGATTTCTTCTCGGGCGTTGTTCGATCTTTCGGACGAGGATCGGATCTTCAACGAGGAAGGCCTGGAGGCGTATCGGGCGTATCAGCTGGCGCACGAGAACGAGGTGTTGCCACCAGGTACCGGTTTCCCGTTGGTCAATGCGCTGCTGCGGCTCAATGAGCTCGATACGGACGGACGCCGGGTCGAGGTAGTGATCATGTCACGCAACTCGTCGGAGACGAGCCTGCGGATCTTCAACTCCATCGACCACTACGGCCTCGACATCACGCGTGCCGCGCTGACGGGCGGGGCGCCGCTGGCGGCGTACTTGCATGCGTTCGACGTCGACCTGTTCCTGTCGCGCGATCCGGGCGATGTCGAACGCGGGCTTGCCTCGAACATCGCCTCGGCCTTGCTGTACGACGTGCCCGCGGAGCCCGGCGCGCACCTGGATCAGATTCGCATTGCCTTCGACGGTGACTCGGTACTGTTCTCCGACGAGGCTGATCGGATCTATCGCGAGCACGGCCTGGAGGCCTTCCAGGCGCATGAGCGCGAGCATGCGCGCCGGCCGTTGCCGGAGGGACCGTTCGCGAAGCTGGTCAAGTCGCTTGCGGAAATCCGCGCGGCCGAGGATCCGAGTGTTCCGTCGATCCGCACGGCGCTGGTCACGGCGCGCAACAGTCCGGCGCATGAACGCGTGATCCGCACGCTGATGGATTGGGGCGTGAGCGTCGACGAGACCTTCTTCCTGGGGGGTATGTCCAAGCAGAACGTGCTCCAGGCCTTCAAACCGCACATGTATTTCGACGACCAGCCGCGCCATTGCGATTCCGCGGCCGGGCGCGTGCCCACGGGGCGCGTTCCCAGCGTCGACGAACCCGACGGATCCTCCATCGATGACGGATACCACTGACGACCTGCTCGAACCCCGTAGCGAGAGCCAGCCGTTAGCGCAGTTCGCGGAGAAGGCGTACCTCGACTATTCGATGTACGTCATTCTCGACCGCGCGTTGCCGCACCTCGCCGACGGCCTCAAGCCCGTGCAGCGCCGGATCATCTATGCGATGTCCGAACTTGGGCTGTCGGCCGCCTCGAAGCACAAAAAATCGGCGCGTACCGTCGGCGACGTGCTCGGCAAGTTCCACCCGCACGGCGACTCGGCCTGCTATGAAGCCATGGTGCTCATGGCCCAGCCGTTCACTTATCGCTATCCGCTGGTCGACGGGCAGGGCAACTGGGGCTCGCTGGACGACCCGAAGTCGTTCGCCGCCATGCGCTACACGGAGGCGCGCCTGGCGCCATTCTCCGATGCGCTGCTGGGCGAACTGGGGCAGGGCACGGTCGATTGGGTGCCCAACTTCGATGGCTCGCTGAACGAGCCCGCGCTGCTGCCGGCGCAGGTGCCGCACGTGCTGCTGAACGGCACGACCGGCATCGCCGTGGGCATGGCTACCGACGTCCCGCCGCACAACCTCAACGAGGTGGTCGAGGCCTGCGTGATGCTGCTGGATAAGCCGAGCACTCCGGTCGCCGATCTATGCACGGTCATTCCGGGCCCCGACTATCCGACCGCGGCCGAGATCATCACGCCCCAAGCGGACCTGCAGAAGATCTACGAGACCGGCGGGGGCAGCATCCGTGCCCGGGCGCGCTGGGAGCGCGAGAACGGCGACATCGTCGTAACGGCCCTGCCGTACCAGGTCTCGGGCAGCCGCGTGCTCGCGCAGATCGCCGAGCAGATGCAGGCGAAGAAGTTGCCCATGGTCGAGGACCTGCGCGACGAATCCGACCATGAGAATCCCGTGCGCCTGGTCATCACCCCGCGCTCCTCGCGCGTCGATTACGACCAATTGATGGACCACCTGTTCGCGACCACCGACCTCGAGCACCACTACCGCGTCAACATCAATCTGATCGGCACCGACGGCCGGCCGCAGGTGCGAAACCTGCGCGATCTGCTCAAGGAGTGGCTCGACTGGCGTACCGAGACCGTGCGTCGGCGCCTGCAATGGCGCCTTGAGAAGGTCACCGACCGTTTGCATGTGCTCGAAGGCCTGCTGACGGCCTACCTCAACATCGACGAGGTGATCCGCATCATCCGCGAGGAGGACAAGCCCAAGGCTGCGCTGATGCAGCGCTTCGAGCTGTCCGACCGCCAGGCCGAGTCCATCCTCGAGCTGCGCCTGCGTCACCTGGCCAAGCTCGAGGAGATGAAGATCCGCGGCGAGCAGGACGAGCTGATCAACGAGCAAGCCGACCTGGAGAAGACGCTTGGGTCCGAACGGCGCATGAAGACGCTGGTGCGCAAGGAACTGGAGGCGGCCGCGGAGCAGCACGGCGACGAGCGCCGTTCGCCGATCACCGAGCGCGGCCCGGCCAAGGCCTTACAGGAGACCGATTTGGTGCCCAGCGAGCCGATCACGGCCGTGCTCTCGCAGCAGGGCTGGGTTCGCGCGGCCAAGGGCCACGACGTCGATCCCGAACAGCTCAACTACAAGGCGGGCGACGGCTACCAGGACGCCGCCTGGGGCAAGACCAACCAGCCGGTGATGTTTCTCGACAGCACCGGACGCGTCTACACCTTGCCGGCGCACAAGCTGCCGAGCGCGCGCAGCCATGGCGAGCCGTTATCGAGTCGCTTGAAGCCACCAGACGGCGCGGGTTTCGTAGCGACGTTGATGGGCAGAGATGACCAGCCCTACCTATTCGCAACGGACGCGGGCAACGGCTTTGTCACCCGCCTCGGCGAGATCCAGACGCGGACGCGCACCGGTAAGGCCGTGCTTGGCGTGCCGACGGGCGCGAAGGTACAGATCCCGAGCCCAATCTACGACATGGCGACCGACTGGATCTGCGTCATTCACTCGAATGGCAACCTGCTGGTGTTTCCGGCAAGCGACATTCCCGAGATGGCCAAGGGCAAGGGTACGCGCCTACTCGGCATTCCTGCGAAGAAGTTTGCCGCCGGCGAAGAGGGGATGGTCGCGCTCGCCTCGGTGCCGGCGGATGGCAAGCTGACCATTCACGCCGGGAAGCGGCATACGACGCTCAAGCGTGCCGATCTCGAGGCATATCGGGGCGAGCGTGGTAAGCGCGGTCACCGGTTGCCGCGCGGATTCCAAAAGGTAGACGCCGCGTACGTGGAATTCTGAGCGCAATCGCTTGGGCTAGTGGGCCATGCGGTCGCCCTGGGCGCTCCGGCGGCGCCGTACCTGTCACGACTATACTCCGTATGGGCAGGCCGGACGGCGCGAGGAATGGCGGAGCAGATTCGGATACGCGAGGCGAGGCCCGCGGACAGTCGGCAGCTCGCCGAACTGATGAATGCCGCGGGCGAGGGCATTCCTGCCTACCTTTGGGCGCGGATGGCGCCGCCGGGGGAGGACCCGCTCGACTTCGGTACCCGGCGGGTGGGGCGGCGCGAGGGTGCGTTCAGCTATCGCAACATGCAGGTCGCGGTCGTGGACGGGGTGTTGGCGGGCATGCTGCTTAGCTACCGGCTCCCCGATCCGTATGACATCGAATGGCGCGAGGACCTCCCGTCGATCGTACGGCCCGCGCTGGAGCTCGAATCACTGGTACCGGGGTCGTGGTACATCAACGCCATCGCGACGGTCGCCGCGATGCGAGGCCGCGGCATCGCCAACGCGCAATGGCTCGCGCCGAGCGGCTGGCTGAGGAGGCGGGGGCGGATACGGTGAGCCTGATCGTGGCTGAGCAGAATAGTCCTGCGCGACGGCTGTACGAGCGGCTCGGTTATCGCGATGCCGCGCGCCGCGCGCGGATGTTCTTTCCCGGATTTCCGCACGAAGGCGACTGGCTGCTGATGCGCAAGGACTTGGCCTGAGGCATGCGCACCGGGCCCGGCCAAAAGACCGCGGAGCTGGCGCATTGAGTTCGGGGGTAGCGCACGGGGCGGATGCCTCTGGACCCACCGCCGACCGGCTCGCCGGCATCGATCTCGCCCGCGCGTTGGCGATGATCGGCATGCTCATGGTCCACGTGGGCCCGCTGTACGGTGAGCGCTGGAGCGAGCATCTTTATGCGCTGCCGCATGGCCGGGCGGCGATCCTGTTCATGCTCGTTGCCGGCATCGGGGTGACGCTGCTCGCCGCCGGCCGGTCCGCGACCCCGTTCACGGTGACCAGCCGTCTGTTGTGGCGGGCGGCTTTGCTGCTGCCGCTGGGCCTCGTACTGCAGGACATCGACACCGGGCGCTTGGTGATCCTGCAGACCTACGCGGCGATGTTCGTCGTCGCGGCGGGCCTCGTGTACCTGCCGGATCGGTGGCTTTTGATCGTCGCCGGTGCCTCGGCGGTGGGTGGGCCGATCGGGTTTCTTCTTGGCCGCATGCACGAACCGTTGGTGTTCAACCGGACAGCGATTTTGTGGGAACAAACACCCGGCGAGATCGTGCACTCGCTAGTCCTCTCCGGGCCGTACCCGCTAATCACCTGGCTCACCCCCTTCGCGCTTGGCATGTGGATCGGCCGACAGGACCTGCGTGCGGACACGATGCGTGTATCGCTGGTGGTCGCGGGGCTGAGCGTCGCACTCGGAGCTGTCGGGATCGCGGCTGCGCTGCAGACGGTTTTCGGCGAGCCCGGATTCGAGCCGGGGTGGGCGGAGCTGCGGAGCATCTCTGCCCACAGCCAGATGCCGCTATGGCTATACGGAGCGACCGGACTCGCCGTGGCGCTGGTAGGGTTCTCGCTGTTCCTGGCGGATCTCTGCGGGCGTGTGTTGTGGCCGCTCGTGGCAACCGGGCAGGTGGCGCTGAGCTTCTATGTCGCCCATCTGCTGGCGCTGACCGAGTGGCCCGGAGCCATGCAATCGGAGGCGCCCGCCGAGGCACTGTGGATCTCGCTGAGCTTTACCGTCGTGGCAGCGGCACTGGCGGTCGCTTGGCGGTCGGTGCTGCCACACGGCCCGTTGGAGATGCTGTTGCAGCCGCCGTGGTTGGCCGCGCGGCGCTGGGTATCGGCTCGCCGATAGGCGGGTATAGGTCTCCCTTGTTATGGTCGGCGCACTCGACGTGCGCTGAATCCATTCCATCAAGAATCGAGCATTGAACGGGATACGACGCACGCGCTGAGCGCGGCACAGGCACGCCGCGGCGCCGAGACGTCGTGTCCTGTCGCAACCGGGGAAACATGGCTGGGCCGGTTCCCCCGTCGCTGCCGCCCGCGACGTGGATCAGGAGTGTCATGGAGGTCTTTTCCGAGTTCGCCCTGATGCTGGCCGTGGCCGCCGTGATCGGCGGGTTGGGGCTATTGCTGCGGCAGCCCTTGATCGTGGCTTTCATCGCCGTGGGTATCCTCCTGGGGCCGGCCGGTCTAGGCCTGGTGTCGGCCGCCGACGAGATCGAGCTACTCGCGCAGCTCGGCATCACCCTGCTGCTCTTCATGGTCGGGTTGCGGCTGGACCTGCACCTGATCCGAAATCTTGGGCCTGTTTCGCTTGCCACTGGTCTGGGTCAGGTCGCCTTCACCGCCGGTGTCGGGTATCTGCTTGCGCTGGCGCTCGGCTTTGAGCCGCTCAACGCGCTCTATCTCGCCGTAGCGCTGACGTTCTCCAGCACGATCATCATCGTCAAGCTGCTCTCCGATAAACGCGAGATCGACTCGCTGCATGGCCGCATCGCGGTCGGCTTTCTCATCGTGCAGGATCTGGTGGTCGTGCTGGCGATGGTCGCCCTGGCCGCCATGGGCGCGGATACGGGGGCTGGTCCGGCCTGGCAGCAGATGCTGCAGGTGGTGTTGACCGGGCTCGGCTTCCTGGCGGCAATCGGTTTGGCCATGCGTTATGTGCTGGATCCGCTGGTGCATCGGCTTGCGCGCATGCCCGAGATGCTGATCCTGTTTGCCATAGCCTGGGCGGTGTCGTTGGCGGCCCTCGGTGAGACGCTCGGATTCAGCAAGGAGGTCGGGGCCTTCCTCGGCGGCGTTTCGCTGGCTTCGACCAGCTTTCGCGATCTCATTGCGGCGCGCCTCGTCAGCCTGCGCGATTTCCTGTTGTTGTTTTTCTTCGTCGAGCTCGGCGCGCAGCTGGACCTGGCGCTGGTCGGGACGGAGTTCGGCGCCGCACTGACCCTGTCTGCGTTCGTGCTGATCGGCAACCCGCTAATCGTCGTCGCGATCATGGGGTACATGGGATACCGTGCGCGTACCGGATTCCTCGCCGGACTCACGGTGGCGCAAGTCAGTGAGTTCTCGTTGATCCTCGTGGCGTTGGGCTTCCAGCTCGGACATGTGGGGCAGAATGTCGTTGGGGTGACGACCCTGGTCGCACTGATCACGATTACGGCCTCGACCTATATGATCCTGTACTCACACCCACTCTATGCTTGGTTGAGTCCGCACTTGCGCGTATTCGAGCGAAGCGGTGCGGTCGACCGCGAAGCGGCGCTCTCGAGTGCGAGTGGCGGTGTGCCCTGCGATGTCATTGTCTTTGGGACGGGTCGATTCGGTTCGGTGGCGGTGAACGAACTGCAGCGGCTCGGGCTGGCGGTCATGGCGGTGGATTTCGATCCGGAGGCGGCCCGGCGCAGTCGTGATTGCGGGGTCACCACGCGCTTCGGGGATGCCGGAGATCCGGAGTTCCTCGCCAGCCTGCCGCTGGACGAGCCCCGTTGGGTGCTGAGCTCCGTGCGCGATCTCCCCTCGAACGAGGCGCTACTGGCCAGTTTGCGCCACCACGGCTTTCATGGCCGGGTCGCGGTGGTCGCGCGCACCGAGACCGAAGCCGAGACGCTCGAGAACTGGGGTGTCGACCTGGTCATCCGCCCCTACCGCGCGGCGGCCCAGGAGGCTGCACAATCGCTGGCGGCGGCGCTATGAACCGTGCAGCCAGGAGGCGGCTTTGATCGCACAAGCATCGGCCGCACGCGGGTGAGCATGCAGGTGTGATCTGGCCCTGGCCGTGCCGGCGTTCGTAGCTCATAAATCCGACAGTGGAGTGGACTCATGCAACTGGAAGGCATCCATCACCTGACCGCAGTGACGGCGCGCGCTTCGGAAAACGTCGCCTTCTACACGCAGACGCTGGGCATGCGTCTGATCAAGAAGACCGTGAATCAGGACGATACCAGCGCATACCACCTGTTCTATGGCGACGGCGTGGCCTCGCCCGGTTCCGACCTGACCTTCTTCGATTTTCCGGTACCGCCGGAGCGCCGGGGCATTCACAGCATTACCCGGACCGGTCTGCGTGTGGCCGGCGGCGAGGCGCTGGCGTGGTGGCAGGCGCGGTTCGCCGAATTGGGCGTAATGCATGGCAACGTGACCCAACGCGGCGGCCGGTCCACGCTCGACTTCGAGGATTTCGAAGGTCAGCGCTTGCGTCTGGTGGACGACGGCGGAGAGGGCACGGCCCATCCCTGGGAACGCAGTCCGGTTCCGGCCGAACACCAGATACGCGGGCTGGGCCCGATCACCATGAGTGTGCCGTCACTCGAACCCACCGCGCCCATATTGACCGACTTGCTGGGCATGCGCCGCGAGGGCACGTACCCGGTCGAGGACGAATCCGGTGGTACCGTTTACGTCTTCGCCATGGGCGAAGGCGGGGCCGGCGCCGAGTTGCACGTGGCGGTCCAGCCGGAGCTCTCGGCGGTCCAGCCGGGCGCCGGCGGCGTCCACCACGTCGCCTTCCGTATCCCCGACGATACCTACGACGCCTGGACCGAGCATCTGCGTGGGCTGCGCCTGCCGCAGAGCGGACCGGTCGATCGTTTCTACTTCCGCAGTCTGTATTTCCGCGAGCCCAATGGGATCCTGTTCGAACTCGCGACCGATGGCCCCGGGTTCACCGTCGATGAGCCGTTGGAGACGCTCGGCGAACATCTCGCGTTGCCGCCGGCGCTCGAGCCACAGCGCGCGCGGATCGAGGCCAATATCAAGCCCCTATAGCCGCACATGGGCCTCCACCACGCGGGGGCCACAAGATCTTGCACATCCTCGCTGGCGCAAATACGATGGGTGGTGCACTACGGTTGCACCCGGTCCTGACCGGGTGCGTAGGGAATCCGGTGAGAACGTTAGGGAAGGTCTGATCAATCCTTTGTCGCCGCGCTCGAGCCGATTTTGGCCGCCTGGCTAGGCGCGGTGGCGGTCCGGTAGCCGAGCTACCGGGCCGACGCCGCAACACCGCCAGGGGCCAAAAGCGGCCGAGCCCCAAGGGGTTACGGCTCCAAAGGCGACCTTGCGGCGTTGCGAAGCTTGACCGTAGTCCCCGCTACGGCGCTGCGCTTCGCGCCTTGCAATGCCGCCTTTGGAGCCGTAACGCGACGGCAAAGGATTGATCAGACCTTCCCTAGTTCGAGTCCGGAGCTGCCCCCGCAACTGTGAGCGGCGAGCCGCTGTCGCCAAGGACCACTGACGCCGAGCGTCGGGAAGGTCAGACAGCGGTGCCGACCCGCGAGCCAGGAGACCTGCCGTAGGAGCCCGTCCGCACGACCGGACGGCTCCGAGTGCACGACGATGACCACGGGCGGGGTGTCCCGGGGGTTCGCCTGCACGTTGCGGCATGCATTCGGTGCCGCCTCTCTCGCACGCGACCGCTCGGCCTTGCCCCAACGACGGATATTGGGGTTGGCAAATGTCGTATTCGCATCAGACGCCGGACTCGAACGAGTCGGCGACGATTCTGCAATTTCCCATCCACCGAACGCGCCCGGGCCGTGATGACGGCGAACGCGTCGTGACCGAGAGCTACTGGATGATCGTGGCGCGCAATTCGGATGGCTCCACACGACTGACACGGATGCGCTCGCCGCACTTTCTCAGTCCCGGCCGGGCGTATGCCTGGTCCGCAGGCCTAGCGGGCGATGTGCGCAGCCTGTTGCTGTATCGGTTCGCGCGCAGTCCGGCGGCTCCGGCCGAACGGGTGGCGTAACGCAGGCGTTGCGCATGAAAGGCCTGCGTGGTTTTGCACCGCCACGGCCCAGGTGGGATCCGAGGCCGCTCTTTGGCGTATGTCTTTGCGAGCGCAGCGAAGCAATCCAGCGCTGATCGCAGGCAAGACGCAGAACCAAGCGTTCGAGGTCGACGGTGGATCGAGTCGGCGCCTCCGGCTCCTCGCGATGCCCCCATCCTTATGGAAGAGTCATTGCGAGCGCAGCGAAGCAATCCAGCGCTGACGGCAGGCAAGACGCAGAACCAAGC
>JBBEEB010000140.1:0-2108 GCA_040880995.1 Halofilum sp. (in: g-proteobacteria)
CGGTCGCTGTGGCGCTTCCGCAGTAGGCGCCGGATTTCTTACACAGTCTCTTCAGCCCGACCGAATCCGGCGAGGCTGCCGTATTGGGACAGAGGCCGGTGACCGGTCCGGCCCGCGGCGCGCGCGGTAGTCAGCCCGCCAGCGACCGCCCGCGGGTGGGTGACTCGGGCACGCCGGAGGTGCGCCCACGGGCCGGTGCCGCTGCGATCCCGAATAGCGAGAACTGGGTGGAAGGCTCGCGCAAGGCGGCCAACTGCACCCGTAGGGTGTGCTCGCCCGCGTCGAGTTCGAGGATATCCTGGGTGTGGAAGCGATTCACCGGAATCAGGAGGCTCGACGGGGCTGTGCCGTCATCGGGGCTAGGCAGCAGCAGTGCCGCCACGCCCTCGTCGCGCGGGCATGACTTGCGGTGCCGATCGAGCGGTTCGTGGCGTACGCGTGCGGGCCGCGGCCGGGCGGATAGCAGCTCGCAGCCGATGGCGAAGCGTTCGTCGTCGAGGAACTGTTGCCAGCGGACCACGCCCACACACCAGCGCGGCGCCGTGGGCGCCCCGTTCCCGGTCGCCTCGTTTGTGCGCACGGCGACGAGCGCCCCCACTGCCGCCTGCGAGCGCCCGGCTCCCTGCCAACACAGGCGAAATCCGGTGGCGTTCAGGTCCTCCAATAGCCAGTCCGTCGCTGGGGGCGCGGCGGCCTCGGCGTCTGCGGGGTTCGGCTCGGCGGACTCGACCGCCGCACGGGCATGCGGGTAGGCCGAGCGCGGACCGGTGGGCTCGTCCTGGGCAACCGTCTGCAATACCTCGGATGGGCGCAGTTGCGTATACCGACGCGTGTTCTGGCTGCGTGCGCGGGGCTTGGTGCCGCCGTCGAGCTGTTCGTGAATCGACTCCACCCCGAACGCCGCGACGACCGGCTTTCCGAGCGATCCCGTAAACGCGCTCGAAAGGGCGCGCGGATTCCAGTTGTCCAGCAGGCGCTTGAGCCCGGTCGGACCCATCGTCCGATCGCCCGCTTCCGCGCTGCCGGGGGCGGCTACGCTATCGGCAGCGGCGCGGTGGAGCGTCTCCACTCGAGCGACCACGGCCGCGAGATCGAGCACGCGGTCTTCGGTGCGCCCCTCGCCTGGACGCAGGCGCCATTGGCTGGGGGCGGTGACGGCGTCCAATGCCACGGCAAATACGCTGCCGCGCTCGGCCGCGTCCGCTGGCGCCGCGGCAACGGCATCGAGTCGCGCCGCCCGGCACCACGCCTGAACCGCCTGATGAATGCGCTGCGCCTCGCCCGAGCGCAGGTCACGCGGTTGCGCCAGCGCCAGCAGAAGCAGACTGAGGAAGGCGTCCTTGGGCGTGGGCCGGCGACGTCCGTGCCATTGTTCGTCCGGAACGGTCCGTTGGGCCACGCCGGCGTCTTCGGCGTGGGCATAAAGCGTATAGGTCTGTTGCCAAAACGGGGTCGGCAGCGGTTCCTGGGCCTCGATATGGCGTAGCAGCAGCTCGCCGCGCAGCTGCAGGGCGCGTTCACAGACCTGCGCCAGGGCACGGCGGCTGGTGCGGCCGGTCGGGCTGGCGTGAAGGACGGTTTCGTAGCCGGCGAGTAGCGCCGTGATCAGGCGGCGGGTCAAGCGCGCGACTTCCACCGTGCGCCCGGGCAATGGTAGCGATTGCGCCTGCACGCGCGCGGCCAGGGCATCGAGCGGCGCGCGCGCGGCGGGGCGAATGGTCTCCAGCAGGTGCAGGCGCTGCTGTGGGCTGAGCGCCAACTGGTTCTGTGCCTCGATCATCTCGACGAGGTGCAGGGCGGTCTCGCCGGGACCGGCCGCGTGCAGGGGCTTGAGCCAGGCGCGCAGGCGCCGTGGCGTGGCCGGGATGCCGGACACGGACCTATCTCGGAAGGGCAGTTCCAGGGCGAACGGCATGAGAGAGGGCCTCGGCTTATGGTTGCGTTTTGAGCTCTTGTAAACCCTTGCTGTGATGGCGCAAAGGGCGTCGGCATCGTTTTGCGGGCTGCTCGACAAAATGCCTGGTGGGTCCGGTGGCAAGTGTTGGGCTGCGGCGACACAAATCCACATGCGGTCCGCAAGCGAACGACTATGGGCATCTACGCGGGTG
>JBBEEB010000140.1:2208-10828 GCA_040880995.1 Halofilum sp. (in: g-proteobacteria)
GCGGGTGACCTGCCGAGGCCGGGGGCCTTTCGTGTAGACTGAGGGATCAAGCTTCACGAGCGTCCACGCAATGCACGCCACCACCATTGTCTGCGTCCGCCGGGGGGATCAAGTCGCGCTCGGGGGCGACGGTCAGGTCACACTCGGCGATACCGTCATGAAGGGCAACGCGAGCAAGGTCCGTCGCCTGTATCGCGATCGTGTCCTGGCCGGCTTCGCCGGCGGTACCGCCGATGCCTTCACCCTGTTCGAGCGCTTCGAGGGCAAGCTCGAGGAGCACAGCGGGCATCTCACGCGCGCCGCCGTCGAGTTGGCCAAGGACTGGCGTACCGACCGTATGCTGCGCCGCCTGGAGGCCCTGCTGGCGGTCGCCGATTCCGAGATGTCACTGATGATCTCGGGCAACGGTGACGTGATCGAGCCCGAAGGAGGGCTGATCGCGATGGGCTCCGGCGGCCCCTATGCCCAGGCGGCCGCGCGTGGACTCATTCAGCACACCGACCTCGACGCGCGGGCGGTCTGCGACGAGTCCCTGCGCATCGCCGCCGATATCTGCATCTACACCAATCACAACCGGACCATCGAGACCCTGGGCCCCGCCGGGGAAAGTTCGGGTCCGGCTTGAGCCAACTTCCATGTCGCATATGACTCCGAAGGAGATTGTCGCCGAGCTCGACAAACACATCGTCGGGCAGGCCGACGCCAAACGCGCCGTCGCCGTCGCGCTGCGCAACCGCTGGCGGCGTCAGCAGGTGGACGAACCGCTGCGCCAGGAGATCACCCCGAAGAACATCCTGATGATCGGGCCGACCGGCGTGGGCAAGACCGAGATCGCCCGCCGTCTGGCGCGCCTGGCGCAGGCGCCGTTCACCAAAATCGAGGCCTCCAAGTTCACTGAGGTCGGCTACGTGGGCCGCGACGTCGAGTCGATCGTGCGCGATTTGGTCGACGTGGCGCTCAAGCAGACGCGCGAGCGCGAGGTGGAGAAAGTGCGCCACCGGGCCGAGGAGGCCGCCGAGGAGCGCGTGCTCGACGCGCTGTTGCCGCAACCCAAGCAGCAGGGCGGCTGGGAGCAGGATCAGCCGCAATCGACGGCCGGCTCGCAGACCCGCGAGAAATTCCGCGCCAAGCTGCGTGCCGGCGAACTCGACGACCGCGAGATCGAAGTCGAGCTCTCCGCCGGCGGCGGTGTCGACATCATGGCGCCGCCGGGCATGGAGGAGATGACCCAGCAGCTACAGGGCATGTTCCGCCAGCTTGGCGGCAGCAAGTCGCAGCGCCGGCGCATGAAGGTCGCGGACGCGTACCGCCAGTTGATCGACGACGAAGCCGACAAGCTCATCGATGAGGAGGAGCTGAAGGCCGCTGCCATCGAGTCGGTGGAGAACCACGGCATTGTCTTCCTCGACGAGCTCGACAAGATCACGCGCCGCGGCGAGCAGGCCTCGGGCGGCGGCGACGTCTCGCGCGAGGGTGTGCAGCGCGACCTGCTGCCGCTGGTCGAGGGCTCCACCGTGTCCACCAAATACGGCATGGTGCGCACCGACCACATCCTGTTCATCGCCTCGGGCGCCTTCCATGTCGCCCGGCCGTCCGATCTGATTCCCGAACTGCAGGGTCGCCTGCCCATCCGCGTCGAGCTGGCGGCGCTGACGACCGACGATTTCGTGCGCATCCTGACCGAGCCCGATGCCTCGCTGGCCAGCCAATACCGCGCGCTGCTGGAGACCGAGGGTATCGGGCTCACGCTCGCCGAGGACGGCGTGCGCCGCATCGCCGAAATCGCCTGGCAGGTCAACGAGCGCACCGAGAACATTGGCGCCCGCCGGCTGCACACGCTGATGGAGCGGCTGCTCGAGCCCCTGTCCTACGACGCGCCCGAACGCACCGGCGAGCAGGTGACCATCGACGCGGCCTACGTCGACGAGCGCCTGGGCGAGCTGGTGGGCGACGACGACCTGTCCCGGTACATTCTGTAGCCCGGATGCAGCGAAGCGGAATCCGGGTTCGGCCAAGGCGATGAGGGCGTTCCCCGGATTCCGGCTCGCGCTTCCATCCGAGCTACATTTGATGGTCGCCACCGCACTGTAAGGATCAAGGAGAGCCGTTCATGCCGACGCCGACCGATATCCAGCTCCATCGCAAGTCGCGTGAGCTCGAGGTCACCTTCGACGACGGGCTGAGCCGCCGGCTGCCCTGCGAGTACCTGCGTGTGTTCTCGCCCTCCGCTGAGGTCCGGGGCCACGGTCCGGGTCAGGAGGTGCTGGTCTTCGGCAAGGAAGAGGTGAATATCGACCGCATCGACCCGGTGGGCAATTACGCGGTCAAGCTGATCTTCGACGACGGCCACGACACCGGCATCTATTCCTGGGACAACCTGTACGAGCTGGCGGCGCAGTACGAGCAGAACTGGCAGAGCTACCTGGCTCGCCTGGAGGAGGCCGGTGTCCAACGCGCCCGATAAAGGGTCGGCCGAAGAGACCACCCACTTCGGCTATGCCGAGGTCCCCAAGGCGGAGAAATCCGCCCGGGTCGGTGCGGTGTTCGACTCCGTGGCCGACCAGTACGACCTGATGAACGACCTGATGTCGGCCGGGATGCATCGCTACTGGAAGCGTTTTGCCCTGGCGCGCGCCGGCGTGCGCCCCGGCCAGCGCGTGCTCGACCTGGCGACTGGCTCCGGCGACCTGGCCCAGGGCATGGCGCGCGCGCTGCGCGAGCGCGGACTGCTGGTGGCCTCGGATATCAACGGCCGGATGCTCGAGCGCGGCCGCGACCGGCTGATCGACGCCGGCGTTGGGACGCGCATCGAGTACGTCCAGGCCGACGCCCAGGCACTGCCGTTCGCCGACCGCCTGTTCGACTGCGTGAGCATCGGCTTCGGCCTGCGCAACGTCACCGATCAGGCCCGCGCGCTGGCCGAGATGACGCGGGTGCTGCGCCCCGGCGGCCGCGTGGTCGTGCTCGAGTTCTCGCGTCCGGCGGGCGAGTGGTTCCGCCGTGTCTATGACACCTACTCGTTCAGCGTCCTGCCGCGCCTCGGCGACTGGGTCGCCGGCGATGCCGACAGCTACCGCTACCTGGCCGAGTCGATCCGCATGCACCCGGATCAGCCGACCCTCGCGCGAATGATGCGCGAGGCGGGCCTGACGCATTGCAGCTGGAACAACCTGACCAACGGCGTGGTCGCCGTGCATACCGGATTTAGGCCGTGACGCGGGCGTTGCGCGCCTCCGGCTTCTGGCGTCGCGCGGCAGCCCTCGGCGCGGATTCGTTGTGGCTGTTCTGTCTGGGCGGCTCGGTCTCGTGGATGCTGTTCGGCTCGCCGCTGCTGTACGAGTGGAATAGCATGGCCGAGTACGGCTCGTGGACGCTGCGTCACGGCCTGCCCGCCATCGTGTTCATGCTCGGTTGGCGCTTCTTTGGCGCCACGCCCGGAAAAGCGCTGCTGGATCTGCGTGTGGTCGACGCCCGTACCGGCGGCCACCCGGGCCTGGGCCGCTGCCTGCTGCGCTACATTGGTTACTTCCTGTCGGCTCTACCGCTCGGGTTGGGATTCGTCTGGATGGTGTTTGATAAGCGCCAGCAGACCTTTCACGACAAGCTCGCCCGCACGCGTGTCGTGGTCGAAGAGCCCATGCTTGAGGCCCCGGTCGGAGCGGGGCCGCGGGAGATCGCGCGATGACGCCCACCTGGTTCGCCGCCACCCTCAATCCGGCGCTCGACACGGCGCTGGGCCTCGACCCCGAGGCCCGAGCGCGCGTCCAACGCCTCCAAGGGGCGGTCCTTGGGATCCATGTCACCGGCCTTGAGTGGTTGCTGTACGCCGTCCCCGAGGAGGAGCGCGTGCGCCTGCAGGCGCAGGACCCGCTCGAGGCGCCGTCCGCCTGGATCAGCGGCCCGCCCGCGTCGCTGGCCATGCTGGCGACCCGGGAGGGCACGCGCGCGCTCTTCAGCGGTCAGCTGTACGTCGCCGGCGATGTGGCCGTGGCCAAGGCCTATAAGCGGCTGTTCGATACGCTCGACCCGGACTGGGAGGAGGCGCTGGCGAGCGCCGTGGGCGACATCCCGGCGCATGAGGCCGGGCGCGTCATGCGCGGGCTGCGCGCCTGGGCGCGCCGCGCCGTTCTCCATCGGCGCGAGGACCTGCGCGCCTGGCTGATCGATGAGGTCGAGATCGTGCCCACGCGCGCGGAGGCCGATCGCTGGCTGGCGGAGGTCGACCGCCTGCGGGCCGACGCCGACCGCCTCGCCGCGCGCTTGGCGCGCCTGGAACGCGCGGACGACCGCGGATGATGATCCGACCGGGCCAGGCGCTGCGCCTGATCCATATCCAGTGGATCTTGCTGCGCCGTGGGCTCGACGAGATCATCTGGGCCACCCAGATCTTCCGGCCGATCCGCTTTCTCTACTACCTGACGCCCGGCGCCTGGTTTCGCCGTTGGACTCGGCGCATCCCCCGCGGTCAGCGCATCCGCCTGGCGCTGGAGGATCTGGGCCCGATTTTCGTCAAGTTCGGCCAGATGCTCTCCACCCGGCGCGACCTTTTGCCGGATGAGATCGCGGACGAATTGGCCCTGCTTCAGGACCATGTGCCGCCGTTCCCCTCGAGTGAGGCGCGCGAGATCGTCGAGGCACGGCTGGAACGGCCGGTGGCGGAGCTGTTCACGCGCTTCGACGCCGATCCCATGGCCTCGGCCTCGATCGCCCAGGTCCACGGCGCCCGTCTGGCCGATGGCCGCGAGGTCGTGGTCAAGGTGCTGCGGCCGGGGATCGAGGGCAAGATCCGGCGCGATCTGGGTCTGTTGCGCATCGTCGCCGCGTTGGCCGCGCGCTTCTCCAGCGAGGCGCGGCGGCTGCGCCCGCGCGAGGTCGTCGCCGAGTTCGAGAAGACGTTGATCGACGAGCTCGATCTAATCCGAGAGGGCGCCAACGCCCAACAGTTGCGGCGCAACTTCGAGCGCTCGGGCATGTTGTACGTGCCCGAGGTCTACTGGCCCTACACCCATACCGACGTGCTCGTGCAAGAACGCATCGTGGGCACGCCCGTCAGCGACCTCGCGACGCTCAAGCGCGCCGGCGTGGATTTGCGTGTGCTGGCCGAGCGCGGCGTCGAGATCTTCTTCTCGCAGGTCTTCCGCGACAACTTCTTCCACGCGGACATGCACCCGGGGAACATCTTCGTCTGGTGGGATGATCCGGCCGATCCGCGCTATATGGCGGTCGACTTCGGCATCGTCGGCACCTTGGCCCCGGCCGATCAGCGCTACCTGGCGGAGAACTTCCTCGCCTTCTTCCAGCGCGATTACCGCCGGGTTGCCGAGCTCCACGTCGACTCGGGCTGGGTCCCGCCGGATACGCGCGTGGACGAATTCGAGTCGGCCATCCGCAGTGTCTGCGAGCCCATCTTCGAACGCCCGCTCAAGGACA
This sequence comes from Halofilum sp. (in: g-proteobacteria), assembly GCA_040880995.1. Classification (GTDB taxonomy): domain Bacteria; phylum Pseudomonadota; class Gammaproteobacteria; order XJ16; family Halofilaceae; genus Halofilum. The sequence goes on from JBBEEB010000140.1 coordinate 7,639, forward strand.
TCTCCTTCGCGCAGCTGCTGCTGCGGCTGTTCCAGACCGCGCGGCGCTTCGACATGGAGGTGCAGCCGCAGCTGGTCCTGCTGCAGAAGACGCTGCTCAACGTCGAGGGCCTCGGGCGTCAGCTCTACCCCGATCTCGATCTGTGGCAAACGGCCAAGCCGCAGCTTGAGCGCTGGATGTCCGAGCAGGTCGGCGTCCGCGCCGCCATACGCCAGTTGCGGCGGGAACTGCCTGCCTGGGGCGAGCGCCTGCCCGAGTTGCCCGGCCTGGTCCATGAACTGGCCCAGCGCGCGCGTGACGGTAAGCTCGAGATCCGCACCCAAAGCAGCAACGAAATGCGCGCGCTGCGTGATCAGCTCGAGCGCCAGCAGCGCCGCACCCTGCGCGCCCTGGCCGGCGCCGCGCTCACCGTGAGCGCCGCATTGCTCCACGGCCTCGCGGCCCCCCAGGCCGGCCTCGCCCACGCCGCCCTCTCCGTCTGGCTCCTCGGCGCCGCCGGCCTCGGCCTCCTCGCCAGTGCCCTTACTTCGAGATAGCCGCTTAGAACTACGGATGGACACGGACCAACACGGATGTATTCCGAGTGGACAGCGTGAAGGAGCTGCGCTGGGGAGGCGCCAGGCGCGTCCAACGCGCTGCAAATCCATCACAGATGAACACAGATTCACACAGATAAAGGGTAATCAGCGTAGGCCTTGGTAGGGCCTCTGCCCCTTCGATATCTGTGTTGATCTGCGTTCATCTGTGATGGGCTGTTCGAGCCCAAAGTCCGCCATGCAGTGTCAGCGAAGCTCTCACGAACTCACCGCGTTGACCTTATCCGTGTCGATCCGTGTTCATCTGTGGTTCTTTATCCCGAGCGCCACGCATAACCGCTCGCGTTCGCTGCGCTGGTAAACTGCGCGGATGGACGTTACTCCGATCATCGATCCGCTGAACGAGCGCCAGCGCGAGGCCGTGACCGCCGACGCCGGTTCCCCGCTGTTGGTGCTGGCCGGAGCTGGGAGCGGCAAGACCCGGGTGCTGGTACACCGTATCGCCTGGCTGCTGGCGGTCGAGGGTCTGTCGCCGCACTCGGTGCTGGCGGTGACCTTCACCAACAAGGCGGCGCGCGAGATGCGTGGTCGCGTGGAGCAGCTGGTCGGCACGTCGGCCGGCGCCATGTGGGTCGGGACCTTCCATGGCATCGCCCATCGACTGCTGCGCGCACACTGGCGCGAGGCCGGGCTGCCGAAGGGCTTTCAGATCCTCGACGCCGACGATCAGTTGCGGCTGATCAAGCGCGTGCTGCGTGGCCTCGAACTGGACGAGAGCTATTGGCCGCCGAGACAAGCCATGGGCTTCATCAACGGCCACAAGGACGAGGGCCGCCGCCCCGAGCACATCGCCGACGAGGTCGATCCAGTCGCGGCGCAGCTCGTGCGCATCTACAGCGCCTACGAGCAGGCGCGCAAGACGGCCGGGGCGGTCGACTTCGCCGAGCTGCTGCTGGCCGCGCTGGAGCTGCTGCGCGACAACGCCGGCCTGCTCGACCACTACCGCCGGCGCTTCCGCCACCTGCTGGTCGACGAGTTCCAGGACACCAACGCCATCCAGTACGCCTGGCTCCGGCTGCTGGCGGGTGATCGCGGCTGTATCACGGCGGTGGGCGACGACGATCAGTCGATCTACGGCTGGCGCGGCGCCCGCGTTGAAAACATCCAGAGTTTCGAGCGCGACTTCGCCGGCACGCGCACCGTGCGCCTGGAGCAGAACTACCGCTCGACCGGCACCGTGCTGGCCGCCGCCAACGCGCTGATCGCGAACAACGGCGGGCGCCTGGGCAAGAATCTGTGGACCGCCGATCGCGCGGGCGATCCGGTGGCCTATTACCTCGCCTACAACGAGACCGACGAGGCCCGCTTCGTCGCCGAGCGCATCACGGCCTGGATCGACGAAGGCGGCACCCGCGCCGAGTGCGGCGTGCTCTATCGCTCCAACGCGCAATCGCGCGCGCTCGAGCAGGAGTTCATCGCGCGTGGCATCCCGTATCGCGTCTACGGCGGTCAACGCTTCTTCGAGCGGGCCGAGATCAAGGACGCGCTGGCCTATCTGCGCCTGCTGGCTAACCGCGACGACGATGTTTCCTTCGAGCGCGTAGTCAATCAGCCGGCCCGCGGTATCGGCGAGCGTACGCTCAACCAGTTGCGCGCGGCCGCACGCGTGGCGGGTAGCTCGCTGTGGCGCGCTGCGCGTCAGGCGATCGACGAGGGTGCCATGACCGGTCGCGCCGCGACCGCCGTCGCCAAGTTCCTGCAGATCGTCGACCGGGCGGCCGAGGACACGGCCGAGATGGAGCTACCCGAGTTGGTCGAGCACGTGACGCATGCGAGCGGACTGATCGATCACTTCGGCAAGGACAAGAGCGAGAAGGGCCAGGCCCGGGTGGAGAACCTGGAGGAATTGGTCACCGCCGCGCGCCTGTTCGAGCCGCCGGCCGAGGAGGCCGAGGACATGACCCGGCTCGAGGCCTTCCTCGCGCATGCCGCGCTCGAGGCCGGCGAGGGCCAGGGCGATAGCTGGGACGACTGCGTGCAGATGATGACGCTGCACTCGGCCAAGGGGCTGGAGTTCCCGGTGGTGTTTCTGGTCGGGCTCGAGGAAGGGCTGTTCCCCCACCAGCGCTCGCTCGAGGAATCCGGGCGCCTCGAGGAGGAGCGGCGCCTGGCCTACGTCGGCATCACCCGCGCCCAGCAGCGCCTGGTGCTCACCTCGGCCGAGCAGCGCCGGCTGTATGGCCGCGAAGTCACCGGCGTGCCCTCGCGCTTTGTCGGTGAGTTACCGGGCGAATTGATCGAGGAGATCCGCCCGCGCGTGACCAGCCACGCCGTCCGTCCCGCTGCCTCGGCAGGCATGGAGCGCGAGGCGCCCGACGGCGTGCCCGCCATGGGCCAGCGCGTGCGCCATCCCAAGTTCGGCGAGGGAACGGTGCTCGATTTCGAGGGCGATGGTCCGCACGCCCGGGTGCATGTCAACTTCGCCGACGCGGGTAGCAAGTGGCTGGTGTTGGCCTACGCCCGCCTGGAGTCCGTCTCTGCGTAAGCACGCCTAGAAGATGAAGTCATTGCGAGAAGCCGGAGGCAACGAAGCGATCCAGCGTCGAGATTAAACTCTCGGATCTGCACCTTGCACGCGGTACCCGATGGATTGC
>JBBEEB010000141.1:0-55455 GCA_040880995.1 Halofilum sp. (in: g-proteobacteria)
CCCTGATGGTACGATAGCGTCGAATGAGTCCGGCGACACGGCGGGAGTCGAGCGATGAACGGCGTCCACGATCTTGGCGGCATGCATGGCTTCGGTCCCATCGAGCGGGAAGCGGATGAGCCGCTCTTTCACGCCGCCTGGGAGCCACGGGTCCGGGCGCTGACGATTCTAGTTGCGAGCGGTGGGTACTATACGATCGACGCAACTCGCTACGGGATCGAGCGCATGGACCCGGCCGAGTATCTGCGGGCGCCATACTTTGAGCGCTGGCTCGCCTCGCTTCGCGGCGCGGAACACGGCGCCTCCGCGGAAGTACGCCTGGTTCGATAGGCTCAGCCGTGCGGGTCGCGGTTCGCGCGGCGTAATGCGGCGCCGGGATAGACGTGACCGCGATTGGGGTATAGATGCAGGGATAGGGATGACCCGTACGCCGGGGCGGGCGGTTTCTCCCCACCGGGGCCGTTCCCCCGGTAGGGTGCATGGGCCCGGTACAACACGGAGACCTGAATGTTCAATCGACCTGGCAGTCGCGTCCGCAAGCAGCTCAAGCTCCTGAGCGATCGTCTGGCCGAGGAAAACCCGGTACTCGAAGGGGTGGTCGATCCCTTTCGCGAGCTCGACCGTATCGGCTATGCCGCCGGCCTGATCGATCCGGAGGAGGACTCCTACGCCTTCACGATCTCGTGGTGGCCGATGATCTCCGTCCTGGGGACCTTCTCCGCCGGCAAGTCCACGTTCATCAACGAGTACGTGGGCGCCACCGTACAGCGCAGCGGCAGCCAAGCGGTGGACGAGAAGTTCACGGTGATCTCCTACGGGAGCAGCGAGCAGGTGCAGGAACTGCCAGGCCTGGCGCTGGATGGCGATCCGCGTTTTCCGTTCTATCGCGTCTCGGACGAGATTGAGCGCATCACCGACGGCGGCGGCCGCACGGTGGACCACTTCCTCGCCATGAAAACGGCGAACTCCGAGCGCCTGCGCGGGCGCATCCTGATCGACTCGCCCGGGTTTGATTCCGACGAGCAGCGCACCACGACCCTGCAGCTGACCGACCACATCATCGATCTCTCGGATTTGGTGCTGGTGTTCTTCGACGCGCGCCACCCCGAGCCGGGTGCGATGCGCGACACGCTGGAGCACCTGGTCAGTCGCGTGTCCGAGCGCAATGACTTCACCAAACTGGTGTTCATCCTCAACCAGATCGACACGACCTGGCGCGAGGACAACCTGGAGGAGGTCGTCTCCGCCTGGCAGAGGGCGGTGGCCCGCCAGGGCAATGCCACCGGGCGTTTCTACTGCCTCTACAACGCGACCGGCGCCGTCGAGATCGGCGATCCGCAGGTGCGCCAGCGCTACGAGGAAAAGTCGGCTCACGACCGCGATGAGATCCACGCCAAGATCCGGGAGATCAGCTCCTCGCGCTCTTACCGCATCCTGGGCGCCCTGCAGGCCATCGCCGAATCGATCAAGATGGACGCCCTGCCGACCATTAGGGGTGCGCTCGAGCGCTGGCGCCGCCGCGTGCTGCAGTTCGACGCCGTGATGATGGGCGCGTTGGTGGCCGTTCTCGCGGTGATCGGTTACCAGGCGACCGGCGGCCTCGGCCCCTGGATCGACGGCCAGGCCTGGACCGCGATGCTGAACAACCCGGCGTGGTCGACGATCGGCGCGGTCGTGATCCTCGGGGCACTGGCCGGCATCCACTTCTTCAATCGGCGCTGGCTGGCGCGGCGCGTCGCGCGCGATTTGCCGCAGGAATCCGCGTCCGGCAACTGGCGCGCCGCCTTCCTCAAGAGCACCCGCCCCGGGCGCGCGCTGTTCGCCCGTCCGAAGGGGCTGGGCAAACGGCAGCTGTCGCGCCTGCACAAGCTGCGCGACGAAGCCGAGTCGTACATCCAGAAGCTCAACAACCAGTTCGTGGACGCCAGCGCCGTCGCACCCGGCGCCGGCCGGGCCTCGGCCGCGGATGTGCACAAGCTGCCCGAGGAGGGGCCCGGGACGCCGGTCGACGCCGAGCTGCAGCGGGAGGGGTCGTCCGCCGAGGCAGGGCGTAGCTGAATGCGGCGAGCGTATCGGGGGCACGTCGATCGAGATTTGACCGAGCCCCCGCGCGACCGGGCCGGGTGGTTGGTGCACGGCTGAAAAGCACGGACGGCCGTCGTTCGGCCGCCCGTCCAATACGCCCGAGACACGGCGCGCCGGTCAGGCGGTGGCGCTGACGTTCGTCTCCAGTGCCGGGTAATCGGTGTACCCGTGCTCGTCGCCGCCGTAGAAGGTGGCGGCGTCCCACTCGTTGAGCGGCGCATCCTGCGCGAAACGCTCGGGCAGATCCGGGTTGGCGATCGCCGGCCGTCCGAACGTGACCGCGTCGCAACGACCGGCCTCGATTCGCCGGCGCGCCTCATCGGCGGAATAACCGCCATTGCCGATGTAGGTACGCGAAAAGCGCGAGCGGATGGCATCGACCACCGGTTCGGGTCGGCCCTGCGCATGGTTGCCCTGGAACGAGTCCTCGACCACCTCGACATAGGCGATGCCCGCCGCCTCGAGCCGCTCCGCGAGGGCACCGTAAGTGCCCGCCGGATCGTCGTCGCGCATGTCGTTGAAGCTGCCGGTGGGCGAGACGCGGATTCCGGTGCGCTCCGTGCCCCATACGCCGACGACCGCGTCGACCACCTCCATCGGCAGCCGTAGCCGGTTGTCGATCGAACCGCCGTAGGCATCTTTGCGGTGATTGCTGCCCGAACGGATGAACTGGTCGAGCAGGTACCCGTTGGCGGCGTGGATCTCGACACCGTCGAAGCCGGCGCGTTTCGCATTCTCCGCCCCCTGACGGAATTGCTCGACGACGTCCGTCATCTCCTCGGTCTCGAGCGCGCGCGGCTCGAGCACATCGACCATGCCCGACTCGGCGCTGATGAACACCTGCGCCGCTGGCTGGATCGCCGAAGGCGCGACCGGGAACTCACCGCCCGGCTGCAGTTCGGGACGCGAGATGCGCCCGACGTGCCAGAGCTGTAGATGGATGCGGCCACCGTTGGCGTGCACGGCGTCGGTGATCTGTCGCCACCCTTCGATCTGTTCGCTCGAGTGGATACCGGGCGTGAACGCGTACCCCTTGCCTTGCGGCGAGACTTGGCTGGCCTCGCTGAGGATCAGGCCGTGGCCGGCACGCTGGCGGTAGTACTCGACATTCATGGCCTGCGGCACATCGCCGGGCTGGCTGGCGCGCGCCCGGGTGAGGGGTGCCATCAGGACCCGGTTCGGCAGGGTCGTATCCCCGATCCGTAGCGGTCGGAACAGCGGGTCGGTGTGCTCGCTCATCGTCGTGCTCTCCAATAGGTTCTCGGGACGACTGGCCGCCGGTCGCGATCGGCGGCGTCGCGCATGCTCCGGGCCTAGGAATGGCGCCGGGATAGGGCGCACGTCGCTGCGGGCAGCGGACGTGCGTGATGGGGATTCGCCTTCAGGCGGTCTCGGGCGCGCGGCCGCTGGCCTCGCCGGCCGCCCGACGGATCGCATCGGCGAGCGCGTCGGGCGGCTGAGCGCCAGAGATCAGGTAGCGTCCATCGAGTACGAAGCCGGGTACGGCGCTGACACCCGCCTCCATGAAGCATCGTTCGGCCGCGCGCACCGAATCGGCGTAGCGGTCGGACCGGGCGACGGCCTCGGCGGTGTCCGCATCGAGACCGACCAGCGCGGCCTTCTCGCGCAACACGTCCGGATCCGATGGCCGCTTTGCCTCGCCGAAGTAGGCATCGAACAGCGCTAGCTGTAACGCCGTCTCGCGCCCCTGCTCCGCGGCCCAGGCAAGCACCCGGTGGGCGTCGAAGGTGTTGTGCGCGCGGCGCTCTCGCGCTCCGCGGAAGTTCAGCCCCAGCTGCTCGGCCAGGGTGATCATCTCGCTCTGGGTACGCTCCACGCTGGCGGCGTCCTGGCCGTACTTGCGGCAGAGGTGCTCAAGGATGGGCTCGCCCTCGGGCGGCATGTCCGGGTTCAGCTCGAACGGCTGCCAGACGAGTTCCACATCCACCTCACCCGCGAGCGTGGCCAAAGCTTGCTCCAGACGCCGGTAACCGATCGCGCACCACGGACAGGCGACGTCGGAAACCAGGTCGATACGTAGGTTCTGCATGGCTGTCGTCCTCCTGGGCGCTGGTCGGGACCGGTGGTCCTCCGGTCGCGGCGCATTTCCCCGGGGCCCTGGGCAGGCCAGTCAGGCCGTCTCGCGCCGGCGCCATTCGTATGGCTGGAAAGGCTCGTCGATCGGCGTGTTTGCCAGGTGATTGGTGTAGTTGCTCATCACCTTCTGCGACACGCCGAGCACGACCTCGAGGACATGGCGCTTGGTATAGCCGGCATCGAAGAAGCGCTGGACCGCGGCTTCGTCGACCTGGCCGCGGTCGCGCACCACCGTCAGCGTGAACTCCCGCAGCGCCTCCAGCTTGACCGAGGGCAGGGGCATCTCGTTGCGCAACGCCTCGGTCACCTCATCCGGGACCTCGGTCATCTTCGCGATCGCCGTGTGGGCGGGTACGCAGTAGTGGCATTCGTGCTCAACGTTGATCGCCTGCCAGACGACCGTTCGCTCGGTCGCATCGAAACTGGACTCCGTAAACAGGCGGTGGAGTTCCTGATAGCCCTCCAGCAGACCGGGCGCCTCCGCCATCACGGCGTGTAGCGCGGGGATCATGCCGAACGCCTTTTCCGACCCTTCCAGCAGTGGCCGGCTCTCCGGCGGGGCACTTTCCTTGTTGTGCAGCGTGAACTCGGTCATGGCGATTCCTCCGGTTGTTCATGAATGTCGCCGCGAGCGAATTTGAGCGATTGCTCAAGCCAGGGCGCACGCGGCCTTCGCACCGCAGGGACCGAGCCTACTCATTCTTGAGCGATCATTCAAGTTGATTTTTGAGTGAATGTTCAATAGCCTCATGACCATGCAAATGGTCGTAACTGGACGGGCCGTCAAGGGCCGGCCAGGGGAGAGCCGCGGAATGCCGCGAACCGCCGTCCACACGCGACAGGAATCACTTGAGAAGGCGCTGGAGCTGTTCTGGCGACAAGGCTTCGGCGCGACCTCGCTGAAGGATCTCGAGGGGGCCCTCGATATGCGGCCGGGGAGCATCTACGCCACGTTCGGCAGCAAGGAGAACTTGTTCCGCGAGGCGCTCGACCGCTATGCGGAGCGGGCCATGGCCGAGCTGGAGCGCGTCATGGCCGCCGAGAAATCCCCGCTCGGCGGCCTCGTGGCCTACGTCCGCCTGCTCGGCGGCGTGCGCGACCAGACCTGCCAGGCCTGCATGCTGGTGAAAAGCCTGCTGGAGTTCGGCGAGCGCGAGCAGGCGGCCCGTCCGCGGGTGGAGGCTTTGCTGGCCCGGATGGAGCGTCGCTTCAGCGAACGCCTGGCCGAGGCTCGCTCGGTGGGGGAGATCTCGGCCGATCTCGATCCGGAGCGTCTGGGCCGGCGCCTGCAGGTGGATGTCATCGGCTTGCGCACATACGCACAGCGCGATGTCGATGACCGCGCCATCCGCGAACTCGTTGAGGACATCGCTCGCGAGTGGGAGCGGCTGCGGCAATAAGGCCGGCGCAGCTTTTGCGCAGGCCGAGCCTCGCTATCCGCTCCGGTTCCACGTCGAGCAAAGGCGGGACGCCGCTTTGCGGAGGGGCCGGCGTACATCGGCGGTGTGGCCGCGCCGACTTGGTTACCGAGAATATTTATTCACCGAGCGGCCCTGACACATGGGCGGCCGACGACTTCGGAGAAAGCTCCATGAGCGACGAGACCGAGTACACACCGCCGCGGATCTGGACCTGGGAGGAGGGCAGTGGCGGCAAGTTCGCCAGTATCAACCGCCCTGTGGCCGGTCCCACCCACGAGCAGGAGCTACCGGTCGGTGAGCACGCCTTCCAACTCTACTCGCTCGCCACGCCCAATGGCGTGAAGGTGACGGTCCTGTTCGAGGAGCTGCTCGAGTTGGGACATTCCGCTGCCGAGTACGATGCCTGGCCGATCAGGATCGGCGATGGTGAGCAATTCTCCAGCGGCTTCGTCGCGATCAATCCGAACTCGAAGATTCCAGCGATGGTGGACTACAGTGGCCCGGAGCCCGTGCGGGTATTCGAGTCCGGCTCCATTGTGCTGCACCTCGCCGAGAAGTTCGGCGCGTTCCTGCCCAACAATGGTCCCGAGAGGACGGAGACGCTCAACTGGCTGTTCTGGCAGATGGGCAGTGCACCTTTCCTTGGAGGCGGCTTCGGTCATTTCTACGCCTATGCACCGGAGTCGATGAAGTACCCGATTGACCGCTACACCATGGAGGTCAAGCGTCAGCTCGACGTGCTCGACCGCCGCCTGGCCGAGACCCGTTACCTCGCCGGCGACGAGTACACGGTCGCCGACATCGCCAACTGGCCGTGGTTCGGTGCGCTCGCCAAGGGCCGGATCTACGATGCCGCGGAGTTCCTGCAGGTCCAGGAATACCGGAACGTGCAGCGTTGGGCGGACGAGATCGATGCGCGCCCGGCGGTCCAGCGCGGCCGCATGGTCAACCGCGTCTGGGGCGAGCCGGAGGAACAGCTGCCCGAGCGCCATGACGCCAGTGATTTCGAGTACCGGACTCAGGACAAGCGCGCTTCTTCAGGCTGAGCGAAAGCTTGGCGCAGAGACGGTCTCTGCGCTTTGGCGTCACCTGACGGGAAAATTTAGAACATATAAAGAGGTGGCGGCTCATGGTTCACCGAAATGGTCCGGCGACATGGCTCATCGAATTGAGCGACTGGCACACTTCGGTGCCCGCTCGCTTAATGGTCCTGGCTGCCATTGGCTTGCTGCTCGCCGCCGGTGCGATGCTGGTTCATCTCACCGGCGGCACGCCGAGCGTGCATGCCCATCTCATGTATGTGCCGATCTTTCTGGCTTCCGCGGTCTATGGCGTGGCGGGTGGCCTGGTTGCCGGTTTGCTCGCGGGATTGATGCTGGGACCGTTGCTTGGCGGAAGTCTGGAGAGCGTGCAGGCGATCATGACCAGCTGGGGCGTGCGCACCCTCTGGCTCATGGCGATCGGTGCCGGCGCCGGGCTCATGATGCAGATGATTGCTGCCCTGGGGCGTGAACAACGCGCACAGGCCTTGCGCGACCCCTTCACGGGACTGCCCAACCAGGCCGCGCTCATGGAGGACCTTGACGCCCACCTGGCCGCGAATGCGGGCGATAAGGCGAAGGTCGCCGCCGTTCTGCTGCGCGCTACCGACTTCGCCGATATCGTCGAGGTGATCGGGATCGAAGACGGCGACCGGATCCTGGGCGAGATCGGTGAGCACCTGAGTCGGAGCTGTCCCGAGGTGAGGGGGTGTTACCGCTTCAGCACCTCGGAACTGGCGTTCATCGTCGAGTGCGGAGACCGGGAGACGCTGAAACGGATCGCGCGGACGTTGCACGGCGCAGCGACCGACCCGTTCGATGTCGATGGCGTCCCTGTGCGGATCGAGCCGGCCGTCGGATTGGGTCACGTGGGTGCCGATGCAACGATCGATGCCCGGGAGGCCGTGCGGCGGACCCGCGTCGCGCTGCGCCGCGCTGAGACTCTGGAGCGCAATTGGGTCAGCTACGAGCCTACCCTTGACGCAGATGCGAGCACGACCCTCGAGCTCATCGGGTTGGCCGAGCAAGCGATCGAAGCGGGAGAGTTCACGCTGCAATACCAGCCCAAGATTCGGCTGGCGGACCGTCGCCCGGCCGGTGTCGAGGCCCTGGCGCGCTGGCGGCGCCCGAACGAGGGGCTCGTGGCACCCGGCTCGTTCATGCCCAAACTCGAACAAACGAGCCTGATCGATACGTTCAGCCGATTCGTCGTCCGCACCGCGACCGATTATGCCGGTTCTGGACCGTTGCTCCCGGTGAGCATCAATCTCGCCCCGCGCAACCTGGCGGACGAGCGTCTGGCCGACGCGCTAATCGACGGCCTTCAGCAGACCGGCACGCCGCCGGAATGCTTCATGGTGGAGGTCACCGAATCGGGCATCATGCGCGAGCCGCGAGCGGCCATCGCGCTGCTGAATCGTCTTCGCGAGCATGGCATCGGCGTGAGTATTGACGACTTCGGCACGGGTTATTCCTCGTTCGCTTATCTGCGCCAGCTGCCGGCCACGGAGCTGAAGATCGATCGGGCATTCGTGCACCCCCTCGAAGGCGATGCCAAGACCCGACGCCTGGTGCTCGCGATGATCGAGGTCGGCCACGCCCTCGACCTGAGCGTAACCGCCGAGGGGGTCGAGACGGAGGAGCAGGCGCGGATCCTCACCGAGCTCGGCTGCGATCTCGGCCAGGGGTTTCTCTGGAGTCCGGCTGTCGAGACATCTGCGCTCCATAAGTGGCTAGCGGCCGCGGAGCCGGCTTAGCCGTCGTGATCCCCTGGTCGTCGGCCGAATCCGGCCGGAGCCACCAAGAGTCAAACAGCTGACTGATAGAGTGGATGCGGCTCCGTGCCCGCGATCGTGGCGAGCCGGGCCCGCTGCTGAACTCCAGCCATGTCGTTAGGCAGGTGCGAGTTCACACGGGCAAAAGTGCTTCGGCCGCCACCTTGGTATTCGGGCCCTCGCCCATCAATGCGAACGAGCACGGGCGGTGAGTCGGGTCCATTGACGTCAGCCCAAGCCCCGCTGAGAGGAGTAACGATGACCGATCACCGCCCACGGCCACCGTGGGCCGAGGAGAAGCCGGTCGAGTCCGTGGTCCATGGCCACCGCCGCACCGATCCCTACGCCTGGTTGCGCGATTCGAACTGGCGGGAGGCCATGCAGGATCCGGCGAAGCTGGCCGATCCCATTCGCGCCCATCTCGACGCCGAGAACGCCTACGCAGAGGCGGTCATGCGACCGACGGCTGCGTTTCGCGAGCGCCTGTTTCGGGAGCTTCGCGGTCGGATCCGCGAGGACGACTCGACTGTTCCAATACGCGATGGCCCCTACGCCTACTACAGCCGCTATCGAGAGGGTGGGCAACACCCGCTGCTCTGTCGCCAACCGGCTGGCGCTGGCGATGAGACCGTGCTCATCGACGGGGACGCCGAGGCGGCCGGCCACGACTACTTCCAACTGGGGGCGGCCGAGCACGATCCCGGCCATCGCCATCTCGCCTACGCAGTGGATACCTCCGGGGCGGAGACCTGGCGCATCCGTTTTCGCGATCTGACGACCGGCACGGACCGCGATGATGTGATCATGGGGGCCCAGGGCGATTGCGCCTGGTCAGCGGATGGCCAGCATCTGTTTTATACGGTGCTCGATACCGAGCACCGGCCCAAGTGGGTCTACCGCCACGAATTGGGCACGGATCCGGCCGATGACCCTCTCGTTTACGAGGAGCCCGACGACGGTTTCTTCGTCGGTGTCGACAAGACCGAGAGTGGCCGCTTCGTGCTCATCGAAAGCCACGACCACGTCACGACCGAGGTGCGTGTCATCTCCGCGGAGGCACCGGAGTCGTGCCCGCGGGTGCTGCTCCCGCGCGAGACGGGCGTGGAGCATCACGCGAGCGATCAGGGCGACCACTGGCTGTTGCTGACCAACCGCGAGGCCGAGGACTTCCGCGTCGTCCGCGCGCCGCTGACCGACGCCGATCCCGCCGGCTGGGCGAATGTCGTCGCCCACCAGCCGGGTGAACTGATCCAGTCGATGCTGACCTTTCGCGACTATCTCGTGTGGCTGGTGATCGCCGATGCGCTGCCCGCCATCGTGGTGCGCCACATGGCCACTGGCGCCGAGCACCGGATCGCGTTCGACGAGGCCTGCCACGACCTCGACCTGGTGGCCGGCTACGAGTTCGATACCACGACGCTGCGCCTGAGCTACAGCTCCTTCGCCACGCCGCGACGTGTGTACGACTACGACATGGCCACCGGCGAGCGCGTGCTGCGCAAGGAGCAGGAGGTGCCGAGCGGCCACGACCCGGACGACTATCGCGTGCGCCGACTGACCGCGGAGGCGCCCGACGGCGAGCTCGTGCCCATCTCGCTGTTCCACCACCGCGACACGACGCCGGGCGCGGCGACACCGCTGCTGTTGTCGGCCTACGGCGCCTACGGCCTGATCGATCTGCCCGGCTTCTCGCCGCTGCGCCTGAGCCTGGTCGACCGCGGCTTCGTCTACGCCATCGCGCACGTGCGCGGCGGCAAGGATCGCGGCTACCGCTGGTATCGCGACGGCAAGCTCGCGCACAAGCCGAACACCTTCTCCGACACCGTCGCCACCGCCGAGGCGCTGATCGCCCAGGGCTACACCGGCGCCGGCCGGATCACGCTGCACGGCGGCAGCGCCGGGGGCATGCTGGTCGGCGCCGTGCTCAACCAGCGCCCCGGGCTGTTCCACGCCGCCGTCGCCGATGTGCCCTTCGTCGACGTCCTCAACACGATGCTCGACCCATCACTGCCGTTGACGCCACCGGAGTGGCCGGAGTGGGGCAACCCGATCGAGGACGAGCAGGCCTACCGGACCATCCTGGCGTACTCGCCCTGCGACAACGTCGCGGCACAGGACTACCCCCACATCCTGGTGACGGCGGGCGTGTCCGATCCGCGTGTGACCTACTGGGAGCCCGCCAAGTGGGTCGCACGGCTGCGTGTACGCAAGATCGACGACAACCTGCTGGTACTGCACACCAACATGAGCGCCGGCCACGGGGGTCCCGGTGGCCGATTCGACTTTCTCGAAGAGGTCGCCTACCGGTACGCTTTTATCTTGATGGTCTACGGCTTTCCGGAGGCCATCAGCGATGGCGACGGAGCGGCCTGAATATCGGGCCTTTCCCGGAGGCGACTCCCGCCCGAAATGCGTCGTCCGCAGTCCACGGGGATTGGATGAACCGATGAGCAAAGCTCCCGCCGACCTGCCGCCAGAGCAGCGCGAGGCATGGCAGCCCGAATGCCGCATTTGGACGTTCCCGCTCGGCGCGGGGCAATACGGGATCATCACGGTCTGGCCGTGCGGCCGCGGCGCGATCTGTTGGGGCGATCACACGAGCTTCTGGGGTAGCTGGGACGGCGCCAAGCTCGAGCTCGATGAAGGTGGGGCGGTCGATAAGGACGGCTGGCCGCTCGATGACGTACCCGAGCTGGTCGAGCCGGAGGTGCTGGATCGTTGGTGCAAGTGCCTCCTCACGGCTAGTTGGGAGACTGATGAGACTGACCTGGAGCCACGCGGCGGGAAGGTGCATTGAATGAATCCAGCCCAGGCGTCCATCGCGGCGGTTTGGACAACCGCTGCCATAGAGGCCCCGATCCGCTCCACTCTGAGCCCGCGGGTGCGCCGATGACCTGAGCTACCAAGCTGGCACTTGCCCGTCCTCGGTTTTACGGTCGTATGATAGCAATGATTGCACACCGAAATGCGCGGCCGTACGCTGGTGCCGCGATTGATGTGGAGACAGCGCCGATGGGCAACTTGGTGGTTCGAGGACTCGACGATCGCATCGTGCAAGCGCTCAAGCGCCGCGCAGCCGAGCATCAGCGAAGCGCTGAAGCCGAGCACCGCGCAATCCTGGAGCAGGCCCTGACCAGCCCGCCGCGCCGCCCGCTGGCGGAGGTTCTCGCCGAGATGCCGGATGCCGGGGAGGACGCCGACTTCCAGCGCCGGGACGAAAGCGCCGCCGACGATGTATTTGGTTGACACCAACGTCGTCAGTGAGGCGCGCAAGGCTGGACGGGCCGATCCCGGCGTCCGCCGTTTCTTCCAGGATGCTGCCCGGCAGGGCCAGCCGGTGTATCTGTCGACGGTCACGATCGGCGAAGTCGAGCGGGGCATCGCGCTCGTCAGGCATCGTGGTGATCACGATCAGGCGGAACAGCTCGCGAAGTGGTGTGCGCGTATCCTTTCCGAGTACGCCGACGCGATCTTGCCAATCGACGCCGACATCGCCCGCCTATGGGGTTACCTCCGGGTTCCGAACCCAGAAAATGCGCTCGACAAGCTCATTGCGGCGACGGCGCTGTCATACGACCTGATCACCGTCACCCGCAATGCCGGCGACTTCGCGCCGACGGGCGTGCGGTTGCTTAATCCGTTTAGCAAATGAAAGGATAATCCGAGCGCCTCGTAGCTTGCCGAGTTTGGAGAGGCTCTACGAAGTAGGTTGGATTGCGTGCCGGCAGGAAATTGGCCAGATATCAGAGAGGTATGCGTTCAGATTGACAGGTTCCGGGCGAAATGTAGAATGCGCGGTCTGACGCTAGGCGCGTAGCTCAGCTGGTTAGAGCACCACCTTGACATGGTGGGGGTCGTTGGTTCGAATCCAATCGCGCCTACCAGCACATCCCAAGCCAGCGATCCGGGCCGGATTTCCGGGAACCGGCGCTGGCTTTTTTCTTCACGTGGCCTGTCGTAGGGGTCACCACTGGAGGCCGAATGCCCGCAGTCACCCTGCCGGACGGTAGCCGCCGTCAGTTCGATCACCCTGTTACCGTTGCCGAAGTAGCCGCCGACATCGGCGCCGGGCTGGCCAAGGCCGCCGTCGGTGGACGCGTGGACGGCGAGCCGGTCGATACCGACTACACCATCGCGGACGACGCGCAGCTCGAGATCCTGACGTCCAAGGACGACTACGCCCTGCACATGATCCGCCACTCGACCGCGCACCTGATGGCGCAGGCGGTCAAGCAGCTGTATCCGGAGGCGCAGGTGACCATCGGGCCGGTCATCGAGGATGGCTTCTACTACGATTTCGCCTACGAGCGCTCTTTCACCCCCGAGGATCTCGAGGCCATCGAGACGCGCATGGCGGAGCTCGCCAAGGCCGACTACCCGATCGAGCGCGAGGTCGTCGATCGCGACGAGGCCGCGCGCCGATTCGAGCGCTTGGGCGAGCGCTACAAGGTCGAGATCATCAACGACATCCCCGAGGGCGAACCGATCAAGCTCTATCGCCAGGGGGAATTCGTCGACCCCTGTCGTGGGCCTCACGTGCCGAGCACGGGCCATCTCGGGGCGTTCAAGCTGACCAAGGTGGCCGGCGCCTACTGGCGCGGCGACTCCAACCGCGAGATGCTGCAGCGCATCTACGGCACCGCCTGGCCGGATCGCAAGCAGCTCAAGGCCTATCTGCAGCGCCTGGAGGAGGCGGCCAAGCGCGACCATCGCCGCATCGGCCGGCAACTCGACCTGTTCCATTTTCAGGAAGACGCGCCCGGCATGGTCTTCTGGCACGAGCGCGGCTGGCTGCTCTACCGCCAGATCGAGGACTACATGCGCGCACGCCAGCGCGAGTACGGCTACCGCGAGGTGCATACGCCGCAGGTGCTCGATCGCAGCCTATGGGAGCGCTCGGGCCACTGGGCCAAGTTCCAGGACGGCATGTTCTTCACCCAGGCGGAAGATCACGACTACGCCATCAAGCCGATGAACTGCCCGGGCCACGTGCAGCTGTTCAATCAGGGGCTGAAGAGCTACCGCGACCTGCCGCTCAAGCTGTCCGAGTTCGGTATCGTGCATCGCTACGAGCCCTCGGGCACGCTGCACGGCCTGATGCGGGCGCGCCGCTTCACCCAGGACGACGCGCACGTGTTCTGCACGGAGGATCAGCTCCAGGGCGAGATCGCCGAGCTGATCGAGATGACGCTGCGCGTCTACGCGGACTTCGGCTTCGATGAGATCGACATCGCCCTGTCGACCCGCCCGGACGAGCGCGTCGGTTCGGACGAGGCCTGGGACAAGGGCGAGGCCGCGCTGGAGCAGGCGCTCAAGACCGCCGGGCTCGATTTTCGCGTGCAGCCGGGCGAGGGCGCCTTCTACGGGCCCAAGATCGAGTTCGTGCTGCACGATTGCCTGAACCGCGCCTGGCAGTGCGGCACGGTGCAGGTCGATTTCTCGATGCCCGGCCGCCTGGACGCCAGCTACGTCGACGAGCACGGCGAGAAGCAGGTGCCGGTGATGATCCACCGCGCCATATTCGGCTCCATGGAGCGGTTCATCGGGATTTTGATCGAACATACCGAGGGCCGGCTGCCGCTGTGGCTGGCGCCCGTGCAGGCCGTGGTGCTCAATATCACCGACGCTCAGGCCGATCGCGCGCGCGAAGTGGCACAATCCCTTGAAAAACAGGGGATTCGTGCCCTCAGCGACTTGAGGAACGAGAAGATCGGCTATAAAATCCGGGAGCACACGCTGCAGCGCATTCCGTATATGCTCGTCCTCGGCGAGCGGGAGCTGGAGTCTGGCGCCGTGGCCGTGCGCACCCGCGAGGGCCAGGATCTCGGCAGTCATCCTCTCGACGACGTCGTCGCGGGGCTGGCCGAGGAAAGCCGCGGGCGCACGGCGTTCGGTGGCGCTGGTGAGGGCGCCGAACGGAATGCGAGCTAACTGACCGAATCCCGGCACCGCTGAGACGCGTCGTGATAGACGCGGTCTCGGCGGTGCCGATTGTGTACATCGACGGCTGCGAGTCCGCCGCGCCAGGCGGTCCGGCCCGAACGGAGGTATCCGAATATCGCTCACGAGAAAAAGAACCGGAAGAACACCGACATCACCGCCGAACAGGTGCGACTCATCGGCGTCGACGGTGAACAGGTCGGGATCGTCCCGGTCGAGCAGGCGATCGAGGCCGCTCAGAACGAGGGGCTCGATTTAGTCGAAGTCGTGCCCAACTCGGAGCCGCCCGTCTGTCGCGTGATGGACTATGGCAAGTTCCGGTTCGAACAGAGCAAGAAGAAGAACGCGGCGCGGAAAAAGACGAAGCAGATCCAGCTCAAGGAAGTGAAGTTCCGGCCCGGCACGGAAGAGGGCGACTATCAGGTCAAGCTGCGCAATCTGCAGAAGTTTATTGAGCAAGGCGACAAGGCGAAGGTCACCCTGCGCTTTCGCGGCCGGGAGATGGCCCACCGCGACATCGGTACCCGGCTTTTGGAGCGGGTGCGGGACGATCTCGCCGAGATGGCGACGGTCGAGCAGTTCCCGAAGATGGAAGGCCGTCAGATGACCATGGTGCTGTCGCCCCGTAAGCACTGAAGGTAGTGCGCGTGGGCAACAGTCGGCGGACGCGGCGTGAGCCGTGGTCCGAAAATGCGGCGCAGGGCGCGCCGTGACGCACCCGGGGTAACCCGGAGACTAGGCGGTCGCTGCGTGCGCACCGCCGCCCCCGAGCCGCAGTGGCTCTCCGACTCGGCCGGGGTGAGCTGATACACGAACGGGAGTGACAACATGCCCAAGATGAAGAGCAACCGCGGCGCGGCCAAGCGCTTTGCGTGCACCGCCCGTGGTCATTTCAAGAACAAGCCGTCGCACCTGCGACACATCCTCACGAAGAAGAACGCCAAGCGTAAGCGCAATCTGCGCAAGCACGATCTTCTCGATGCCTCCGACGTCGGCCATGCGCGACGTCTGCTGCCGTACTCATAAGGAGGATCGAACATGGCACGAGTTAAACGAGGTGTGACGGCCCACGCGCGCCACAAGAAGGTCCTGGACAAGGCCAAGGGCTATTACGGCGCACGCAGCCGCACGTATCGCACGGCCACTCAGGCCGTCACCAAGGCGGCGCAGTACGCTTATCGCGACCGGCGCCAGCGCAAGCGCCAGTTCCGACGTCTGTGGATTGCCCGCATCAATGCGGCGGCACGCGAGTTCGGCCTGTCCTACAGCCGGCTGATCAACGGCCTCAAGGCCGCCGAGGTCGAGGTCGACCGCAAGGTGCTGGCCGATCTGGCGGTGCGCGACAAGGCCGCATTCGGCGCTCTGGCGGAAAAGGCCAAGGCCAACCTTGGCTGACGCGGCACGCCGCCGCGCGTCCGCGCGCGGCGGCCGTTTGTGGGATGTAGGCGCGGCCTTCGGCCGCGAACGAACCGGGCAGATGTGCCAATCCGGCGGTTCGCGGGCGTAGCCCGCTCCTTCCATCCGTCGCTGGTTGAATCGTGTAGGAGCGGCCATTGGCCGCGAACGAATCGGGCAATGCGCCAATCGGCGCAGCCGCGCCCTCCGAAAAGAACGCTTTGGCCCCACAGTCGATGGCCCAGACCACCACGAACGATCTCGACGAACATCTCGCAGCGGCCGAGCGCGCGGTGGATGATGCGAGCGATCTCGAAGCCCTCGACCGCGTACGGGTCGAATATCTGGGCAAGAAGGGCCAATTCACGCAGCAGCTCAAGAGTCTCGGCCAGCTACCGGCGGACGAACGGCCGAAGGCCGGCGAGGCCATCAACCGGGCCAAACAGCAACTGAACGAGCGCATCGAGGCACGCCGCCAGGCGCTGGCCGACGCCGCGCTCGACGAGCGGCTCCAGAGCGAGGCGCTCGATGTCACGCTGCCGGGCCGGGGTCCGGCTCGTGGGGGCATCCACCCGATCACCCGCACCATCGACCGCATCACCAGCCTGCTGGCGCAACTCGGATTCGAGGTCGCCGAGGGTCCCGAGGTCGAGACCGACTATTACAACTTCGAGGCGCTCAATATTCCCGCCGATCATCCGGCGCGCGCCGAGCACGACACCTTCTATTTCGGCGACGGTCGGCTGCTACGCACACATACCTCCCCGGTGCAGATTCGCACGATGGAGGATCGGCAGCCGCCGCTGCGCATCATCGCCCCCGGTCGCGTCTACCGCTGCGACTCGGATGCCACGCATAGTCCGATGTTCCATCAGGTGGAAGGGCTGCTGGTCGATCGCGCGGTCTCGTTCAGCGATCTGATGGGACACCTCGAGGAGTTCCTGCGCCGATTCTTCGAGCGCGACGATCTCGAGATTCGTTTCCGCTCTTCCTACTTCCCGTTCACCGTGCCCTCGGCGGAGGCGGATATCCGCTTCGCCGGCGAGTCCGATGAGCACTCGGGCTGGCTCGAGGTGCTGGGTTGCGGCATGGTCCATCCGAACGTGTTTCGCGCGGCGGGCGTCGACGATGAGCAATGGAGCGGGTACGCCTTCGGCATGGGCGTCGAGCGCCTGGCCATGCTGCGCTACGGCGTCGATGATCTGCGCGTGTTCTTCGACAACGATTTGCGCTTCCTGCGGCAGTTCGCCTGATTCGCCGCGCCTCGCGCGGCCGTGGGTGGCGCGCGGCCGTTGTAGGTCGGGCTTTAGAGACTGTGTGAGAAATCGGCGCCGTCGCGAGGAAGTGGCACAGCGAGGCGATTTTGACGATCATTCGAGGAACATAGTGGGTCTTATGCGACGAGAAGGATCGTCAAAAGCGGCCGCTGTGGCGCTTCCGCAGTAGGCGCCGGATTTCTTACACAGTCTCTTCAGCCCGACCGAAGCGGGTACCACGGTTCGTCGGGCTAAAGCCCGACCTACAGAGGGCCGATCGGGCCGCCTGATCCATCGAAGCTACGAATACTGACTTTGACTCGTCGATCGCGCGCGCCCGAGCGCAGCGCTGGCGTGTACATCGGAGACCGCCTGGATGCAGTTCAGCGAGCAATGGTTGCGGCAGTGGGTCGACCCGGCAGTCGACCTGGCCACGCTGACGCGCGACATCAGCATGATGGGGCTGGAGGTCGACCGCGTCGATCCTGTGGCGCCTCCGTTCTCCGGCGTCGTGGTCGGTCAGGTGGCCTCGGTCGAGGCACATCCCGAGGCCGATAGGCTTCGCGTGTGTACCGTGGACGATGGCTCGGGCTCGCAGGCACGCGTGGTCTGCGGCGCGCCCAATGTCCAGGTGGGCATGAAGGCGCCGTTCGCCCGCGTCGGCGCGGTGCTGCCGGACGGCACGGCCATCGCGCGGAGCGAACTGCGAGGCGTGGCTTCCGAGGGCATGCTCTGTTCCGCGGCCGAGCTGGGACTGGCGGACGATGCCGACGGGCTGTTGGCTCTGGCCGAGGATGCCCCCGTTGGTGCCGATCTACGCGTGCATGGCGCGCTCGACGACCGCATCCTCGATATCGAATTGACGCCGGACCGCGGCGATTGCCTGAGTATCGTCGGTGTCGCGCGCGATGTCGGTGCGCGCTATCGCTTGGCGCCCGAGGGGCCGGATATCGCGCCCGTGGCAGCGCGCAGCGAGGCGCGCCAGCCGGTTGCGGTCGAGGCGGGCGACGCCTGCCCGCGCTATTGCGGCCGTGTGATCGAGGGGGTGGATCCCCAGGCGCCCACGCCGGACTGGATGGCCGAGCGCCTGCGTCGGGGCGGGGTCCGGCCCATCTCGGTACTGGTCGATATCACCAACTACGTCATGCTCGAACTGGGTCAGCCGATGCACGCCTTCGATCGCGATCGGCTACGCGGCGACGTGCGCGTCCGTTGGTCGGAGGCCGGCGAGACGATCGCCTTGCTCGATGAACGCAGCGTGACCACGGACGACCGCACGCTCGTCATCGCCGACGACCGCGGCCCGATCGCCCTGGCCGGCATCATGGGCGGGTCCGAGACCGCGGTCGGCGAGGGCACGCGCAATATCTTCTTCGAAAGCGCCTGTTTCCTGCCCTCGGCGCTGGCCGGCCGGGCACGGCATTACATCGCGCACACCGATTCCTCGCACCGCTTTGAGCGGGGAGTCGACTTCGAGCTAGCACCGCGCGCGATGGAGCGCGCGACCGCGCTGATCCAGGAGATCGCGGGCGGAGAACCGGGCCCGACGGTGGATACGCTGGATCCCGCGCGGCTACCGGCGCGCGAACCCATCGAGCTCCGCCGCCAGCGCCTGAGCGGGGTGCTCGGCTTCGACATTGAATCCCCCGAAGTCGAGGCGACGCTCGCGGCCCTGGGGCTGCAGCCCGAAGCCAGTGAGCACGGGTGGCGGGTCACGCCACCGAGCTGGCGCTACGATCTCGCGCTCGAGGCCGACGTGATCGAGGAGGTGGTGCGCATCCACGGCTGCGATCGCGTGCCGCGCACGCAACCGCGGTATACGGCCCGCATCGGGGCGTGCTCGGAGCAGGATATCCCGCTGGCCCGGCTACGCCATACGCTGGTCGAGCGTGGCTGGTTCGAGGCGGTGACCTATTCGTTCGTCGACCCGGCGCTGCAGTCGCGCTTCGACCCGGAGGCCGACTCGCTGCCGTTGGCGAATCCGATTGCGTCCGACATGTCGGTCATGCGTACGCATTTATGGCCCGGATTAATCAATGCCGTACGGCATAATCGTAATCGACAGATTGAACGCGTGCGCCTGTTCGAAACGGGGCTGCGCTTCGTCCCCCAGGCCGCTGCCGAGGGTGATCTTGCGCAGATCCCGGCCATCGGCGGCGTCGCCGACGGCCCGGTCTGGCCCGAGCAATGGGACGCCCCGGCGCGCCCGGTGGACTTCTACGACGTCAAAGGCGATCTTGAGGTGCTGACCGCCCACGCCGGCGCGGGACGCTTCGCTTTCGTCGCGGCCGAGCATCCAGCGCTGCATCCGGGCCAGACGGCTCGTATCGAGCTGGATGGGACGCCCTGCGGCTGGCTCGGCAGCCTGCATCCGCGCCTGCAGCAGGAGTTCGACCTCGACGCGGCCCCGGTTCTGTTCGAACTCGACCTGGCGGCCTTGTCGCGCGCGCCGCTGCCGACGCCGCTTCCGGTGTCCAAGTTCCCTTCCATCCGGCGTGATTTCGCGGTCATCGTGGACGAGTCCGTGAGTGCCGGGACTGTGCTCAGGGCGGTCCGTGAAGCCGCCCCCCCGGAACTGCAGAACGTCTTCGTGTTCGACGTCTATCGCGGTCGCGGGATCGATTCCGGTCGAAAAAGTATCGCTTTGGGGTTGATTTTACAGGGGTCGTCGCGCACGCTAACCGACGACGAGGTAGAAGCCGCGAGCGCGCGGATCCTGTCCCACCTGCAAAACACCCACGGCGCGACGTTGCGGGACTAGGCGATGGCACTCACCAAGGCGCGAATGGCAGAGACGCTGTTCGAGGAACTCGGCCTGAACAAGCGCGAGGCCAAGGAACTCGTCGAGCTGTTCTTCGAGGAGATCCGCGATACGTTAGCGTCCGGGGACGATGTAAAACTCTCCGGGTTCGGTAATTTCGTATTGCGGACGAAGAACCGGCGGCCCGGCCGGAATCCCAAGACGGGGGAGGAGATTCCGATCTCGGCCCGCCGCGTGGTTACGTTCCGCCCCGGGCAGAAACTCAAGGCGCGAGTGGAAGCCTATGCTGGAAGCGAGCAATAACAACGAACTGGCTCCAATACCGAACAAGCGTTACTTCACCATTGGCGAGGTAAGCGAACTCTGCGCGGTCAAACCGCATGTATTGCGCTACTGGGAGCAGGAATTCCCGGACCTCAAGCCCGTCAAACGCCGCGGCAATCGGCGCTACTACCAGCGCCACGACGTCATGCTGATCCGCCAGATCCGCAGCCTGCTGTACGAGCAGGGCTTTACCATTGGCGGGGCGCGCCAGCAGCTCGCCGGCGAGGAGGCCAAGGAAGACGTCTCCCAGAGTCAGCAGGTCGTGCGGCAGTTCCGCTCCGAACTGGAAAGCCTGCTGAAGGTACTCAAGAGCTAAATTGAGTCCGTGCGGGCGGGTAAACCCGTCACCTGGGTTCCCATAGACGAGCCATTTCCGCTATTCTCACGCGTTCGGTCGGGGCGTGGCGCAGGCTGGTAGCGCACCTGCATGGGGTGCAGGGGGTCGCAGGTTCAAATCCTGCCGCCCCGACCACTTTTATTTCTCCGCAACATCAACATCCCTTCTTACTCGGATCGGTCCGACCCGCCAGACTTGGCAGGCCGGCTGCGGCTGCTAGTTTCAATGAAACGAGCGGTGGGAGTCGGCATCGATGGCGGCAGGGATCACCGATGTCCTCGAGGACATCGCGCAGCAGGCGCACGAAGACCGGCTTTCGGCCGGGGATATCGTCTCCGCCTTTGAACACCGCGGCTTCGGGCCGTTGCTGCTTGCGCCGGGATTGCTCGCGCTGTTACCGACGGGCGCCGTTCCCGGCGTACCGACGGTCGTCGGGCTGCTGATCGTGCTGGTCGCCGGGCAGATGGTGGTCGGCCGCGATTCGCCGTGGATCCCGCAGCGCTTGCGCAATGCCTCCATCCAGGCCAGTACATACCAGCGCATCTACGCCAAGGTCGCACCCGTCACGCGCGGCATCGACAAGGTGCTGCGCCCGCGCCTGCGCGTGTTGGTCCGGCCGCCGGCCCCACGCCTGATTGCCATCGTCTGCGTCGTGCTGGCGCTGTCCATGGCGCCGCTCGAACTGATCCCCTTCATGGGCGCCGTGCCGGCGCTAGTCATTAGCTTGCTTGCGCTAGGACTCACGGCGGAGGACGGGTTGGTGGTCGCGCTCGGGCTCGGCATCCTGCTGCTCGGGGTCGTCGGCGGTCCGGCGTGGTGGCTCTAGAGCGAGCGAGCCTCAGAACGGCCGCAAGAGGAAACGTCGGGTGCCGAAAACGAGTCCAATCACGCCGGCCAGCAGTGTGTAGGCGTCGCCACGCCGGAGGTAGAACTTGTCGGCCCAGGTGACGCGTTTCTCCGGATGGCCGCGGGCGGCGGGTAACACACGCGGTATCCACCCCCAGGCCTCGTCGCCAATCAGCACTCGGTTCCAGGTAATGCCGCCGCGCGTCTCGACGTCGGCCAGCAGCATCAGCTCGCCACGGTTGACCGTCATCAGTCCACTGGCCCGTAGCGACGGAACGAAGCGTACGGTGGACTGCTCCGCGCGGACCTCGACGAAGATGTGGCTCGACTCGTAGACGGGTTTGTTCCACCAGGGGCTTTGCGCGACTGCGGGCACGGCGCCGACGGCGGCCGCGAGAACCAGCCCGGCCGTGAGGCCGGCGCCGCCCTGGACCAGACGTGGGATCCATAGCGGCAGTGTGCGCACGCGGTTCAAGACCCAGCCGAGTCCGACCAGGCCGGCGCCCGCCACGAATGGCACGTACCAGTAAGATTGCAGGGCCCGTAGCGGGTTGAGCGCGATCAGCGCGATCCATTCGCTATCCGATAGCAGATAGCGCCCGTACCAGTAATACAGCAGGTAGAGGCCGGCGAGGCTGACCAAACCGTAGAGCGCGACCGCCGCGCGTTGGGGCCCGGCCAGCGGCAAGAGGCTCTCGGGCCCGACCTCCGAGGCGAAATCGCCGCAGCTGTTCCACTCGCAATCCCAGACCTGCACCGGGCGGCTACGGCCACGCGTGCGCTGCTTGCCGCGTTCGTGCAGCGCGAACTCGGTCCGGTCCAGGCGCTCGGCGGTGGTCTCCGATAGCAGAATCTGATCGCCGTCGGCCAAGGTCTCCAGGCGTGCGGCCAGGTTGACCACATCACCGAATACGTCCCGGCGTTCCACCAAGGCGGTGCCGGTGTGCATGCCGATGCGTACGTGCAGGTCGAACCCGTCGTCCGCGCGGCGGCGCGCGAGCAGCTGCTGGATCGCGATGGCCGCGCGGGTCGCGTCGTCCGGTGTGCGGAACAGCGCCATGATCGAATCGCCGATGGTCTTGATGATGCGCCCGCGAAAATGGCGCACGACCGGGAAGACCAGGCGATTGTGGTAGTCGATCATCAGGCGGCCTTGCAGGTCTCCGTGCTGGTCCCAATACCGCGTCGAGCCCTCGATGTCGGTAAACAGCACGGTGACCTCGCGGCGCGCGCTGAGAATGGAGCGCGACAGCGCGGCGACTGGCCCGTAGGGATGTCCGCGCGGTGTCACCGGTACTCGATCTCCTTGTCGACTGATGCGCGCAGCGATGCCGTCCGCGGAACCGATGGGGTAAAGTCACGTCGCTGAGCGCCCGCATGGGCAGAACGGGATCGTACTCGTGTCATCGAGGTCCCGATGGCGCGCTCGCGACGGGAGCGCGCGCGCAGCGCGGGAAGCGGCGGTCGCGCGATCTGCATGATTGCTGGCAAACGGTGCGAGCCGGGCCCGGATAGCGGGTGGCCATCGGGGCCTTCGGTTTCGTTGGGCCCCGGACGAACCGGGGCGGCAGGCGCCGAGTCTATCAAACTCATCGAGTGTCGCCGCGCGCCATGACGGGCGCGGGCCGCGCGGTTATCATGCCGCACGCGCCGCGGCTCCCGCGAACCGCTCTCCACGGCCCAGGATTTCACCCTCGATGCCCGCCACGCGCCGCCTGCAGTTCATCGTGCCCGGGCTACTCGGTCCCGTGCCGGACCCGCAAACGCTGGCCGCGCTGGCGCCGGATTGTCGAGCGCTCGCGCGACTGTTGGCCCGCGCGCAGACGCTGCACGACGGGCTCCCGGGAGGAGAAGCGGCCGTGTGCGCGGCGTTCGGCCTCGCGGGACCGCCCTGGCCGGTGGCGGCCGCCGCCCGAGCCGGGGAGGCCGACGAGGCCGCGGTGGGCGCCCGCTGGTGGTTGCGCGCCGACCCTGTTCATATGCGCATCGATACCAGCCGGGCGCGTCTGTTTGCCGGCTACGCGCTGGATCTACAGGCGCAGGAGGCGCGTCAGCTCATCGAGGCCTTGAACGTCCACTTCGAGGCCGATGGCCTGCACTTCGAGGCGCCCGCGCCGGACCGCTGGTATCTGGGCCTCGACGCGGCGCCTGGAATCGATACCTACGCCCCCACCGAGGTGGTCGGGCGCAACGTCGACGCCTTCATGCCGTCGGGCAAGGACGCCCGGATCTGGCGCTCCCGCATCAACGAGGCGCAGATGTTGATGCACGACGCGCCAATCAATGCCGAGCGCCAGCGGGCGGGCGCCTTGCCCGCCAATAGCGTGTGGCTTTGGGGGGGCGGCCAGGCGCCGCTTCCGCGCGAGGCGCCCGCCGAGGTGCTGGCGGACGATCCACTGACCCGCGGACTTGCGCGACTGGCGGTCGATGGCAGCGAGCCGCGACGATCATCGCTGCCCACTAACGCGGCGTCATGGGAGCCCCGACCGGGCACCTCGCTGGCGGTCGAGTGGGGCTTGCGCGACCCGTTGCTGCACGGCGATCCGGAGGCTTGGATCGAGCGCCTCCAGCGCCTGGAAACCGATTGGTTGGTCCCGCTGATCGAGCGCCTGCGCGCCGGCGAGTACGACGAGTTGCTGATCGACCCGGCCGACGGACGTCGCTTTCGTGTGACGCGGCGGGCGCTGGGCCGCTTTTGGCGCCGTGTACGCCCGTGGACCGAGTGGCTCGGGGAGGAGATGTGACGTCCGCCCCGGTGATCTGCCGCCGTCCGGTTCTCGCCGCGCCGCTAGCGGATCTGCACCCGGTGGTTGCCCGGGTGCTGGCGGCGCGCGGGATTACTCACGCGGATGAGCTGGATGTCGCGCTCGCGGAGCTCCCGCGGCCGCGGCTCGCCGACGTGGAAGCCGCGGTCGCCCGGCTCGCCCAGGCCCGCGCGGCGGCCGAGAAGATACTGCTGGTGGGGGATTTCGACGCCGATGGCGCCACCAGCGTCGCGCTGGCGCTGCGCGGCTTGCGCGCGCTCGGCTACGGCGCGGTCGAGTACCTCGTGCCCAATCGCTTCGACTACGGCTACGGGCTTACGCCCGAACTGGTCGAGCTTGCCGCCGAACGCCAGCCCGATCTCATCGTCACGGTGGACAATGGCGTCTCCAGTCACGCAGGCGTGGCTGCCGCGGCGGCGTGTGGCATCGACACCATCGTCACCGATCACCACTTGCCCGGCGCCGATCTCCCGCAGGCCGTGGCGGTGGTCAATCCCAACCGCGAGGACTGTCCGTTCCCGTGCAAGGAACTCGCCGGTGTGGGTGTGGTGTTCTACTTGCTGATCGCCTTGCGCGCGCATCTGAGCGAGCAGGGGAATTTGGACCCGGCGCCGTCGATCGCCGGGCTGCTCGACCTGGTGGCCCTGGGTACGGTCGCCGATCTGGTCAAGCTCGACCGGACCAACCGCATCCTGGTCGAGCAGGGGCTGCGCCGCATCCGCGCGGGCCAGGCGGCTCCCGGCATATTGGCGCTGCTGGGCATCGCGCGGCGCGAGCCCGCCACCGTCAGCGCGGGCGATCTGGGCTACGCCGTGGCGCCACGGCTCAATGCGGCCGGCCGCCTGGCCGACATGACGCTCGGTATCGAGACGCTGCTGGCCGATACGCCCGAAGACGCGCATGCAGCCGCCACGCGCCTGGATGAGCTCAACACCGAACGCCGCCGAATCGAAGGCGAGATGCGCGCGCAGGCCGACACGGAGCTGGATCGCTTGCGCGCGCCCTTCGAGGAACGAACGCTGCCGGCCGGCATCGTGCTGCACGATGAGCGTTGGCACGAAGGGGTCATCGGTATCCTTGCCGGGCGCGTGCGCGAAGCCGTGCATCGGCCGGCGGTCGTCTTCGCCGATGCCGAGGAACCCGGCATGCTGAAGGGCTCGGCCCGCTCGGTGCCGGGGCTGCACGTGCGCGATGTGCTCGCCCGCATTGCGGCTGCGCAGCCGGAGCTGTTGCAGCGCTTCGGCGGCCATGCCATGGCCGCGGGGCTGCAGCTTGCCGCGGACCAACTGCCAGTCTTCCGCAAGGCCTTCATACGCGAGGTCGAACTTGTGGTGGGGGACGGCACGCCGGTCCATGAGGTGCAGACCGATGGCGTACTCGAAGACGCGGAGCTCAGTCTTGCCACGGCCGAGGCCCTGCGTCTGGCCGGCCCCTGGGGGCCGGGCTTTCCCGAGCCGGTGTTCGACGGCGAGTTCGACGTGCGCAAAGCCTGGACGGTCGGCGAGCGCCACCTGAAGCTCAAGCTCGTGCCGGTGGATGGTGGTGCCCCCGTCGAAGCCATTGCATTCAACGCGGACGCCGCGCTCCACGACGATCCTGGTGCTCGCGTTCGGCTGGTGTACCGCCTGGACGTCAACGAGTACCGGGGCCGGCGTAGCGCGCTGCTGGTGATCGAGCATCTGGAGCGCATCGGGCGCGACATGAAGGAGCAAGCCTCGGGCTAACGGTGCAGCGGGCCCCGCGGCGGGTCTGCTGCTGTATCATGCGCGGTTTTCTATCGCACGATTGGGAAGAGCGTCCGCATGGTCGAGATCACGACAGTCCGCCAGCGTATCAAGGATCTGCAAGGTCGCCTCGACGACCTGAGGGGGTATCTTTGACTACCCTGGCCAAGCCGAACGCCTAGCCGAGGTCGAGCGCGAGCTGGAGCAGCCCGAGGTCTGGAACGAGCCCGCCCGCGCCCAGGAGCTCAATCGCGAGCGCACGCGCCTGGCTGAGCTCGTCGAACAGCTCGATGGCCACAAGCGCGCGATCGAAGAGGGCGCCGAGCTGGTGGAGATGGCCGAGGCCGAGGACGATCAGGAGACCATCGACGGCGTCGACGGCGATCTCGAGGCCGCCGAGCAGGGGATCGCGCGCCTGGAGTTCCGGCGCATGTTCTCCGGCGAGCTCGACGCCAACAATGCCTACCTCGATATCCAGGCCGGTTCCGGCGGCACCGAGGCTCAGGATTGGGCGGAGATGCTGCTGCGCATGTACCTGCGCTGGGCCGAGTCCCACGGCTTCGAAACAGAGCTGATCGAGGCCTCCGAGGGCGACGTCGCGGGCCTCAAGAGCGCCACGGTGCATGTGCGGGGCGATCACGCTTTTGGCTGGCTGCGCACCGAGACCGGCGTCCACCGTCTGGTGCGTAAATCGCCCTTCGATTCGGGCAACCGCCGGCATACCTCTTTCACTGCGGTGTTCGTCTCGCCTGAGATCGACGACTCGTTCGAGGTCGAGATCAACCCGGCCGATCTGCGCATCGACGTCTATCGGGCCAGCGGCGCCGGCGGTCAGCACGTCAACACGACCGAATCGGCGGTGCGTATTACCCACCAGCCGAGCGGGATCGTGGTGCAGTGCCAGAACAGCCGCTCGCAGCATGCGAACCGCGAGACGGCGATGAACCAGCTGCGCGCGAAACTGTATGAGTTCGAGATGCAGCAGCGCCGCGGTCAGCAGCAGGCGGTCGAGGAGAGCAAGTCGGACATCGGCTGGGGCAGCCAGATACGCTCCTACGTGCTCGATTCCTCGCGCATCAAGGATTTGCGGACCAACGTCGAGGTGGGTAACACGCAGGCGGTGCTCGACGGCGGCCTGGATAAGTTCATCGAGGCCAGCCTCAAGGCGGGGCTGTGATCTCGTATGAGATTTGGTGTAAACAATGCTTCGCAACGTACTGATAAAAAGGCGAACCCATGAGCGATAGCGACGAGCACTCGCTGATTGCGCAGCGCCGCGCCAAGCTCGGCGAGCTGCGCGCGAGCGGCAGCGCCTATCCCAACGACTTTCGCCGCGACGCGCTCGCCGCGCCGCTGCACGAGGCCTACGACGAGGTCGATTCCGAGGCGCTGGAGGCGGAAGGCCGGCGCGTCGCCGTCGCGGGCCGGATGATGGCCAAGCGCGTCATGGGCAAGGCCAGCTTCGCGCAGTTGCAGGATATGTCGGGGCGCATCCAGCTGTTCGTGCAGCGCGAGACGGTCGGCGAGGATCGCTACAAGGAGTTCAAGGCGCTGGACGTGGGCGACATCCTCGGCGCCGAGGGCACGCTGTTCCATACCAAGACCGGTGAACTGTCGGTGCGTGTCGATCGCCTGGTGTTGCTGACCAAGTCGCTGCGCCCGTTGCCGGAGAAATGGCACGGGCTCACCGACCAGGAGGCGCGGTACCGGCAGCGGTACGTCGACCTGCTGATGAACGCGGAGGCGCGCGCGACCTTCGGGCTGCGCTCGCGCATCGTGAGCGCCATCCGTTCGTACCTCGAGGAACAGGGCTTTCTCGAGGTCGAGACCCCGATGATGCAGGCGATCCCCGGCGGCGCGGCGGCGCGGCCGTTCGTCACGCATCACCACGCCCTCGACATGGAACTCTACCTGCGCATCGCGCCCGAGCTTTACCTCAAGCGCTTGGTGGTCGGCGGCATGGAGAAGGTCTTCGAGGTCAATCGCAACTTCCGCAATGAGGGGTTGTCGACGCGCCACAACCCCGAATTCACCATGCTCGAGTTCTACGAGGCCTACGTCGACTATCACGCCTGCATCGACCGCATCGAGGCGATGGTGCGCCGGCTCGCGCGTGATGTGATAGGTCAAGAAATAATCGTAAGCTCCGGAGAGGAATACGATTTCTCAAAGTCGTTCGAGCGATTGACGCTGCGCGCAGCGGTGCTGCGCTTCAATGAGGACGTGAGCGCCGAGGATCTGGACGATCGCGCAAGGGCGGTGGCCGTGGCCGAGCGCGTCGGGATTACGGTCGGGGACGACTGGGGCGCGGGCAAGATCGAGACCGAGATCTTCGAGAAGACCGCCGAGCACCGGCTGCAGCAGCCGACCTTCATCACCGCCTACCCCACCGAGGTGTCACCGCTGGCGCGGCGCAATGACGACGATCCGTCCGTCACGGACCGCTTCGAGCTGATCGTCGGTGGGCGCGAAATCGCCAACGGGTTCTCCGAGCTCAACGATCCGGAAGATCAGGCGGAGCGTTTCCGCGCCCAGGTTGCCGCACGCGATGCCGGCGACGCCGAGGCCATGCACTACGACGCCGACTATATCCGCGCGCTCGAATATGGCATGCCGCCGACTGCCGGGGCCGGCGTGGGCATCGACCGGCTGGTGATGCTGCTGACCGATTCGCCTTCGATCCGCGATGTCGTGCTGTTCCCGCATATGCGCCCCGAGCACGGGGCGGAGTCCGAAACCGGGGCATGACCTTCGCGGGCGGAGGCGCCGGCCCCATCCTGGCGGGTGCGCGCGCCGCCGTGCCGATCGCGCTCGGCTATGTGGGCATCGGCTTCGCCGCGGGTGTCATCGGCGCGCAGGCCGGATTATCCCCGGCCGAGATCACGCTGCTGTCCCTGCTGCTGTTTGCCGGCTCGGCGCAGTTCGTCTTCGCCGAACTCTACGTCGGCTCGGCGCTCGCGCTGATCACCACCGTGTTCCTGGTCAATATCCGACACCTGTTGTACTCGCTCGCGTTCGCGCCGCGGGTGCGCGGACAGGGCATGGGTGCGCGCTGCTGGATCGGGGCGCAGCTCACCGATGAGACCTTTTCGCTCGGCATGAGCCTGCTGCGCGGGCCGTTGCAAGATCCGCGCTGGATGATCGCGCTCAATATGACGGCCTATCTGGCCTGGGTCGGGGGGAATCTGGCCGGTGCGCTCGCTGGACGCGCGGCCGCGGCAGTCGACGGCCTCGGGCTCGATTTCGCGCTGGCGGCGATGTTCGCCGCGCTGCTCATGCTGCAGGTGGTGGGGGCGAGCCGGGGGGTGCGCGCCGCGGTCGCGACGGTGGGTGGCTTCGCCGCCGTGGTCTATGTCGTGCTCGAGCTGTGGCAGGCGCATCCGCTGAACCTGCTCATCGCCACCGTCGCGGCCGCGACAGCCGGCGTATTGCTGGGGCCCCGGGCGCAGCTTGAGGGGCTCGAGGAAGGTCCGCGGTCGTGATCCTGCGTCCCGAGGTCGTGCTCCTGATCGCCGGCTGCATGCTGGTGACGCTCGTGCCGCGTGTACTGCCGCTGCTCGGCGCGCGCCGGCTGCGCCTGCCACCGCTGGCGATCGCCTGGCTCGGCTACGTGCCCGTGGCGGTGATCGCGGCATTGCTGGCGGGGGAACTGGTCCTCGCCGACGGTCGGCTGCCGGCTACGGTCGCCGATCCACGCCTGCTCGCCGGGATGGTCACGCTGGGCATCGCCTTTGCTTCGCGCAGCATCATGCTCACGGTAATCGGCGGCATGGCCACCTTCGCCCTGCTTTCGGCGCTGCTCGCGGGCTGACGGCCCCCGCACAACGAAAAAGCCCCGCCGGAGCGGGGCTTTTCCTACTCAACGCGAGGTTATGCGCTTACTTGGCAGCCTCGTAGCGGCGGCCGACCTCTTCCCAGTTGACCACGTTCCACCAGGCGTCGAGGTAATCCGGACGCCGGTTCTGGTAGTTGAGGTAGTAGGCGTGTTCCCACACGTCGACGCCCAGGACCGGCGTGCCCGCCTTCGGCGCGGTATCGCGCATCAGCGGTGAATCCTGGTTGGGCGTGTCGGTGATCTGCAGATTGCCGCCGTCATCGACGATCAGCCAAGCCCAGCCGGAGCCGAAGCGACCCAGGCCGGCCTTCTTGAAGGCGTCGCGGAAGGACGCGAAGTCGTTCCAGCCCTTGTCGATCGCCTCGGCCAGCGCGCCGGCGGGCTCGCCGCCGCCGTTCGGGCTCATGATCTTCCAGAAGAAATCATGGTTGGAATGCCCGCCGCCGTTGTTGCGCACGGCCGTCTGGATCTCCGACGGCAGGGCGCCGATCTCGGCGATGAGCGAATCGACGGGCTTGTCGGCCAGCTCGGGATGCTTCTCCAGAGCGGCGTTGAGATTCGTTACATAGGTGTTGTGATGCTTGCCATGATGGATCTCCATCGTGGTGGCATCGATATGCGGTTCGAGCGCGTCGTACGCATAGGGTAGCTGCGGCAGTTCGTGCGCCATTGTCCCTCCTCCATGTCGCGGTGACTAAAAAACTCGGGTCGCACCGGCCCGGGTGCGGATCCGCAAGCGGAAAATCCCCGGGGCGCCGGCTCGTCGAGCCGTGGCGTCGGTGGAATCTGCGGGCGGCGCGTGGGCGATTCAACCCTTCACAAGTAAAGCGCGGACTATGCCATATCGGTGCTGGTCGCGTCGGCGTGCGCGCGGGTGACCTCGGTGAACGCGCGTGCCGCGTTGCCCAGCGTGCGTCCCACGCGTTGCACCAGGCCGAGCCGACGGCGCACGTCGATCCCCTGGATTCGGAGTTCGACCAGTTCCGGCAATGCCATGGTCCGGGGGAGGGCGGACCACCCCAGACCGACCGAAACCATCATCTTGATGGTCTCCAGGTAATTGGTTTCGAGCGTGACGCGCAGGCGGATGCCGTGCGGGCGCAGCGCCTCGTTCAATAGACGGCGCGTGAACGTGGTGGGCGCGGGCAGGATGGCGCCGTGGTCCGCGAGCGCGCCCGGCGTCAGACTGCCGGCGTGAGCCAGCGGATGCTCGGCGCCGGCGATCAGGACCAAGGGGTCGGGCCAGATTGTCTCGGTCAGCAGTGTCTCCGGTGGCGTCTCGGGCAACGTGACCACGGCCAGTTCGAGATCGCCGCGCTCGATCGCGAAGCAGGCCTGCTCGGAGTCCATGAAATGCAGATCCAATTCGACCTCGGGGTACTGGGCGGAAAACGCCCGCAGCACGGGCGGCAGCCGGTGAAGACCGACGTGATGGCTGGTGCCGATGCGCAGGCGGCCGCCGACCGTGCCCTGGAGGTCCGCGATCGCCTGGCGGCTGGCCTCGAGTTCCGCGAGCACGCGCCGTGCATGCGTGAGCAGGGCTTCGCCAGCTTCGGTCAGGCGCACGCTGCGGCTCATACGGTCGAACAGGCGTGCGCCCAGCTCTTCCTCGAGGGCGAATACGCGCTTACTCACGGCGGGTTGGGTCAGGAAGAGCGCGTCGGCCGCGCGCGAAAAGGAACCGCCTTCGGCGACTGAGATGAACGTTTGTAAGCTGGCGATTTCCATCGATAAGCACACTTTGATATTCCGTTAGAGAATGCATTGTATG
The DNA here is from genome assembly GCA_040880995.1 of Halofilum sp. (in: g-proteobacteria). Lineage (GTDB taxonomy): Bacteria > Pseudomonadota > Gammaproteobacteria > XJ16 > Halofilaceae > Halofilum. The sequence goes on from JBBEEB010000141.1 coordinate 31,373, forward strand.
ATAATAATGAATTGGAGTAATGGCGGGGCGCGGCGTTATCCTGCATCGTCATCGAAGCAGGCGGCGCGTTGCGCGCGGCGGCGAGGGGTATCACATGGCCGGTAAGACGCTGTACGACAAGATCTGGGACCAGCACGTGGTGCATGAGCACGGCGGTGGTTCGGCCTTGCTCTACATCGACCGCCACATGGTCCATGAGGTGACCTCGCCGCAGGCTTTCGAGGGGCTGCGGCTCGCGGGCCGTCAGCCCTGGCGCACGGGGTCGGTGCTGGCGACGGCCGACCACAACGTGCCTACGGTTGGGCGTGCCGGCGGCATCCGCGACGCGCTGGCGCGCACCCAGGTCGAGACACTCGATCGCAACTGCGGTGAGCACGGCATTCAGCTGTTCGGCATGGGCGATCAGCGCCAGGGCATCGTGCATGTGATCGGCCCGGAGCAGGGTGCCACGCTGCCCGGCATGACGATCGTCTGCGGCGACTCGCACACCGCCACCCATGGCGCCTTCGGCGCGCTGGCCTTCGGTATCGGCACCTCCGAGGTGGAGCACGTGCTCGCGACCCAGTGCCTGATGCAGCACAAGGCCAAGAACATGCTCGTGCAGGTCGACGGCGAGTTGGGTCCCGGTGTCACGGCCAAGGACGTGATGCTGGCGATCATCGGCCATATCGGCACGGCCGGCGGCACCGGTCACACGATTGAGTTCGCCGGCGACGTCATTCGCGCCTTGTCGATGGAAGGGCGCATGACCATCTGCAACATGGCCATCGAGGCGGGCGCCCGCGCCGGCCTGATGGCGGTCGACGAGACGACCATCGACTACATCAAGGGCCGGCCGTTCGCGCCGCGCGGCGAGACCTGGGACCAGGCGGTCGAGGCCTGGCGCGGCCTGCAGAGCGATGCCGATGCCGCGTTCGATACCGTGGTGCGTCTGGATGGTGCCGCGATCGAGCCGCAGGTGACCTGGGGGACCTCGCCGGAGATGGTCGTGCCGGTGGGCGGCATCGTCCCCGACCCTGCTGAGGAGCCCGACTCGGTCAAGGCCGAGTCCATGCGTCATGCGCTTGAGTATCAGGGTCTGCAACCGGGAACGCCGATCACCGAGATCCGGCCCGACAAGATCTTCATCGGCTCGTGCACCAATGCGCGCATCGAGGACCTACGTGCGGCTGCGTCCGTGGTTCGCGGGCGCGCGCTGGCGTCGAACATTGAGCTGGCTATGGTCGTCCCCGGTTCGGGCTTGGTGAAGCACCAAGCCGAGGCCGAGGGTCTGGATCAGGTATTCATGGACGCGGGCTTCGAGTGGCGCGAGCCGGGCTGCTCGATGTGCCTGGGCATGAACGAGGACCGGCTGGATCCCGGCGAGCGCTGCGCCTCGACTTCGAACCGCAACTTCGAGGGCCGTCAGGGCGCCGGCGGCCGGACGCATCTGGTCAGCCCGGCGATGGCGGCGGGCGCGGCCGTGGCTGGCCATTTCGTCGACGTGCGCGAGATGAGCGATCGGAGGCACTAATGGAACCCTTTCGTAAGGTCACCGGGCGGGTCGCGCCGCTGGATCGCTCCAACGTCGATACCGACGCGATCATCCCGAAGCAGTATCTGAAATCCGTGAACAAGACGGGGTTCGGGCCGAATCTGTTCGACGACTGGCGCTATCTCGACGCCGACGGCGCGCAACAGAGCGGCGTCGAGCGGCGGCCGAACCCGGAATTCGTGCTCAACCAGCCGCGCTATGCCGGGGCCGAGATTCTGCTGACGCGCGAGAACTTCGGTTGCGGTTCGTCGCGCGAGCACGCGGTGTGGGCGCTGACCGATTTCGGTTTTCGTGCCGTGATCGCGCCGAGCTTCGCGGACATTTTCTACAACAACAGCTTCAAGAACGGCCTGCTGCCCGTGCGGCTGGATCACGACGCGGTCGACCGGCTGTTCGCCGAGACCGAGTCGAACGAGGGCTATCGCCTGGCCGTCGACCTGGAGCAGTGCCAAGTACGCACGCCCGACGGCACGGCGTTCTCCTTCGAGGTCGACGAATTCCGGCGCGATTGCCTGCTCGAGGGTCTCGACGACATCGCCCTGACCCTGCAGCACGCCGAAGAGATCCAGGCCTACGAGGCCCGCCGCCGCCAAGAGGCGCCGTGGCTGTTCCAGTAAGGTCGCGGCCAAATTCGGGGAAAAACATCACAGATGAACACAGATGCACACAGATGAATGAGGGCTGCCGAGAGGCTGCGAATGTTGTAGGCGCGCAGCGCCGACGAGCGAGCTAGAAGCTTGGCTCGAAGGTCGGAACCTGGAAGGGGCGCTCAGCCCCGATCTTATCTGTGTCTATCTGTGTTCATCTGTGAAGGTTTATTGAATCTCGGGATAGGCGCATAACAAGCGGAAACAGTTCATGAGTCATCGTATTGCATTGTTGCCCGGCGATGGGGTCGGGGTGGAGATCGTGGCCGAGGCGGAGAAGCTGCTGGCGGCGTTGAGCGAGCGTTTCGGGCTTGCGGTCGAGTGCGAGCGCGCCGACGTGGGCGGGGCCGGCGTCGATGCGGCCGGCCAGGCGCTGCCGGACGCTACGTTGCGCCTGGCGCGTGAGGCGGATGCGGTGCTTTTGGGCGCGGTCGGCGGGCCCAAGTGGGACGGTGAGGCGCGCGAGCGTCGTCCCGAGACGGGCCTGCTGAATCTGCGGCGCGAGCTCGAGCTGTTCGCCAACCTGCGCCCGGCGATCCTGTATTCCGAGCTTGCCGACGCCTCCGCGCTCAAGCCTGAACTCGTCGCGGGACTCGATCTGATGATCGTGCGCGAGCTGACCGGCGACATCTACTTCGGCGAGCCGCGTGGCATCGAGACGTTGCCGTCGGGCGAGCGCCGTGGCTATGACACCATGGCCTACAGCGAGTCCGAGATCGAGCGCATCGCGCGGCGCGGCTTCGAGATCGCCGCGCGCCGCAGCGGGCGGCTGTGCTCGGTGGACAAGGCCAACGTCCTTGAGACCTCGCAGCTCTGGCGCGAGGTCGTCAATCGTGTCCATGGCGACTACCCGCAGGTTGAGCTGTCGCACATGTACGTCGACAACGCGGCGATGCAGCTGGTGCAGGCGCCGCGGCAGTTCGATGTGATCGTTACGGGCAATATGTTCGGCGATATACTGTCGGACGCCGCCGCGATGCTCACCGGCTCGATCGGCATGCTGCCTTCGGCCTCCCTCGATACCGCCGGCAAGGGCATGTACGAACCGGTCCACGGTTCGGCGCCCGATATCGCGGACAAGAATATCGTCAATCCGATGGCGATGTTGCTGTCCACGGCGATGATGCTGCGCTACTCGCTGGACCAGGCCGAACTGGCCGATCGCATCGAGCGTGCGGTGGGCAAGGTCTTGGCCGACGGCCTGCGCACGGCCGATATCGCCGGCGGCGGCCGGTCGATTTCGACCAGCGCCATGGGCGACGCGGTCATCGCCGCGCTCGAATGAATGGGAACCACGGATGAACACGGATGTACACGGATTGAATCGCTGCGGCTCCCGACGCGATCGGAGCTTCGCTATGGCGGCGACGCGTGTGGAGGCCTAAGACCCGGCCCTTATGTACCGCATCCGTGTTTATCCGTGTTCATCCGTGGTTCTGAAAATTTTCTAAGTACACGCATAGCGAGTCTCTGATATGGCGAGCAAGTACAATGTTGCGGTAGTCGGTGCGACCGGCGTGGTCGGAGAGACCATGCTGCAGTTACTGGCAGAGCGGAAATTCCCGGCGGAGACGGTGACGGCTCTGGCGAGCAGCCGGTCGGCGGGCAGCGAAGTGAACTTCGGCAACCGGACGCTGGAAGTCCAGGACCTGGCGGAGTTCGATTTCAAGGACACCCAGATCGCGCTGTTTTCAGCGGGCGGCTCGATCTCGGCTGAGCACGCGCCCCGCGCTGCTGCTGCTGGCTGCGTGGTGATCGATAACACCTCGCACTTCCGCAATGACGCGGATATCCCGCTGGTCGTGCCCGAGGTCAATCCGCACGCGATCGCCGGTTACACGCAGCGCAACATCATTGCGAACCCGAATTGCTCGACCATTCAGATGCTGGTCGCGCTCAAGCCGATCGACGATGCCGCTGTGATCGAGCGCATCAACGTGGCGACCTATCAAGCCGTCTCCGGCACGGGTAAGGAAGCGGTGGAAGAGCTGGCGACGCAGACGGCCAATCTGCTCAGCGGCAAGCCCGTCGAATGCTCGGCCTATCCCAAGCAGATTGCGTTCAACGCGCTGCCGCATATCGATGACTTCCAGGACAACGGCTATACGCGCGAAGAGATGAAGATGGTCTGGGAGACCCAGAAGATCTTCGAGCGCGATTCGATCCTGGTGAACCCGACCACGGTGCGTATCCCGGTCTTCTTCGGCCACTCCGAGGCCATTCACATCGAGACGCGTGAGGCGATCAGCGCCGATCAGGCGCGCGATCTGCTGTCGCGTGCGCCGGGCGTTAGCGTCCTCGACGAGCGTCGCGATGGCGGTTATCCCACGGCCGTCACGGAAGGCGCGGACCGCGATGAAGTATTCGTCGGCCGCATCCGCGAGGACATTTCGCACCCGCGCGGGCTGGACATGTGGGTCGTCTCGGATAATGTGCGCAAGGGCGCCGCTCTCAACAGCATTCAGATCGCGGAGCTGTTGATAAAAGAGTACATCTAGCGGGGAGTTAGGCTGCCTTTGTTAATGTGACTTCTTTAAAGTATATTCTCAAACGGTAGGCGTACGGCCCGGCCCGTTGTGCTAGGGTTTGGCGGATTACAAGGGCGCGGCGGAGTTCACGCCGCTCGCGCCATCCTATAATTAAGAAGGGGCGACCTCCGTGCGACGACTGGCCCTGGCTCCGACCCTCGTATGCGCCTTATTGAGTTCGCCTGCGGCTCATGCCCTGGGCGTCGGCGAGATCGAGCTGCAATCGGCTCTCAATCAGCCCCTCGATGCGGAAATCCCGTTGCGTGGCGTTGCCGGGGACGATACCGGCGACGTGATCGTCACGCTTGCCTCGGAGGAGGCCTTTCGCGATCTCGGCCTCGCGCGCCCGTACGCGCTTACGCGACTCGAGTTCGACGTCGTCGCGCGCGACGGAACGGCACTCATCCAGATCAGCAGCCGCGAGCCCATTTCCGAGCCCTTCCTGAATTTTCTGATCGAAGTCGACGCCCCCGACGGCAACCTGCTGCGCGAGTACACCGTCCTGCTCGACCCGCCCGTGTTCGCCAGTAATGAAAATGAATCCAGCGGCGCGGCGGAGCCCGAGGTCGAGCAAACCCCCGGCGACGCCGACGCGTCAATGGACGACGCCGTCATGAACGGTGAAGTCGGCTCCGTACCGCCCGAGCCCAGCCCCGCTACGCCAGAGACGAACGAGCCCGCGGCCGCGGAGGCTGCAACCGGCGCGGAGCAGAGTGAAGCGGCGGCGGAGGAACCGGCGCCCGCGCGGGTCGAACGCGAGAGCGAGCGGGAAGGCGAGTTCGGCGATACGCCGGTATTCCTGCAGGTGGCGCGTGAGGAGGAAGAGGCCGAACGCCAGCAGCGCGAACAGCGTCGGGCCGAGCGGGAGGCGGAAGCCGATGCGGCGCAGGCCGCGCGTGCGCCGGCCACGCCAGTCGTCGAGGAGCCGAGTCAGCCCCGGGAGTACGGCGAAGTCGCCGAGGGCGAGACACTGTGGGACATCGCCGAACAGCTCCGCGAGGGCGACACATCAGTGCAGCAGATGATGCTCGCCCTGCTTCGGTATAACCCCGAGGCGTTCGAGGACGGCAACATCAATCGTCTGAAACAGGGTTACGTGTTGCGCGTGCCCGAAGAGGACGACGTGCGCTCGCTTTCCGGGCAGCGGGCGATCGCCCGCGTGCGGGAGCAGAACGGGCTTTGGCGTGAATGGCGCGACGCGATTGGCCAGGGCGAGGCCACGCAGGTCGCCCAGGCCGAGGACGCACCGTCGTCCGGTGATGAGGCCGGCGATGACCGCGCGGCCGCTTCCACTGACGAGGGCGGCGACAGCCGCCTGGACCTTGTCGGTGCCGAAGAGGGCGGTGCGACAAGCGACGAATCGGCCTCGGCGACGGCCAGCGACTCGACCGCGAGCCAGGAACTCAAGCTGGCGCGAGAGGAACTCGCCTCGGTTCAGGCCGAACGCACCGAACTGGCTGATCGCGTGGCGCAGCTCGAGGACACCGTCGACAAGATGGAACAGTTGGTCACCGTGCGCGAGGACCAGTTGGCGCAGTTGCAGCAGCAGCTGAGTGACCTCCAGGCGGAATCGGGTTCCGCTGGGGACGACGAAGAGAACGATGAAGGTGCCGTAGTGGCAGCCGCCCCGGGCGACGCCGGTTCGGGCGCTGCCGCCGCCAATGGCGGAGGGGAGTCTGGCGGCAACGAATCGGTCGCGGGCGGCGCGGGCGACTCTGGTGTCTCGGCTGGCGCGGAGAACCCCGAAGAGGGCTCGCAGGCGCAGACGACGGCCAGCGACGAACAGCAGGACATCGTCGGCACCGATACCGATGACACCCAGCGCGGTTGGTTGGGCACGGTGCTGGGCGTCTTCGCCGGCATCGGCGCGGCCATCTCCGGGGCCGTTTCGAGTGTCCTCGGTGGCGGCATGGTTACCTCGTTGCTGGCGGGCGCGGTGGCCTTGCTGGTACTCGGACTCGCGCTGGTGCTCGTCCGCCGCCGGCGGGCGAACGCGGCGGCGGAGGAAGCGGAGTTGGCCGCAGGGATCGCCGCCACGCAGGGGTACGCGGCCGAATCGGAGCAGGCGGTTGCGGACGATGCACCGGCAGACCCCGAGCCCGTTGCGTCGGTCGAATCGCCCAGCGCGCTCGACGATACGTCGGTGGGGCTATTCGACGACGATCTGGATCTTTCCGATCTCGGTCCCGAGGCGCCGACCGGGGACGAGTCGGCACCGCGTGAGAACGACGACACGCTCGACGAAGCCGACGTATATCTCGCCTACGGCCTGCATCAGCAGGCGGAGGACTTGCTGCGTCTGGCGTTGCAGGAGAACCCCACTCGCGCCGACTACCACGAAAAGCTGCTGGAAACGTTGTTCGCCGCGGGCAAGGCAGACGAATTCGCTACGGCCGCTCATGGCTTCCGCCAGCAGGTAGGTGAGCCGTCGGCATCGTCCTGGCAGCGCGTGGTCGGCATGGGTCAGCAGATCGCGCCGCAACACGCGTTATTCGCCTCTGGTGCCGGCGCGGTGGCAGGGGCGAGCATCGCCGGGGAGCACGGCTCGGCGGACGACGATCTCGATCTCGGAGGCGACGGCGATAGCCCGCCGCAGGATCTGGGCGGTGACGACCTCGGCCTTGGCGGAAATGACCGCGATCTCGATACGCCCGCCAGCACTTCGGGAAGTTCGACCGGGGGCGCGGACGACGATGATCTCGACTTCGATCTCAGCGATCTCGATGACGCGGACCAGCCGGGTGCCTCGCCCGCCAGTCTGGTAGGCGCGTCGGGGAATGACTCGGGCCTCGACGACGCGGGTCTCGACTTCGATATCTCGGATCTCGGCCCCCCGGAGAAGACGGGTGCCGGCGAAGGCCCGGGGTCGGCCAGTGAGCCCGAGGCGTCTGCGTCGCACGCGTCCGACGGCTTGGATTTTGATATCGGGGATCTCGGCGATTTCGGTGCCGATCGAACCAGTGGGGCCGAGGTGAGCCCAGGCGAGGCGTCGACTACGGCGGGTCCTGCCGACGATGACGATCTCGACTTCTCACTCGATACGGATCTCGGTCTGGGTGAGACTTCGAGCGCAGCGCAGAGCGCGGCCGACGACGATGTGTTCGACCTCAGTCAATTCGAGGTGGGTGACGACGCCGATCCAGCCACGGCAACGGACACGACCGGGGATGCTGGCGCCGATCTGACTCCGTCCATGCCGCCGGACAACGCGGGCGCATCCGATGGCTTGGGCGACGACCTGGGCCTCGGTATGGACGAGGGCGAAACCCCAGTCATGGAGTTCGATCTCGATGCCTTTGAGCAGGGCGTCACGACGGACGAGGGTGGCGCCAGCGGTGCGGGATCCCCGAGCTCGGATGCCGCCGGCGGTGCGTCCCAGGATGAGGGCCTCGCGACCATGCTCGATCTCGCCAAGGCGTACATCGACATGGGGGATGCCGACAGTGCGAGCAATGCGCTGGAAGAGGTCATCGCCGGCGGCACCGAGGAGCAACAGGCCGAGGCGCGCAATCTGCTCGAGACGGTTCAATAGCACGGCAACGCCCGGCGCGGCGTGCCGGGCGACGTGCTCCACTTCGCGAGTCGGATGAGGTGCGGATAGCCTGCTGCGTCGAGTACGACGGGACGGGGTTTCAGGGATGGCAGATCCAGCCCGCCTCCCGAACCGTTCAAGGCGAAGTCGAGGCCGCGCTCTCTCGTGTGGCCGACGAACCGGTCCACACCATGTGCGCCGGACGCACCGATGCCGGCGTGCATGCGGTCGGCCAGGTGTTCCATTTCGACACCGCCACCCTCCGCCCCGATCGCGCATGGTTGATGGGGGGCAACACGCATCTGCCGGCCGATGTGGCCATCCGCTGGGCACGTCCGACCGACGACGAGTTCCATGCCCGCTTCAGTGCAACCGATCGGCTGTACCGCTATGTCGTGGCCGAGGGCGCGGCCCGGCCTGCGTTGTGGCGTGCCCGGCTGGCCTGGTCGGCGCAGTCGCTTGACGTCCGCGCCATGCGGGCGGCGGCGGCGCAGTTGGTGGGGGAGCACGATTTCAGCGCCTTCCGCACGGCGGCCTGTCGCGCGCGCCATCCGGTGCGCAGCGTCCATTTCGTCACGGTCACGCGGAGGGACGACCTCATCGCGATCGATGTCCGCGCCAACGCGTTTTTGCACAACATGGTGCGCATCATCGTCGGCACGCTGCTCAGCGTCGGCCGGGGGGACCATCCGCCGGAGTGGATCGCTGAACTGATCGCGGGCCGGGATCGGACGCGTGGCGGGTCCACGGCACCCGCCCACGGCCTGTACTTTCTCGGACCGCGCTATCCGGCACACTTCCGCTTGCCGGAGCGCGCGGAGGCATGCCCGCCGCTGGCCGGCGAGTTCGGTGTCTGAACGCCTGGGCAGGGACCGCGGAATCGGCCCGATGTGATACGCTGAACGATCTTGTGAGTTACGCATCGGCCTCCAGGCACGCGCGCCAGTATCCATGAGTCCCACGCGAATCAAGATCTGCGGCGCGAGCCGGCCAGAAGATGCGCGCAGCGCTGCGTATTGGGGGGCGGATGCCATCGGATTGGTGTTCCATCCGTCGAGCGCGCGGGCCGTGGACATCGATACTGCGCGGGCGATCGTCAAGGCTTTGCCGCCGTTCGTTACCTCAGTTGGGTTGTTCCTCGATGCCGAGCCCGAACGGGTGCGCGCAACACTCGAAGCGGTGCCCCTCGACGAGCTGCAGTTCCATGGCATCGAGACACCCGACTATTGCCGAGCTTTCGCCCGGCCGTATGTCAAGGCCGTGGGCATGGGCGCGGGCATGGGCGCGGGCGCCGATGTGACCGCCGCGGCCGCGAACTATCCCGATGCGCGTGGGATACTGGTAGACAGTCATGCCGCGGGCGAGGCCGGTGGGACGGGCGAAGCGTTTGGCTGGGAGCGGTTGCCGGCGCAACGCGCATATGGCCTGATCCTGGCGGGCGGGCTCTCGCCGGAAAATGTCGCCGAGGCGGTGACCAGCGTGCGTCCCGACGCGGTGGACGTGAGCACCGGCGTCGAACGGGCCCGTGGGGTCAAGGACGATGACCGTATCCGTGAATTCATTGAGGAGGTACGACGTGGCGACCGCAATCGAGCCTGAGCGCCAGGTCATGCCGGATGGGCGCGGCCATTTCGGCCCCTACGGCGGCGCCTTCGTCGCCGAGACCCTGATGGCGCCGCTGACCGAGCTGCGCGAGGCCTATGCCCATCTGCGCGAGGACGCGGATTTCCAGGCCGAGCTGGCGTGGATGTGCCGGAATTTCATCGGTCGTCCGAGCCCGCTCTATTACGCCCGCCGCTGGTCCGAGGAACTGGGCGGGGCGCGCGTCTACCTCAAGCGCGAGGATCTCGACCACACCGGCGCGCACAAGATCAACAACACCGTGGGCCAGGCCCTGGTTGCCAAGTACATGGGCAAGCAGCGCGTGATCGCCGAAACCGGCGCCGGTCAGCACGGTGTGGCGAGCGCCACGGTCGCGGCGCGCCTGGGCATGGAATGCGTGGTCTACATGGGCGCCGAGGACGTCGAGCGCCAGCAGACGAACGTGTTTCGCATGCGCCTGCTTGGCGCCGAGGTCGTGCCCGTCGAGTCGGGCACGCGCACCCTCAAGGACGCGCTCAATGAGGCCATGCGCGACTGGGTCGCCAACGTCGACACCACCTATTACATCATCGGTACCGTGGCCGGGCCGCATCCGTATCCGGCGATGGTGCGCGATTTCCAACGCGTGATTGGACTGGAGACGCGCGAGCAAATGGCCGAGCACGAGGGCCGTCTGCCCGATGCGCTGATCGCCTGCGTCGGTGGCGGCTCGAATGCCATCGGCCTGTTCCATCCCTTCCTCGAGGACGAATCGGTCGCGATCTACGGCGTCGAGGCGGGCGGACATGGGCTGGAGACGGGCGAGCATGGCGCGCCGCTCTGCGCCGGCCGACCCGGAGTGTTGCACGGTGCGCGCAGCTACCTGATGTCGGACCCCGCGGGCCAGATCCTCGGCACGCACTCGATCTCGGCGGGTTTGGACTATCCGGGCGTCGGCCCGGAGCATGCCTGGCTCAAGGACAGCGGCCGCGTCCAGTATCGCGCGGTCAACGACGACGCCGCGCTGGCGGCATTCCATGAACTCACCCGCACGGAGGGCATCATGCCGGCGCTGGAGACGGCGCATGCGCTCGCCTTCGCGCGCGAGTTGGCGTCGACCATGGGCCGCGACCAGACCCTGGTGGTGAACCTGTCCGGGCGCGGTGACAAGGACATGGCCACGGTCGCCAAGTACAGCGGAGACGACCCGGCATGAGCCGCATAAGCGAGCGTTTCGATCGACTGCGCGCGGCCGGGCGCAAGGCACTGATTCCCTATCTCACCGCGGGGGATCCGCGTCCGGATGCCACGGTATCCTTGATGCACGAAATGGTCGCCAGTGGCGCCGACGTGGTCGAGTTGGGTGTGCCGTTCTCCGACCCGCAGGCGGACGGGCCCGTGATCCAGGACGCCTGCCAGCGCGCCCTCGCGCACGGCGTGACCCTGCGCGACGTGCTCGCCATGGTCGCCGAGTTCCGCCGCGAGGATGCCGCGACCCCGGTCGTGCTGATGGGCTATCTCAATCCGATTGAGATCATGGGCGCGCAGGCGTTCGCCGCGGAAGCGTCCGCCGCCGGTGTGGACGGCGTGCTCGTCGTGGACAACCCGCCCGAAGAGGCCGAAGACTTCGTGGCGGCGGTGACGGAGCAGGGGATCGATCCGATTTTCCTGCTGGCGCCGACTACGTCCGACGAGCGCATGGCGCGCATTTGCGCCAACGCACGCGGTTTCGTCTATTACGTGTCACTCAAGGGCACGACCGGCGTCGGGCAGTTGGCGTTTGGCGAAATCGAAGAACGCCTCAAGCAAATCCGTGGGTACACGAACCTGCCGGTGGGCGTTGGCTTTGGCATTCGCGACGCCGACTCGGCCTCGCGCATCGGCGCGTTCGCGGACGCGGTGATCGTTGGCTCGGCTGTGGTGGCGCGCATCGCCGAGGGCGGCGATGACGTGGCCGCGGCGCGGCGCGGGGTCGGCGAACTCGTCGGCTCGCTACGCGCTGCCCTGGACGCCGCGGCCTGAACGTGTATGCATTCGCCCCGGCCTGACCCATCCCCGGCGGCGCGGCCGGCGTCCGCCCCCCGTACAGCGAACTGGTAAAAGGAATCGGACATGACCTGGTTCGAGCGGCTGATGTCCAAGCGCATCCGCACTGAAACCCGCAACAAGGGCAATGTGCCCGAAGGGTTGTGGGTCAAGTGCGACTCCTGCGGTGCCGTGCTCTATCGCGCCGAGCTCGAGCGCAATCTCGACGTCTGCCCCAAATGCGATCACCACCATCGCATCTCGGCGACCGTGCGCCTGCAGCATTTTCTCGACCCTGAGCCGCGCCGCGAGATCGGCGGCTCGACCGAGCCGGTCGACGTCCTGCGCTTCCGCGATACCAAGAAGTACAAGGATCGACTGACCCAGACGCAAAAGGCCACCGGCCAGAAGGACGCGCTGATCGCCATGCGGGGCCAGGTGCGTAATCACCCCGTCGTCGCCTGCGCATTCGAGTTCAACTTCATGGGCGGCTCCATGGGCTCGGTGGTCGGCGAGCGCTTCGTGCGCGCGGTGAACACGGCCATCGAGGACGAGGTGCCCTTGGTGTGCTTCTCTGCGAGTGGCGGGGCGCGGATGCAGGAGGCGCTGCTGTCGCTGTTCCAGATGTCGAAGACGAGCGCGGCACTGGCCCGGCTTTCGCGTCGCGGGCTGCCCTACGTCTCGGTGATGACGGATCCGACCATGGGTGGCGTATCGGCCAGCCTGGCCATGCTGGGCGACATCAACGTCGCCGAGCCGGAGGCCTTGATCGGCTTCGCCGGCCCGCGCGTGATCGAGCAGACCGTGCGCGAGACCTTGCCGGAGGGCTTCCAGCGCGCCGAGTTCCTGGTCGATCACGGCGCCATCGATCTGATCGTGGATCGGCGCGAGATGCGCGATCAGCTCAGTAGCCTGCTTGGCATCCTCACCCACCAGCCGCAGCCGCAGCTGGCCTACCAGCCCCAGGAATGAGCCCTGGCGCCGCGGGGGGTGTGCAGCCATGAACCTCGAGTCCGCATCCGCTCAGGCGCTCGCGGACTGGCTGGAGTGGCTCGAGGGGCTGCACCCGCAGGAAATCGATCTTGGGCTCGAGCGCGTGGGTCACGTTGCCGCTGCGCTCGGGGTCGCCACGCCGGCGGCGCGCGTAGTGACCGTCGCGGGCACCAACGGCAAGGGATCGGTATGCCAGCTGGTTGCGGCGATGCTCGGCGCCGCCGGCCATCGCGTCGGCCTGTATACTTCACCGCACCTGTCGCGATTCAATGAACGCATCCGCGTCGATGGGCGCGACGCGGATGATGCGACCCTGCTGGCCGCCTTCCGCCGAGTCGAGCACGCGCGTGGCGCGACCAGTCTGACCTTCTTCGAATTCACGACGCTCGCGGCGCTGGACGTATTCGCACACGCCCGCGTCGACGTCATTGTGCTCGAGGTCGGTCTCGGCGGCCGGCTCGATGCTACCAACGTGGTCGATTCGGATGTCGCGGTGGTGACCTCGATCGGGATCGACCACGCCGAATGGCTGGGCACGGATCGAGCCGCGATCGCGCGTGAGAAGGCAGGCATCGCCCGTGCGGATCGGCCGTTGATCGTCGGCGAGGCGCCGCCTGCGCCGGGCTTGCTGGAGGCGGCGGATGAAGTGGGCGCGCGGGTTCGGCGGGTCGGCCACGATTTCGCCTATGCGGCCGATGGCGAAGGTTGGCACTGGTGGCAGGACGCACACGCGCCCGTCGCTCTGCCGCTACCGGGCGCCGGCGGCGGTTATCAACTGGCCAATGCCGCCACGGCCGTGGCGGCGGTGGCCGCGCTGGGACTCGATCCGGCGGCGCCTGGCATTGCCGCCGGCCTGCGTGAGGCGCGGGTGCCGGGGCGTTTCGAGATTCTTCGTTCCGAAGCTCCCGGTGGCACGGTCGAGATGGTGCTCGATGTGGCGCACAATCCGGCCGCCGCGAGCATGCTCGCGCAGCAGCTGGCACGTCCGACGGGGGGAAGGACCCTGGCGGTTCTCGGGATGTATGCGGACAAGGACATCGAGGCCGTGGTGGCCGAACTCGCGCCGGTGGTCGATGCCTGGTTCGTCGCGAGCCTGCCGTCGCCCCGTGGGGCGGCGCACGAGCGCCTCAGCCAGGCCATCGGCGCGATCGGCGGCGTGATCGAGGCCTCGGGTGCCGATCCCGCGACCGCATTCTTGTCCGCCCGCGCCGCCGTGAGGCCCGGCGATCGCATCGTGGTCGCCGGCTCGTTCGCCACGGTCGGGCCTGTGCGCGCATTGCTGCTGTCGAATGGCTGACTGGATGCCGCTCGTTTCGGTGGCGCGTTCGTGAGCGCCCGTGCGGCCTGATACAATGCCCCTACGCCCGACGCAGCGGCGATTCGCTCGCCCCAGGGGCGCGTCACGGTGGACCCTGCATTGAAACAGCGTCTGGTCGGCGCCATCGTTCTGGTTGCCTTGGCCGTCATTTTCCTACCCATGCTCCTGGATGGCTCCGGCCAGTCGGGCCCACGTGATATTGCCATCGAGCTGCCGCCAGAGCCTCAACCCCCGAGGAACCGTCTCGAAGGCACGCCTGACCTCGCGGATACCAGTCTGTCGCGTCATGCCGGGAACGAGGGAGGGGCCGGTCCGGAAATCGCAGTGTCCGAAGCGCCCGCTACGCCGAATGGCGGCGACGGCGACGACGGTGGCAGCGATACGGAAGACGGGGAAGAGACCGGCGGCGCGCAAGCCAGTCGAGACGATCCGGCCGAGTCGGATGAACCATCGAGCGCGGCCACCGACGTTAACGAAGACGAAGACGAAGAAGAAGACGCCGACGCGAGTTCGTCATCCGAAGAGGCTTCGGCCGATTCGGCTCGGCCAGCCCCGGACGCTGAGGGCTGGGTTGTCCAGGTGGGCAGTTTTACGCGCGAGACCAATGCCCTCGTGCTGCGCGATCGACTGCGCGAGGCCGGTTTCGACGCGTTCGCCGAGCAGTCCGATAATGGGGAGCGTACGCTCTGGCGTGTCCGCATCGGGCCCGTGGCCACACGGGAAGAGGCGGATCGCCTGAGCGAGCGTGTGTCCGACCAGCGTGGTGAGCCCACGCTGGTCATGTCGCATCCCTGACGGCGGCGCCGGTGACGGGATTCGACTGGATCATTCTCGTGGTGATCGCCGTCTCCGGCGGCATCAGTGTGATCCGAGGGTTCGTCAAAGAGGCCATCTCACTGGCGACCTGGATCGTGGCGGTCTGGGTGGCGCTGATGTTCGCGCCGAAGCTGGCGCTGTTGCTGCCCGCTTCTTGGGAGAGCCCGACCGTGCGCTGGGTGGCGGCAGCCATCGGCCTGTTCATGACGACCTTGCTCGTGGGCGGTCTGGCCAACTTTCTGCTCTCGACCATGGTCGAAAAGACGGGATTATCAGGTACGGACCGCGCGTTGGGGGTCGTCTTCGGCATTCTTCGCGGCGTCGCCATCGTTGCGGTGCTGGTACTACTCGTTAGCGAAACGTCGCTGGCGCAAGAGGCATGGTGGGACGAGTCGCGGCTATTGCCGCTGTTCGAACCGCTGGCCGAGTGGATGCGAACGCACTATCCGGCCGATCTGGCCGAGTCGATGCTGTCGCCCTAGCGGGCGGCCCGGCGGGGCGGGGGTCCCGCTCTCGAGAGGGTATTTGTCATGTGCGGAATCGTGGGTATCGTCGGGCACGGCCCGGCCAATCAGCCCCTGTACGACGGCTTGACCTTGTTGCAGCACCGCGGGCAGGACGCCGCCGGGATCATGACCTGCAACGAAGGCCGCCTGTTCATGCGCAAGGGCTCGGGCCTGGTGCGCGACGTCTTTCACACCCGCCACATGATGCGCCTGCAGGGCCGAATGGGGATTGGCCACTGCCGCTACCCCACGGCCGGCAGCCAGTCCTCCGCCGAGGCGCAGCCGTTCTACGTGAATTCGCCCTACGGCATCGCCATGGCGCACAACGGCAATCTGACCAATGCCGATGAGCTCAAGCGCCAGCTATTCGAGGCGGAGCTGCGTCACATCAATACCTCATCGGACACCGAGGTCCTGCTCAACGTGTTCGCGCACGAGCTGCAAAAGTGCGTGGCATCGTCGAAGCAGCTCGAGCCCGATCACGTGTTCGGTGCGGTCACGGAGCTGCATCGACGCGCGCGCGGCGGTTATGCCGTCGTCACCATGATCGCCGGTCGCGGTGTGTTGGCGATCCGCGACCCCTGGGGCATCCGGCCGGTTGTGCTCGGCCGCCGCGACACGGTCATGGGGCCCGAGTACATGGTCGCCTCGGAGAGCGTGGTGCTGGACACGCTCGAGTTCGAGCTGGTGCGCGACCTGAGCCCGGGCGAGGCGGTGTACATCGAGGCCGACGGCACGGTGCATAGCCGCGAGTGCAGCGATCAGGCCGTCTTGGCGCCGTGCCTGTTCGAGTTCGTATATTTCGCCCGGCCCGACTCGATCATCGACGATGTTTCGGTCTACAAGTCGCGCTTGCGCATGGGGCAGCACCTGGCCGGGAAGATCGAGCGCGAGTGGCCGGAGCACGATATCGACGTGGTCATCCCGATTCCCGACACCAGCCGTACCTCGGCGCTGGAGATGGCCAACCGCCTGGGCGTGAAATATCGCGAGGGCTTCATCAAGAATCGCTATATCGGCCGCACGTTCATCATGCCGGGCCAGCAGATGCGTCGGAAATCGGTGCGCCAGAAGCTCAATGCCATCGAACTCGAATTCCGCGGTAAGAACGTGCTGCTGGTGGACGACTCGATCGTGCGCGGTACGACCTCGGACCAGATTGTGCAGATGGCGCGCGACAAAGGCGCCAAGAAGGTATACATGGCCTCGGCGGCCCCGCCGGTGCGTTACCCCAACGTCTACGGCATCGATATGCCGGCCGCCGACGAGCTGATCGCGCACGGGCGGACCGAGGAGGAGGTGGCGCAGGAGATCGGGGCGGACTGGCTGATCTACCAGTCGGTCGAGGACTTGATCGAGGCCGTGCGCGCTGGCAACACCGCGCTGACCCGATTCGAGGGCTGCTGCTTCACCGGTGAGTACATCACCGGCGACGTGGACCAGCATTACCTGGAGCAGCTCGAGTTGCTGCGGGGCGAGAAGAGCGACGTCGAGGAACTTGGCGAGGAGCTGGAAGACGTCGGCATGGGGTAGCGCCGTGCGGCGCGGCACGCCGGGGTGCGGCCGCGCGCGGCAATGTGGGATAATGTTCGGATAATCTAGTGTCCTGTCTCGTAAATGCGCCGGATTTTTCGGCGAGGGATTGCGGCGACTGGCAAGGCGCGCTGACGAGCCATAGCGCGTCTTATGGTGAGGAGGCGCAACGCCGCCAGGCGCCCCAAGACCCGACGAAAAACTGGCGTTGTGCGAGACAGGACACTTGGCCGGGATCAGGCCGTGGGAGGGATCAGCGTGGACGAAGATCGCAAGAAGGCCCTGGCCGCCGCGCTAGGACAGATCGAGAAACAATTCGGCAAGGGCGCCGTCATGCGCATGGGCGATGACGACGCCGTGCGCGACGTGCCCGTGGTCTCGACCGGCTCGCTGGGGCTCGATGCGGCGCTCGGCGTCGGGGGGCTGCCGCGCGGTCGTGTCGTCGAGATCTACGGCCCTGAGTCCTCCGGCAAGACGACGCTAACCCTCCAGGCCGTGGCCGAGTGCCAAAAGGCGGGCGGTACTTGTGCCTTCATCGACGCGGAGCACGCGCTGGATCCGACCTACGCCGAGAATCTCGGCGTCAACGTCGACGACCTCCTCGTTTCGCAGCCCGACACGGGCGATCAGGCCCTCGAGATCGCCGACATGCTGGTGCGCTCGGGCGCGATCGACATGGTCGTGATCGACTCGGTGGCGGCGCTTACGCCCAAGGCGGAGATCGAGGGCGAGATGGGCGATTCGCACGTCGGCCTGCATGCGCGGCTGATGTCGCAGGCGCTGCGCAAGCTCACGGCGAACATCAAGCGCTCGGGCACGATGGTCTGCTTCATCAACCAGATCCGCATGAAGATCGGCGTGATGTTCGGCAGTCCCGAGACCACGACCGGCGGTAACGCCCTCAAGTTCTATTCCTCCGTGCGCCTGGATATCCGCCGCATCGGCTCGATCAAGAAGGGCGAAGAGGTCATCGGCAACGAGACGCGCGTCAAGGTGGTCAAGAACAAGATGGCGCCGCCGTTCCGCCAGGCGGAGTTCGAGATCCTCTACGGTGAGGGCGTCTCCGGCGAGGGCGAACTGGTCGATCTCGGCGTGAAGCACAACCTGGTCGACAAATCCGGCTCCTGGTTCAGTTACAACGGCGATCGGATCGGGCAAGGCAAGGAAAACGCCCGGCGCTATCTCAAGGAGAATCCGGAGACGGCGGATGAGATCCGCGTCCGCTTGCGCGAGATCCTGTTACCGAAGCCGGCCCCGCGCAAGTCGGAGCAGGAGTCGCCGGAGGCAGCCGAGTCTGACGCCTGACGCTGAGGAGGACGATGGCGGGCTGCACGACACCGCGTTACGCCTGCTGACGCGACGCGAGCACAGCGCGCGGGAGCTCCAGCGCAAGCTGCGCGAGCGGGGGTTCCCCGCTGATGCGATCACGTTGGAGCTTGAGCGGCTCGCCGAGGTGGGCCTACAGAGCGACGAGCGCTTCGCGGAATTCTACGTTCGGGAGCGGATCGAACGGGGCGACGGTCCGCGCAAGATCCAGGCGGCGCTGGCCGAGCGGGGTATTCCCGGTCAGGCCATCGAAGCGGCGCTCGCCCCCTTTTCCGACGAATGGCTGGATCGAGCGGCCCATGCCGCGGCGCGGCGCTTCGGCACGGCGGCGCCCGATTCGGTGCGCGAGCGCGCGCGCCGCGCAAGATTTCTTGAACAGAGGGGGTTCCCCGCCGATGTCATTCGGCGGGTGAGCCGCCACGACACGGACAAGTGAGTCCGTGACGGTCGGGCGATGCGAACCGATTGCACGGGACCGGAGTAGAGCGAACGTGGCACAAACCGAAGCCAGCCGAGTGCAGGGGGGCATGGGCAGCGCCGAGTTGCGCAGCCGCTTCCTCGAGTACTTCCAGGAGCACGGCCACCGCGTGGTGCCGTCGTCGTCGCTCGTGCCCGTGGACGATCCGACCCTGCTGTTCACCAATGCCGGCATGGTCCAGTTCAAGAACGTATTCCTTGGCAACGAGCAGCGCGACTACAAGCGCGCCGTGACCACCCAGCGGTGCGTGCGCGCCGGCGGCAAGCACAACGATCTGGAGAACGTAGGCTACACCGCGCGCCACCACACGTTCTTCGAAATGCTCGGCAATTTCAGCTTCGGCGACTACTTCAAGAAAGAAGGGATCGAGTTCGCCTGGGGGTTTCTGACCGAAGTCCTTGGCCTGCCGCCGGAGAAGCTGTGGATTACCGTGTACGTCGATGATGACGAGGCCGCCGACATCTGGCTCAAGCACATCGGCGTCAGCGAGGAACGCTTCACGCGCATCGCCGGCAGCGACAACTTCTGGCAGATGGGCGATACCGGCCCCTGCGGTCCCTGCAGCGAGATCTTCTACGATCACGGTCCCGAGATTACCGGCGGTCCGCCCGGTACCCCGGAAGAGGACGGCGACCGCTACGTCGAGATCTGGAACCTCGTATTCATGCAGTACGACCGCGCGGCCGACGGCACCATGACGCCGCTGCCGGCGCCCTGTGTGGACACGGGCATGGGGCTCGAGCGCATCGCGGCCGTGCAGCAGGGTGTTCACGACAACTATTACATCGACCTGTTTCAGCGGCTGCTGACCGCGGCCGCCCAGCTCGCCGGCAGCACCGACCATGACAACGCCTCGCTACGGGTGATCGCCGACCACATCCGCTCGTGTGCCTTCCTGATCGTCGACGGGGTGCTGCCTTCCAACGAGGGCCGCGGTTACGTGCTGCGTCGGATCATTCGCCGCGCCGCGCGCCACGGGCATCACCTGGGCCTGCGCGAGCCGTTCTTCCATAAGCTCGTGGGCCCTCTGGTGGAGGAGATGGGAGATGCCTTTCCAGAGCTCGCGGAGGGACGCGAGTTGGTCGAGCGCCTACTGCTGCAGGAGGAGCGCCGCTTCCAGGAGACGCTTGAGCAGGGCATGAAGGTGCTCGAGGGCGCCATCGCCGAGGCGCGGCGGCGCGACGACGAGGCCATCATCGATGGGCCGACCGTGTTCAAGCTGTACGATACCTTTGGTTTTCCCGTCGACCTGACTGCGGACGTCGCCCGTGAGCAAGGCCTCGGGGTGGACATGGAAGGCTTCGAGCGTGCAATGGAGGGGCAACGCCAGCGCGCGCGCGAGGCCAGCCGCTTTGGCGCCGATCTGACGGCGGGTGTCGACGTCGATCAGGTGAGCCGCTTCACCGGCTACGAGCGTGCCGCGGATGAGGGTCGCGTAATCGCGCTCTACCAGGCTGGGCAGTCGGTGGAGGTGCTCGAGGCGGGCGCCGAGGGCATGGTCTTTCTCGATCAGACGCCGTTCTACGCCGAGGCCGGCGGCCAGGTGGGCGATTGCGGCGTGTTAGCCGGCGAGGGCAGCGAGTTCCGGGTCGACGACACCCGCAAACAGGGTCAGGCGACGGCGCACATCGGCCGGCTCGAATCCGGCCGGGTCGAGCTTGGGGCGACGCTGCGGGCGCAGATTGATGAGTCGCGGCGGAGCGCCACGCGCGGCAACCACTCGGCGACTCATCTGCTGCATGCGGCCTTGCGGCACGTGCTCGGCACGCACGTCCAGCAGAAGGGTTCGCTGGTGCACCCCGATTACCTGCGCTTTGACTTCTCGCACTTCGAGCCGGTCACGCGCGAAGAGCTGACGCGCATCGAGCGCTTTATCAACGAGGAGGTCCGCCGCGATAGCGCCACTGAGGCGCGCGAAATGGGCATGGAGGCGGCGCAGGCGGAAGGTGCCATGGCGCTGTTCGGCGAGAAATACGGCGACCAGGTGCGCGTTTTGCGTTTGGGGCCCCATTCGCTGGAGCTCTGCGGCGGGACCCACGTCGAGCGCACGGGGGAGATCGGGCTCTGCAAGATCCTCTCGGAGACCGGTGTGGCCGCGGGGGTACGCCGCATCGAGGCGGTGACCGGAGTGCGCGCCATCGAGTGGGTCGAGGCCCAGGAGGAGCGGCTGCGGCGCATCGGCGAGCAGATCAACGCCGGCCCCGAGGAGCTCGAGGAGCGGGTGATTCAGGTCGTGGAGCGCGGTCGCCGCCTGGAGAAGGAAGTCGGTGAGCTCAAGGCGCAGATGGCACAGGCCGCCGGCGGCGATCTGGCCGCCGACGCGATCGAGGTCGCGGGCGTCAAGGTGGTCGCAGCCCGACTGAATGGCAGCGACGCCAAGACGCTGCGCGAGACCGTGGATCGGCTCAAGAGCCGCCTGGGTACGGCCGCGGTCGTGCTGGCCACGGTGTCCGGCGAGAAGGTTCAATTGGCCGCGGGCGTCACGCAAGGCGAGACCGAGCGCCTGCAGGCCGGTAAGCTGGTCAACTTCGTGGCCGAGCGCGTGGGCGGCCGTGGCGGCGGGCGCCCGGATATGGCCCAGGCCGGCGGTAACCGGCCGGAGGATTTGGATGATGCACTCAGCGCGGTGCCCGAATGGGTCCGCGAGCAGCTCGGATGAGACAATCATGACACGATGGCGAGCGACAACAGGCAAAGGCGCGCGCGTGGGCGCCCGAGGGAATGCGAGACGCGCCACGCCGAACGCGGAGCCGCTGGCATGAGCCTGTTGGTGCAAAAGTATGGCGGCACTTCGGTGGGCACCGCTGAGCGTATCGGCCAGGTGGCGGATCGCATCTGTGCGAGCCGGCGTGCCGGTCACGATGTCGTGGTGGTCGTTTCGGCCATGGGCGGCGAGACCGACCGCCTGGTGGATCTGGCCAACCAGGTTTCGCAGCGGCCGAACCCGCGCGAGATGGACGTACTGCTGGCCACCGGTGAACAGGTCACGATCGCCTTATTGGCCATGGCGCTCGAGCAGCGCGATTGCGCGGCTCGCTCCTATACCGGGCCGCAGGTGACCGTGCGTACCGACAGCGCGTTCGGCAAGGCGCGCATCGAGTCGATCGATCGCGAACGCATGGATGCGGACCTCGCGTCTGGCCGGGTCGTGGTCGTCGCCGGCTTCCAGGGCGAGGATGGCGAGGGCAACATCACCACGCTCGGGCGCGGCGGTTCCGATACCTCGGCGGTCGCCCTAGCCGCGGCGCTCGAGGCCGACGAGTGCCAGATCTTCACTGACGTGGACGGCGTGTATACCACCGATCCGCGCGTGGTTCCGCGCGCGCAGCGCCTCGACAAGATCACCTTCGAGGAGATCCTCGAGCTATCGAGCCTTGGCGCCAAGGTGCTGCAGATTCGCGCCGTAGAATTTGCCGGCAAGTACAACGTGCCATTGCGCGTACGAGCAACGTTTGGCGACGGGCCGGGCACCCTGATTACCTACGAGGACTCCGACATGGAACAGGTTCTGATCTCCGGGATCGCGTTCAATCGGGACGAGGCCCAGCTGACCGTGGCCCGTGTCCCCGATCAGCCGGGCGTCGCCGAGCGTATCCTGGGCGCCGTCTCGGACGCGAACATCGAAGTGGACATGATCGTGCAGAACGTCGCCGAGGACGGCAC
This sequence comes from Halofilum sp. (in: g-proteobacteria), assembly GCA_040880995.1. Lineage (GTDB taxonomy): Bacteria > Pseudomonadota > Gammaproteobacteria > XJ16 > Halofilaceae > Halofilum. The sequence goes on from JBBEEB010000141.1 coordinate 53,853, forward strand.
GACCGACTTCACGTTCACCGTCCACCGCAACGACTACGAGCGCAGCCTGGAGATCGTCCAGGGCGTGGCGAGCGAGCTTGGGGCCGAGAAAGTCGGCGGCGATGATGGCATCGTCAAGATCTCGCTCGTGGGGGTCGGCATGCGCTCGCATGCGGGTGTGGCGAGCCGCATGTTCCGTGCGCTGGCGCGCGAGGGTATCAACATTGAGATGATCTCGACTTCGGAGATCAAGATCTCGGTGGTGGTCGAGGAGAAGTATCTTGAGCTTGGGGTGCGGGCTCTCCACAGCGAGTTCGGGCTGGACGGTCCGGCTGAGGCCGTGGGAGAATCGCCCGTTTTGGAGCAATCCCAACAATAATAACAACCCGGATCGTAAGGATAACCGGGGGTCACGTGCGGACGTGTGAAACGGGTGGCTCCTGCCATTGAGAGGTGACGACGTTACAGGAGTAATAGCATGCTGATCCTGACACGCCGCGTGGGCGAAACCCTCATGGTCGGTGACGAGGTCACGGTCACCGTCCTTGGAGTGAAGGGGAACCAGGTGCGCCTGGGTGTCAATGCTCCAAAGGAAGTGGCAGTTCACCGTGAGGAGATCTACGAGCGCATTCAGCGCGAACAGGATGATCCGGCGGCGGAAAGCAGCAGTGGCGAGAAGTTCAGCGATGGCTGACGCCTAGCGAGAGCCAGGCGGATGATTCGTAGCAGTAATCTGGAGAGATGGCCGAGTGGTCGAAGGCGCTCCCCTGCTAAGGGAGTAAGGGGTTGATAGCCCCTTCGAGGGTTCGAATCCCTCTCTCTCCGCCACGCATAAAAAAGCCGGCAATATGCCGGCTTTTTTATGCGTGGCGGAGAGAGAGTTGTGGACGAAGCCTCCGGTTCGACCAATCGGCAGGATTGCCGATGGGGACGCCGACCGGAGGGAGGCGCCCCGAAGGGGCGGGCGCCATGGATGGCGCCCGTCTATCCCTCTGCCCAACGCGCTGACACGCCCAGTCCGGCCAGTGGCGGGGTCTTTACGGCTGACAGGGTACGTTGGTCGAGGTTGTAGGTCGGGCTTCAGCCCGACCGAAGCGGGTACCATGCTTTCGTCGGGCTAAAGCCCGCCCCACTTTCGGTACCACCACGCGCCCCTGCGGCTGGATTCAAGCAACGGGCCATCCATGGCCCTGCGCCTCCCTTCGGTCGGCGTCGCGATCGGCTGTCCTGCCGATCGCTCGAACCCTGGGGGTTCTCACGGGACTCCCGGGTGCGCCAGACACAAAAAAGGCCGGCTTTTGAGCGAGTTGTCGCGGCCGTTGGCAGTTAACGCTTGCGGCTGGATTGAGCAACGAACAAGGTCGGCATCGAGCCGGCACTTGTTCGTGCGCCCGGGAGGATAGACTCGGGCCATCCATGGCCCTCGCCCCTTCGGGGCGCCTCCCTTCGGTCGGCGTCGCGATCGGCTGTCCTGCCGATCGCTCGAACCCTGGGGGTTCTCACGGGCCTCCCGGGCGCGTCAGACACAAAAAAGGCCGGCTTTGAGAGCCGGCCTTTTTTGTGTCTGGCGCGCCCGGGAGGATTCGAACCCCCGACCTCATGGTTCGTAGCCATGCGCTCTATC
>JBBEEB010000142.1:0-10654 GCA_040880995.1 Halofilum sp. (in: g-proteobacteria)
GCGCGATCGACCGGCAGTCGCGGCGCATGCTCTCGATCGTTGAGGACCTGTTGACGCTGTCGAAACTGGAGATGGAGCCGGTCGAGCCGGCCGCCGCGGAGATGGTGCGGGTCGACGAACTGCTTGTCGGACTGGTCCGTGATGCCGAGGCATTCTCGGGCGAGCAGGTTCACCGGATCGAGCTCGACGCCACACCGGAATTCGGCTTGCGGGGGATCGCGAGCGAACTCAGCAGTGCCTTCGGCAACCTGATCACCAACGCGGTGCGGCATACGCCGGCGGGCACGCGCATTCGCGTGTCGTGGCATGTCGACGGCGAGCGTGGCCGCGTCGCGGTACGCGACGAAGGGCAGGGGATTGGCCCCAAGCACCTGCCGCGCCTGACCGAACGCTTCTACCGCGTTGATACCAGCCGCTCCCGGGCGCGCGGCGGTACGGGACTCGGCCTATCCGTCGTCAAGCACGCGCTCACGCGCAATGGTGGCGAACTCGATATCGATTCCACGCCGGGTCGTGGAAGTACCTTCAGCTGCGTATTCCCCGCGGAGCGCCTCGTGACGCTAGGGCAGGCTGCTCCTGTCTTGGCGGACCGCTCCGCGGATCCGGATGGGGCGCGTCATTCCGCGAATCCGTGAGCGTCGCGTACCGTCGAACTCCAACCGTGCGCGGCTGTAACACGTTTGTCACACAAATGTCATATTGTGGCCGCGTGGCATCGCTTCCGCGGTGCTGTTCGAACTAGCGGCAAGGGAAATCTTCACTATGCATGCGATTGTGCGCACCGTTGGTATCGCACTGACGATGGGACTCGTTGTCGGCTGCACCGAAAGCGATGCTCCCGAATCCGAGGGGAACGGGAGCCAAGCCAGCGCGTCGGGCCGCGACCAGGTCCGGGTCGTCGGCTCGAGTACGGTCTACCCGTTTTCGAGCTACGTGGCCGAAGAGTTCGGTGCGACCACCGAGCACCCGACACCGGTGGTCGAGTCGACCGGATCCGGTGGCGGGATCAAGCTCTTCTGTGCGGGGCCGGGCCTGAATACACCCGACATCACCAACGCGTCCCGGCGTATGGAGCCGGGTGAGTTCGAGGACTGCCGGGAGAATGGCGTCGGCGAGATCGTCGAGGGCGCGATCGGCTATGACGGGATTGCGGTCGCGGAGGCCTCTTCGGAGGAGCAGCTCAACCTCACGCTGGAGCAGATGCTCCTGGCGGTGGCCGCGGAAGTGCCGCAGGACGGGCAGCTCGTGCAGAACCCCTATACGCGCTGGAACGAGATCGATCCGGCATTGCCCGATCGCGAGATCCTCATCTACGGTCCGCCGACGACCTCCGGGACGCGCGACTCCTTCGAGGAGCTCGTCATGGAGGCCGCCAGCGAGGACATGGAGGCCTACGGTGGCCCGTACACCCGCATCCGCCAGGACGGAGTGTTCGTGCCATCGGGCGAGAACGACAACCTCATCGTGCAACGGATCGAGCAGAACCAGGCGGCGATCGGCGTGTTCGGCTACAGCTTCCTGGAAGAAAACCCCAACCAAATCCAGGCGATCACGATCGGCGGCGTCGAGCCGACGCCGCAGGTGATCTCCTCGGGCGAGTATCCGATTGCGCGCAGCATGTTCTTCTACGCCAAGAACGCGCACTTCGATCAGGTGTCCAGCATGGCTGGTTACGTCGAGCTGTTCATGAGCGAGGGCATGATCGCGCCCGATGGCAGACTCGCCGACCTGGGGCTGATCGCGTTGTCCGAGCAAGAGCGCGAACAAGCGCGCCAGCGCGTCGCCGACCGCGTCACGCTTGAGCGGTCCGATCTCGAGGACCACTAGCGAAAAGTAGGGGCGGGATTTAAACCCGCCCCTGCCATTGCCAAGCAGGGCGACGACTCCCGTCGCCCAAGGCAATGGCGACTCCCCTCCCCCCGATCTCTCCCGCATGTCACCGAATCGTCATAGTCCAGTAGCAGTGCCGTAATACCTGCCCCCTATGGTTCGTCCTGCATCGAATGGCGATGCCGCGAGGGATCAACCAGATAGAGGGGTACTCCATGCGCAAGATTGCACTCGCCCTTGCCGTAACCGGCAGCAGCGTTCTGTCTGCCACGGCGATGGCACAGGAGACCGTGACCGCCGACGGCTCCAGCACCGTGTTCCCGATTACCGAAGCCTTGGCCGAGGAATTTCAGATCGAGACCCGCACTCGTATGACGGTGGGCGTCTCCGGCACGGGCGGCGGTTTCAGCCGCTTTTGCCGCGGCGACACGGACATCTCCGGCGCGTCCCGCCCGATCCGTACGGGTGAACGCGAGAGCTGCCGCGAGTCGGGCATTACGTATTACGAGATACCGGTCGGTATGGACGCGATGGCGGTCATGGTCCACCCAAGCAACGATTGGGTCGATCACCTGACGGTCGAGGAACTCCAGGCTATCTGGGAGCCTGAGGCCGAGGGCGAGATCACCAACTGGAGCCAGGTGCGCGACGGCTTCCCGGACCGTGAGCTGTCGCTCTATGGCGCCGGCACCGACTCCGGCACGTACGACTACTTCACCGCCGCCATCGTCGGTGAGGAACACTCCAGTCGCGGCGATTTCACCGCGAGCGAGGATGACAACGTGCTGGTCCAGGGTATCGCCAATGACCGCGGCTCCCTCGGCTTCTTCGGGCTAGCCTATTACGCCGAGAACGAGGACCGTCTCAAGGCCGTTCCGATCTCGTACGAGGGCAACGAGCCGGTGATGCCAAGCAAAGAGACGGCCGGCAACGGTGAATATCAGCCACTGACACGCCCCATGTTCATCTACGTCAAGAAGTCGGCGTACGAAAACAAGGACTCGGTCCGGCAGTTCGTCGACGAGTTCATGCTCGATCCCGAGGTGAATCGCGCACTGGTCGACGAGGTCGGTTATGTGGCCCTGGCTGCCGAGACGCTCGAGCTCGCAAAAAAGAACGTCCATAACGGCAAAACGGGCACGGCCTTCGACGGCGGCTCGAAGATCGGCGTCTCGATGAACGATCTGCTGCAAGCTGGGCGCGCCGACTGATTCCGGCGCTCCCCTGAGCCCTGGGGTCGGTCCGCCGACCCCAGGGATTCTTGTTGCCGGGCCAGCCCGGTGTAACTGATGGGAACCTCCGCTGATGACAGCGAACTCCATCGCGCAAGTGCAGGCCACCGACGCCTTCCTGCGGCGCCGCCGCCGGGTCGACCGTCTGATGCGCGTCGTCCTGTTTCTGGCCGCGACCGTCTCGGTCCTGGTGACGGCCGGCATCGTCTTCGTGCTGCTGCGCGAGTCGATTACCTTTTTCCAGAGTGTCTCGATCGTCGAATTCCTGACCGGTACCCGCTGGACGCCGCTGTTCACCTCCGCGCATTTCGGCGTGTTGCCGCTGCTGTCGGCGACGCTGACGGTCAGCGCGGTGGCACTGCTGGTAGCGATCCCGGGCGGGACACTGGTGGCGATCTATCTGTCCGAATTCGCGCCCGATCGCGTGCGCGAGGTGGTCAAGCCGCTGCTCGAACTCCTTGAGGGCATCCCCACGGTCGTCTACGGCTACTTCGCACTTTTGTTCGTGACGCCGGTGTTGCAACTCGTCTTTCCGCAGCTCGGTGGCTTCAATCTGCTATCGCCGGGGCTGGTGATGGGCGTGATGATCCTGCCCTACGTCACCTCCGTCAGCGAGGACGCGATGCGCGCGGTGCCGAGTGACCTGCGCGAGGGGGCCTACGCGCTCGGTTTCAACCGGCTGCAGACCGCCGTCCGTGTGGTGATTCCGGGCGCTCTATCGGGCATCACCGCCGCGTGCATCCTGGGCATGTCTCGGGCCATCGGCGAGACCATGGTCGTGGCCATCGCTGCCGGCCAGAACGCGCAGCTCACCTTCAACCCACTGGAGGCCGCGGCAACGATTCCGGGGTACATCGTCCAGATCAGCCTGGGGGACGTGCCGCACGGCACGGTCAAATACCAGACCATCTTCGCGGTCGGCCTGTTGTTGTTCCTGATCACACTGACCTTCAACGTGATCGGCTTCTTCCTGCGCCGCCGCTTCCGTGAGGCCTACTGAGGACCATCCAATGGCCGTAACCACGTATTCGCAGCAAGCCGGCGGGTCGGGCGGTTCCGATGCGACTCGTCTCGCCGCTCTGATCGCGCGCAACCGCCGAATGGATCGCGTGTTCATGGTAGGGGGCATTAGCGTGCTGCTGATCGCCGCGCTCATGCTGATATCGCTCATCCTGGGCCTGGTGGTGCAGGGCGCGAGCTCGGTCGATGTCGAGTTCCTGACGAACTTCCCCTCACGTCGGCCCGAGAGCGCGGGCATCCTCGCGGCGTGGGTCGGCACTACGGCGGTGATGGTGGTGACCGCATTGCTGGCACTGCCGCTGGGCGTGGCCGCGGGCATGTATCTGGAGGAGTACGCGCCCAATAACTGGGTGACCGATCTCATCGAGATCAACGTGACCAATCTGGCCGGCGTGCCGTCGATCATCTACGGCCTGCTGGCGCTGGGCTTGTTCCTGTTCACCTTCGGTATGGGGCAGTGGGTCTTGGTCGCCGGCCTGGTGCTCGCGTTGCTGATTCTGCCGGTGGTGATCGTTTCGACGCGTGAGTCCTTCCGTTCGATCCCGCGCGAAGTGCGTGAAGCGGCCCATGCATTGGGGGCCGACGATTGGCAGACCGTCTCCAGGTACCTCATGCCGGCGGCCTGGCCCGGGATTCTGACGGGATTGATCGTCGGTCTGTCGCGCGCCATCGGTGAAACGGCGCCCGTCATCACGATCGGTGCACTGACGTTCATTGCCTTCCTGCCCGCGGCGCCGATCACGTCGGCATTCCCGTATTTGAGCTTCGAGTGGCTGACCGCGCCGTTCACCGTCATGCCAATCCAAATGTTCAACTGGGTCTCTCGGCCCCAGTCGGAATTCCATGATCTCGCGGCCGGTGCCGGATTGGTTCTGCTCGCCATGACGCTGACGATGAATGCGGCCGCCATTTTCATCCGCTACCGCCTGCGCCGCCGCGGCCGCTGAGGACGCGCTCAATGGACACAAACGTTCGCGAGGTATCTCCGATGACGTACGCACCCGATCAAAAAACCGTACGGCGCGCGGCCACCCGCACGCGGCAGGACGAGTCGAGTTCCGGGACCGCAACTGACAGCGATGTCGCGCCGCAGGACGCCGAACCGGCCGCGGTTGAACCGCAGGCCGAACCGCACCAGGCCGGACGCCAGGCGGAACGACCCGAGCGACCCCGAATCAAGGCCACCGTCTCGGCCTTGAGCTTCTGGTATGACGACTTTCAGGCCCTACGCGAAGTCGAGCTGCCGATCCATGACCAGCAAGTCACGGCGCTGATCGGTGCCTCCGGTTGCGGCAAGTCCACCTTGCTGCGTTGCTTCAACCGCATGCACGACCTCTATAGCGGCAACCGCTATCAGGGCGAGATCCGACTGCATCCGGAAGACATCAATCTGGTCGATCGCGCGACCGATCCGATGCTGGTGCGCCTGAAGATCGGCATGGTGTTCCAGAAACCGAATCCCTTCCCCAAGTCGGTGTACGAGAATGTCGCCTCTGGCCTGCGTATCCGCGGAATAAAAAAGCGCGCAGTGATCGAGGAAGCCGTGGAGAGTTCGCTGCGTCGTGCCGCGCTATGGGAAGAGGTCAAGGACCGGCTGAACAGCCCGGCGAGCGACCTGTCCGGCGGTCAGCAGCAGCGGCTGTGTATTGCCCGCGCGTTGGCACCGGAGCCCGACCTGCTGCTGCTCGATGAGCCGACCTCGGCGCTCGACCCGATCGCGACGGCCAAGATCGAGGATCTCATCACCCAGTTGGGCCACCAGACCAGCATCCTGATCGTCACTCACAACATGCAGCAGGCCGCCCGTATTTCCGATTACACGGGTTTCATGCACATGGGTGAGCTGATCGAGCACGACGCGACCAACACCATGTTCACCAACCCACGATTGGAACGCACCGAGGCGTACATCACCGGTCGCTTCGGTTGATCCGGTGGCCGATCGAGTGCAGGCAGGGGCCTCGCGGCCCGCGGAGGGTAAAGTTATCGACAAGTCCAGGCTGGGCCAGCACATCTCACAGGAGTTCGACGCCGAGCTCGAACAAGTCCGCAACAAAGCCATGGCCATGGGCGGATTGGTCGAGCAACAGCTGCACAGCGGCCTACGCACCTTGCTTGAGGGCAACCATGAACTCGGCCTCGAGGTGGTTTCGGGCGACTATCCGATCGACGCGCTCGAGGTCGAGATCGACGAGGACTGCACGCGCCTGATCGCGCGGCGTCAGCCCGCGGCCGGCGATCTGCGCACGGTCGTGGCGCTGATGAAGGTGATCACCGACCTAGAGCGCATCGGCGACGAGGCCGAGAAGCTCGGGCGTTTCGGAATCGACCTGGCGCAGGAGGGCGCGAGCGACCGTAGCCGGCTGGTCGGCGTGCAGCATCTCGGGGAGCACGTGCGGCGCATGCTGCACGAGGCGCTCGACGCCTTCGCGCGCCTCGATGTGGAAGCGGCGCTACGGGTCGCCGATCAGGACACGAGCATAGACCCGGAATATGAGGGGGTCGTGCGCCACCTGATCACGCATATGATGGAGGACCCGCGAACCATCAAATCCGTGCTCGCGGCGCTGTGGTGCGCCCGCGCGCTCGAGCGCGTCGGCGACCACGCCCGCAATATCTGCGAGTACGTCGTCTACATGGTCGAGGGCCGGGATATCCGCCATGGCGGTTCTCCGCGACGGGGAGCGGCGCCCGAGACCGTCTGACACTGACCGCCCGCATGGTCCACTAGCCCGAAGCCGGGCGCCACTGCGCGGATGGAGCGTGGCCCGTTGAGCGGGTATCATCGCCCCTTTCGTCTGCAGGGGCTACGATCGGACGTGGACACCGGGACGGCGATATTTCTGTTCCTGGCCGGCGCCGCCGCACTCGCCTACAGCGCGTTCCACATCGGCCGCCGGTGGGCCGTGGGCGTGCAGGGTCAGGGCGTGGTGACGCATTCGCGGCCACACCAGTACGGCTGGTATTTGGTCGCCTGGGTGCTGCTGCCCGCCGGCGCCGTCGGCTTCGTCGGTGCGTTGCTGCGGATTACGGCCTGGATCCGTTTCACTGAGTTGGCCATCGTGGGGTCGGCCCTGGCCGCGGCCGGCGCCGGCTTCTGGCTCGGGCACCGCCTGCTCAAGCCCGAGCTTCGTGCCCGGCGCACGCTCGAGGCGATCATGCGCCGGTTGCTGTTGGCCGCGGCGCTGGTGTCCATCCTGACGACCTCCGGGATCGTGCTGTCGATCCTGTTCGAGTCGATCCGCTTCTTCCAGCTGGTGAGCTTCCTCGAGTTCATCACCGGTACGGACTGGGCGCCGGATACGGCCTTCACGGGCGCATCGGGCGGTGCCGAACCGCATTTCGGCTCCGTTCCCCTGTTCGCCGGCACGTTCATGATCACGCTGATCGCGATGCTGGTGGCGCTGCCGGTCGGACTCCTATCCGCGATCTACATGGCCGAATATGCCTCGCGGCGCGTGCGCGAGGTGGCCAAGCCCGTGCTCGAGGTGCTCGCCGGCATCCCGACGGTGGTCTATGGCTTCTTTGCCGCGCTGACGGTCGCGCCGCTGGTCGTCGATATTGCCGGGGCTCTGGGTCTGGACGCCTCATACAATAGCGCGCTCGCGGCGGGCCTGGTCATGGGCATCATGATCATTCCGTTCATCTCGTCGCTCTCGGACGACGTCATCAATTCGGTCCCCGATGCGCTGCGCGAGGGCTCCTACGCCCTGGGCACCACGCGCTCGGAGACTATTCGCCAGATCGTGCTGCCGGCGGCGCTGCCGGGGATCATCTCGGCGTTCCTGCTGGCGGTTTCGCGCGCCCTTGGCGAAACGATGATCGTGGTCATGGCCGCCGGGCTGCGGCCCAACCTGACCTGGAACCCGCTCGAGGACATGACCACGGTGACCGTGCGTATTGTCGCGGCGCTCACCGGCGACCAGGCCTTTGACAGCGCCGCGACGCTGTCGGCCTTCGCGCTCGGCCTGATCCTGTTCATCGTGACGCTCACGTTGAATCTCGTATCGGTGATCCTGGTTCGCCGCTTCCGCCAGAAATATGCCTGAGGCTTCGCACGTGGCTGAAGACCCAACGGAAAACAAGCACCGTGGCAACTTTGCCGCGAATGCGCGCCTGCGCCGCCGCTATCGTGCGGAGCGTCGCTTCCGCCTCTATTGTATGTCGGCGCTGATTTTGGCCGTGTCCTTCCTGGTCGTCTTCTTTGCGGACATGATTTCGACTGGTTACTCGGCTTTCACTCAGGCCGAGATCCGGGTGGAGGTGACCTACAACGAGGACACCGTTGCGGTGCCTCAACGTGCCGTCGCGGATGACGTGCAGCCCTTTGTCAGCCGTGGCGTCTTGCGGGGGCTGCCGCGGGAGGTGGAGGACCATCCGGACTGGATGGGTACGACGCGGACCCAGTGGGTGCTGGCCACGGCTGCGGTCGACCAGTATCTGAGCGGGAATACTTCGGCGCTTACGGGGGAGCGGGCGCAGCGCGTGCATGAGTTGGAAGAGTCCGGCCGAGTACGGGCCGTCTTCAACCACTGGCTGTTCACCCAGGGCGATTCCAAGCTGCCCGAGATGTCAGGGCTGAAATCCGCCCTGGTCGGCAGCCTCTACGTCCTGACGATCACGCTGGCATTTGCCTTCCCCGTTGGCGTGTTGACGGCGATTTATCTGGAAGAGTTCGCGCCGGACAATCGCTTTACCCAGACCATTGAGATCAACATCAACAACCTGGCCGCCGTGCCCTCGATCTTGTTCGGTCTACTGGGTTTGGCGATCTTCATCAACTTCTTTGGCGTGCCGCGTTCCTCGGCACTGGCCGGCGGACTGACGCTGGGCCTGATGACACTTCCGGTTATCATCATCACGACCCGCACGGCCTTGCGGGCGGTGCCCGACGCCATTCGCGAGGGGGCGCTCGCGGTCGGCGCCACGCGCTGGCAGACCGTGCGCGATCACGTGTTGCCGGTCTCGCTGCCGGGCATCCTGACCGGCACCATCATCGGGTTGGCGCAGGCGATGGGAGAAACCGCCCCATTGTTGCTGATCGGTATGATCGCCTATATACCCGATGCCCCCGCGAGCTTCACCGACGCCGCCACGGTACTGCCCGCACAGATTTTTACCTGGGCCGGTATGCCGGAACACGCCTACGTCGAACGCACGGCGGGGGCCATTCTGGTGCTGTTGAGCGTGCTGATCCTGTTGAATGCCGCCGCCGTTTACCTGCGGCGCCGGTTCGAGCGCCGTTGGTAGGCGCTGGCGACCAGAGGTGACATGATGGAACAACCCCTGCGGACCGCAGCTGAGCAGTCGCCGGAGGAAGGCGCGATGAGCACCGCTACGCCCGAGCACGATACCGCCCCTGCCGCTGAGCCCAAGGCGCGGATCCGCGATCTGAGCCTGTGGTACGGCGACACGCAGGCGCTGTTCGACATCAGCATGGACCTGCACGAGCGCGAGGTAACCGCGCTGATCGGGCCCTCGGGCTGCGGCAAGTCCAGCTTCCTGCGCTGCCTCAATCGCATGAACGATCTGATTCCGACGGTGCAGGTGACCGGCGAGGTCGAGCTCGACGGTCAGAACATCTACAGCCGCTCGGTCGACGTCGTCCAGCTGCGCTCGCGCATCGGCATGGTCTTCCAGAAGCCCAACCCGTTTCCCAAATCCATCTACGAGAACATCGCCTACGCACCGCGCATCCACGGACTCGCGCGCAATCGCGCCGAGATGGACGAACTGGTCGAGCGTTCCTTGCGCCGAGCGGGCTTGTGGAACGAGGTCGCGGATCGTCTGGATACGCCGGGCACGGCGCTGTCCGGCGGCCAGCAGCAGCGCCTGTGCATCGCGCGCGCCGTGGCGGTCAATCCCGAGCTGATCCTGATGGACGAGCCCGCCTCGGCGCTCGACCCGGTGGCCACGGCGACCATCGAGGAGCTAATCGCCGAGTTGCGCAACAAGTACACCATTGTGATCGTGACCCATAACCTGCAGCAGGCCGCGCGCGTGGCGAACTACACCGCGTTCTTCCACCTGGGGCGACTGATCGAGTTCGGTGACACCGAGACGATGTTCGTCAAACCGCGGGAAAAGCGCACGGAGGACTACATCACCGGCCGCTTCGGCTGAACTGGAGAACCACGAATGGACACGAATAAACACGAATGGATTCGTCTGTCAGCAAGTACGGGTGGAACTTCGGTCAAGTAGTTTCTGAAGGGACAGGACTTTCGGATAGTTAGGCCGGCCGGGGGGCAAGGGACCAGTTCGTTCGCTATCGCGACTGAATCCGGAATAGCGCTCCGTTTCGCCTCATAGATTGGAGGAAAAGGTCGCAGAGAAGCTGCGCCGGAGCTTGCTCAGGTTTATATATTCGTGTTCATTCGTGTCCATTCGTGGTTCTTAATTCCCGGTCTCCGATAGAATGGAGACCGTACCCAACGGCCGTCAGGGTCAGTTGGCAATGGAGGAGGCCGCCATCGAAAGCCGCAAGCTGGGACAGCACATCTCGCAACAGTTCGATGAAGAGCTCGACGACATCCGCAACAAGGTCCTGACCATGGGCGGGTTGGTCGAGA
>JBBEEB010000143.1:0-5508 GCA_040880995.1 Halofilum sp. (in: g-proteobacteria)
CTTCAGCCCGACCGAACCGAGCTGCCACGTTCGGTCGGGCTAAAGCCCGACCTACATCCAGGCTACAGGTTTTTGCGACACCCTCCATGTAGGAGCGGGCACTGCCCGCGAACCGTCGAGGTGAATCGAGCGATTACACAGCGTGTTCGCGGAACGCCGAGCGAATTGTTCGGATAAAGGGTTGCCGCGACTCGCTTGGTCGGGCGCTCTCACTGCGGAGCCGTTCACTCGTCGGCGTTGCCAGCGACGGATCGACGCGCGGCCCGCCCAAAATTCATTCGAGCGAGAGGATGAAATCCCACTGGTCTTCCGTCACCGGCATTATCGACAGACGATTGCCCTTGCGCACCAGCGGCATGTCGGCGAGTTCGGGACGGGCCTTGAGTTCGGCCAGCGTGATCACGCGCTCCAGCTTGCGCACGAAACGCACGTCGACCATGAACCAGCGCGGATTGTCCGGGTCGCTCTTGGGATCGTAATGCGGATCCTCGGGATCGAAGGCGGTGTGATCGGGGTAGCCGGCCCGCGCGATTTCGATAATGCCGACGATGCCCGGTTCCTTCGTATTCGAGTGATAGAAGAAGGCGCGATCGCCCACGCTCATCTGATCGCGCATCATGTTGCGTGCCTGGTAGTTGCGCACGCCGTCCCAATGATCGGTTTGTTCCGTTTGCGCGGCCAGGTCGTCGATGCCGAAGGTATCCGGCTCGGATTTGAGCAACCAGTACGTCATGGCTAGTGCGCCGCCGCTTCGTCTAGGTCGGCCTGGGGCCGATGAACGCGTTCGTCCGTAACCACCAGTTGTGCCGGAACGTCCCAGTCGCAGACCGGCAGCCGCTCGCTGTGCTGGAACTCATGCGCGGCGCCGGCGAGCACCGGGTGCGGGCGCACCTCGTCGCGCAGGAAGGCGAAGCTACGGTCGTAGAACCCGCCGCCCATACCGAGGCGATTGCCGGCATCGTCGAAGGCCGTCAGCGGCAGGATCACCAGGTCCAGGTCGCGTGGCGCGGCCAGCCGCTCGGCGGCGACCTGCGGCTCGGGAATGCCCAGGCGGTTGTTCTCCATGGGCGTGTCTGCGTCATAGGGCGCGAACAGCAGTGTGCTGTCCGCGCGCACGATGGGCAGATATACGCGTTTGCCGGCAATCAGCGCGCGCTCGAGCAGCGGGCGTGCGTCGGCCTCGCCGCGCACCGGCCAGTACGCCGCGATGGCCGTAGCCTGCTGGTACTCGGGCGTGCTTTCGAACAGGTGCGACAGCGCGTGCGCGGCCCGTTGCAATTGCTCGTCGGTGAGGGCCTTGCGCTGCGCGATCACGCGTGCGCGCAGCGCCGTTCGTTGTTCTTCGCTATGCGTGGTCATGGGATCGCTGGCGCGGAAAATTATGGAGGGGATGAATAAAGAGGGTACGAACCGCGATGCCGTCGCCGCCATTGACCTTGAACCTGAGGTTCAAGTGGGGAGGGATGGGGGGTATCAGGCTTTCCGCGTAGTGCGGACGTGCTCAACAACCCCAGCCAAACAAATCCCCCGGGTGCAATTTAGGTTCAAGGGATCACCCGGCAAGCTAACGAACATCGCAGAACGTACCCATTGCTCGGTACTCATTGGTCGACCGCGTCGGCCGACGACGCCTGGCCTCAGGCGTCGGCACTCAGCGCCGCGGTGACGCGTTCCTGCAAGCCATCGACCTGATGTTCGATGCGTTCGCAGGCGTGTTCCGTCTCGCGCAGCGCGAGCAGCTCATGGGCGATGTTCAGCGCCGTCATCACGGCAATGCGGTCGGTGCCGATGACGTGGCGTTGGCCGCGCACTTCGCGCATGCGCTCATGGACGAACTCGGCCGCGGCGATCAGGGCTTCGCGCTCGTCCTCGCGACATGCGACCTGATACTCGCGATCGAGTATACGCACCGTGACGGGTACGGACGACTGATCCATCAGTGGCTCTCCATCGCCTTGAGCCGCGAAATCATGGCTTCCACGCGCGCTCGCGCCTGCTCGTTCTTCTCGACCAGACGCGCGCGTTCGCCCGAGAGCGAAGCCTGCTGATGTTTCAGCGACTCGTTCTCGCTACGCAGGCGCTCGCAAAGGGCGATCAGCTCGTCAACCTGACGAGCCAACTCGGCGACGCGCGCCTCCGCGTTGGGGCCGGATTCTGCGCTCATGGCTGCGATACTAGGCCTGCCCCACCCGTGGGTCAATGAGGCCACGAGGCCGGTTCGTGGCTGATAAAATGAGGCGCCAAGCGCGCCATGCAGACGCTGCCGAGCGACGTACTCATCGCTGGCGCGCGCCCTTGTTCGGCCGCCATGACGGCGCGGCACCGGACTCCGAATGGAGCTATGAAGATGTCCCTGCCCGACAGGCAAGAGGTGCACGACGCCCTGGACGACCGGGGCGCGCCGATCTCGGCGGCCGAGAGCCACGGGCTGCTTTGCGGCCTGCTGTGCATGCGCGCCGAGAACGCTCGCATTACCTGGATCCGGCGCACCTTCGATGACGCCGAGGCGACCGAGCCGCCGGCCCCGCTCGACCGGCTCCACGACGAAACGCTGCGGCAGCTCGACGACACCGAGTTCGAGTTCCAGCTGATGCTGCCCGACGATGAGGAACTCGACCTCGCCGGGCGCACGGCGGCGCTGGCCGACTGGTGTAACGGCTTCGCCTTTGGCGTCGGCGCATCCGGGCGCGATGAGGACTCGCTCGCGTCCGAAAGCCGTGAGTTTCTCTATGACGTCGCCCGGATCGCCGAGGCCGTGGCCGAGGGCGAAGACGACGACGAGGCGGCCTTCGCCGAGGTGGTGGAGTACGTACGCATGGGCGTGCTGCTGACGCGCACGGAAACGGACTCCGGCCGGTAGCCCGCGGTTTCCCCGGGGGCGCGGACCCGGGCATCGCCTGCCCTGCCGTGTCCGCGCTGTTTCCGTTATGATCGCCGGCGGAGCGGCCCGCTGGGCGCTCATCCGTGATGAACTACAAAAGGCGGTAGTCCAATGCCCGGAACGGTTCGCAAGATCATCGAGCGCATCAAGGAGCAACGCTCCGGGGGGAACTCGGTTGTCGCGATGACGGTCGAGACCCGGTTAGTGCTGCAGGGCTTCGACCCCGAGCGTTTCGGCCACGATGCACCGGACGATGCCGCGCGGCTGAGTCGCATCAGCGAGATCGCGCAGGAGATGGGCGTCGATATCGGCGATATCCTCCAACAGGCGGATGTCGCGCCCGATGCCACGGCGACACCGACACCGGCACCCGGATCCCCCGCCACCAGCGTGGGCACGCCTCGGGGTGATGCGGCCGCTGCCGCCCAGGCCGTGGCCGAAGCGGCCGGGATCGGGAGCAGCTTCGACGCATCGCCAGGGCAGCCGGCGCCGGACTCGACCCACCCGCTGCAGCGTTTCAAGCTGTTCGCCGAGGAGGCGCTGACCGAGCTCGGTGACACCCATCCGGGCTCACAGTCGGGCGCCTCATTCGCCCTGTTGATCAAATCCAGCCTGCTGATGTCGCTGTACTCGATCACCACGGACCGCGTGTTCTGCGACCAGTTGCAGTTTCATGGCCTGTATCAGTGGTTCCTCGACGTCGAGCCGGGCACGGACTATGCCGCCGACGCCTTCGGCGGTGATCGCCAGGAGGTCCTCGGCCGCGAGGAGGCCCGCCAGTTCTTCGACTTCGTCGTCCCCCGCGCCGGTCGCGAGCGCCTGTTCTCGAGCGATCTGCTGCAGGCCAATGGGCGCCAGATCAAGGGCTGGATGACGGCGACCGAGGTCGGGTAAGCGCACAGGGCACTCGCAACGCACCACGATGGACGCACGTGAATACGCCCGGCGGCGACGGACGCTGATGCGCATGATGGGCGAGGAGGGCATCGCCATCCTGCCCTCGGCGCCGCATGCCGTGCGCAGCCGCGACGTCGAATATCCCTATCGGCAGGACTCCGATCTGCAGTATCTGTCCGGGTTTCCCGAGCCCGAGGCCGTGGCCGTGCTCGCGCCCGGGCGCGAGCACGGCGAGTTCGTGCTGTTCTGCCGCGAGCGCGATCCCGAGCGCGAGACCTGGCACGGCCGGCGCGCCGGCATCGACGGCGCGATCGCCGACTACGGCGCCGACGATGCCTTTCCCATCAGCGATCTCGACGACATCCTGCCGGGACTGATCGAGGGGCGGCAGCGGGTCTATTGCACCATGGGCCGCTACGCGGACTTCGACCGGCGCATGATGGGCTGGGTCAACGAGGTCCGTTCCCGCGTGCGGGCCGGTGGCCACGCGCCCAACGAATTCATCGCGCTCGATCACCTGCTGCACGACATGCGGCTGTTCAAGAGCCGTGCCGAGCTGCGCACCATGCGCAAGGCGGCGCGCATCTCCGTGGCCGCGCATGAGCGCGCCATGCGCGTGTGCCGGCCCGGCATGGGCGAGTACGAGCTCGAGGCCGAGTTCTGGCACGAGTTCCGCCGTAATCGCGCCGAGCCGGCCTACGGCACCATCGTCGGCGGTGGCGCCAACGGCTGCGTGCTGCATTACGTGACCAACCACGAGACGCTCGCGGACGGCGATCTGGTGCTGATCGACGCCGGCGCCGAGTACGACGGCTACGCCGCCGACATCACCCGTACCTTCCCGGTCAACGGCCGCTTCAGCGGCCCACAGCGCGAGGTCTACGAGATCGTGCTGGCCGCGCAGAAGGCGGCGATCGAGCGGGTCCAGCCCGGCGGGCACTGGAACGAGCCGCACGAGGCCGCGCTGGCCGTGCTCACGCAGGGCATGATCGATCTCGGCCTGCTCTCCGGCGACCGCGACGCGCGCATCGAAGACGGCTCCTACCGCCGCTTCTTCATGCACCGCACGGGCCACTGGCTGGGCGTGGATGTGCATGACGTCGGCGACTACAAGGTCGATGACGACTGGCGCGAGCTCGAGCCCGGCATGTGCCTGACGGTCGAGCCGGGGCTGTACATCGCCGACGCCGACGATATCCCCGAGCATCTGCGTAATATCGGCGTGCGCATCGAGGACAATGTCGCGGTCACCCGCGACGGTCACGAGGTCCTCACCGATGCGCTGGTCAAGGCGGCCGATGACGTCGAGGCGCTGTGTAACGCCTGAGGCGCCGCGCGCGGGCGTTCCCCATTTTGAACGGACGAGCAGCGATGGCGAGCGACTTCGATGTGCTGATCGCCGGCGGCGGGCCGGCCGGCAGCGCGCTGGCGCTCGCCCTGGCCGACGGTCGCCGGCGCATCGCCGTCGTCGAGGCGCGCAGCCC
This sequence comes from Halofilum sp. (in: g-proteobacteria), assembly GCA_040880995.1. GTDB lineage: Bacteria > Pseudomonadota > Gammaproteobacteria > XJ16 > Halofilaceae > Halofilum. The sequence continues at coordinate 5,263 of JBBEEB010000143.1, forward strand.
CGTCGCCGGGGACAGCGCCCGCTCGATCGCCCTGTCGGCGGGATCCGCGCGCCTGCTCGACGCCCTCGGCGTCTGGCCCGAGCTGGCGCCGGGCGCCGTGGCGATCGATCGGGTCGAGGTCTCGCAGGAGGGCCATTTCGGGCGCACGCGCATCGATGCCGCCGAGGAGCGCCTGCCGGCCCTGGGATACGTGGTCGGCCATGAGCGTCTGGCCGGCGTGCTGGCCACGGCCGCCGCGGCGGCGCC
>JBBEEB010000143.1:5608-8188 GCA_040880995.1 Halofilum sp. (in: g-proteobacteria)
CCGAGGGTCCGCTCGCGCTGTTGCCGCTGGGCGGCGCCCGCCGGACGCTCGTCTGGAGTCTGTCGGCCGCGCGCGCCGCCGAGCTGGCGGCGGCCCCCCTGGAGGCGTTCGCGCACGCGGCCGCCCGGCGCCTGGGGCGCGGACTCGCCCCAGTGAGCGTGCAGCGCGTGCCAGTAGCGCAACCGCTGCAGCGCATCGAGGCCGAAAGCGTCACCGGGATGCGCAGCGCCTTGATCGGCAACGCCGCGCGCACACTGCACCCGGTCGGCGCCCAGGGGTTCAATCTGGCTCTGCGTGACGTCTGTACGCTGGCGGAGTCCGTGCTCGCCGCCGCCGACCCCGGCTCGGCCGAACTGCTCGATTCCTGGCGCCGCCGGCGCCAGAGCGATCAGCGCCGCACCCGCGCGTTCACCGACGTGTTGGCGCGCGGTTTCCACGGTGGTGGCGGCGCCGCGGCGGCCGCGCGCGCCGGCGCGCTGCTCGGGCTCGACCTGGTCGGCGCCGGGCGCCACGGTCTGGCCGCGCAGACCACCGGCCTGCTCGGCGGTCTGCCGCGCGTCGGCCGCTGGCGCGTGGGCGCGGACGCATCGAGCGGCGGGGAGGCCCCATGAGTAAGCAACCGGCCTACGACTGCGTAGTGGTCGGCGCCGGCGCGGTCGGCGCGACTCTGGCCTTGGCGCTGGCGCAGCAAGACCGGCGTGTCGCCCTGGTCGACGGTCGGCCCGGACCGACCGAAGCCCCCGGCGCCGAGCACGGCGAGTTCGTCGTCTCACTCAATCTCGCGAGTGTGGCGCTGCTGTCGAACCTCGGCGTGTGGGCGCCGCTGCAAGCGGGGCGCTTGAGCCCGTATACGGCCATGGAACTCTGGGATTCGGCCGGGGCGGGGCATACCCGCTTCGACAGCGCCGACATCGGCGAGCCCGTGCTTGGCTATTTCGTCGAGGTCGCCTGGCTCGAATCGGTGCTGCACCAGGCCCTCGCGGCGCATCCGCAGGTGACGCTATTTTGGGGCCATCGTGCGAACGCGCTCGACATCGACGCCGACCGCGTACGGCTGCAGGTCGAGGGCGCGCAACCGGTCGAGGCGGCGCTCGCCGCCGCGGCCGATGGCGCACGCTCGCACCTGCGCGAGCTCGCCGGTATCGATGTGACGAGCTACGACTACGGCCAGCGCGCGCTGGTGTGCAATTTCGCCACTGAGGCATCGCACGGTGCGGTCGCACGCCAGCGCTTCCTGCCCGGCGGGCCGGTGGCGATGCTGCCCTTGTCCGATGGGCGCTGCTCGCTGGCCTGGTTCCGCCCGGAGGCGGAGGCCGAACGGCTGCTCGCGCTCGACGAAGCGAGTTTCTGCGCCGAGCTGTCGGCCGCGACCAAGCACCGTCTGGGCGCGGTCACCGCTGCGACCCGCCGGCGGGCCTATCCGATCGTGCGGCGCCATGCCGACCAGTACGTCGCCGAGCGCGTCGCCCTGGTCGGCGACGCCGCCCACACCATCCATCCGCAGGCGGGGCAGGGACTCAATATCGGCCTGCTCGACGTCGCGGCGCTGGCCGATGCGGTGGGCGTGCGCGGCGATCCCGGCGCCCGGCGCGGGCTGCGCCGCTACGCCCGCTGGCGCCGTGGCCACAACGCCGCGGTCATGGCCGCGATGGATTTCTTCCACTTCGGGTTTGCCCAGGGCGGGCCGGTGCGCGCGCTCGCGCGCAATCTCGGCATGCGGCTCGCCGACCGATCCGGTCCGGCCAAGCGCTGGGTCACGCGCTCCGGCTGCGGGCTGAGCGAAGATACTCCGCCGCTGGCGCGGCATCCCGCCGCCGGGCTGCGCCACGCGGATGCCGCCGCCGCACCCCTTGGTACGCGTCACGGCGATCCTCTATAGTCGAAAACGCCACCGCGCGCCCGTCGGGCAAGTCTTGGCCCCAAGCGGTAGCACCTTCATCCTGAGCACATCCCACTGCGGAGCGAAGCCATGGCGAACCGCACCGCCCTGTACGAGCGTCACCGCGAGGCGGGCGCACGCATGGTCGATTTCGCCGGCTGGGACATGCCCATCGACTACGGCTCGCAGATCGCCGAGCACAACGCCGTGCGCGCCGACGCCGGCATGTTCGACGTCTCCCACATGACGCAGGTCGACCTGGAGGGTGCCGGCGCCGAGCCGTTCTTGCGCTTGCTCTGCGCCAACGACGTCGCGCGCGCACACGATGGCCAGGCGCTTTACACCTGCCTGCTCAATGAAACCGCCGGCGTGATCGACGACGGCATCGTCTACCGGTTGGGTCCGGAGCGATACCGGCTGGTGGTGAATGCCGCCACGCGCGACAAGGACTGGGCCTGGATCGAGCGCCATGCGGCGGACTTCGAGGTCGAGTGCACGCTGCGCGACGATCGCGCCATGATTGCAGTGCAGGGGCCAAATGCACGGGCGCGCGTCCACGCGGCGCTGCCGGCGCTGGCCGATGGCGCGGCCCACTTGGCGCGCTTCTATGCTACCGGGGTCGACGGGACGCTGATCGCTCGCACCGGGTACACCGGCGAGGATGGCTACGAGGTCATGCTGCCCGCGTCCGATGCCGGCGA
>JBBEEB010000143.1:8288-10181 GCA_040880995.1 Halofilum sp. (in: g-proteobacteria)
GCGGCCCGGTGACGCACGAGGCGTCTGGTCAGCATGGAGTCCGAGATGAGTGAGGTACCGAGCGAGCTCAAGTACAGCCGCGAACACGAGTGGGTGCGGGTCGACCAGGATACGACGGTGACGATCGGCATCTCGGATCACGCGCAAGCGGAGCTGGGCGATCTGGTGTTCGTCGAGACGCCCGAGGTGGGTGCGAGCTTGCAGGCGGGCGAGGCCGCCGCCGTGGTCGAATCGGTCAAGGCCGCCTCTGATATCTACACGCCGCTCGGCGGCGAGGTGGTCGAGGTCAATGAGGCGCTGACCGACAGCCCCGAACTCATCAACAGCGATCCCTACGGCGAGGGCTGGATCTTTCGTCTGCGCGCGGAAAATCTGGACACACTCGATCAACTCATGGACGCTGACGGCTATCAGGCCTTCGCCGAGTCCGAGGGCGACTGAGGCGGCGAAGGCAGGATCGCCATAGGGAGCGCCGTGCCGTTCATTCCGCACACCGAAGATGACGTCCGCGCGATGCTCGCTGCGATCGGCGTCGACGACGTCGAGTCGCTGTTCGACGAGATCGCGCCGGGACTGCGCAGCGCATCGCTGGACGGCGTGCCGAGCGGCATGCCGGAGATGGAGGTCACCCGGCTCATGGAGGCGCGCGCCGCCGCCGAGGGCCGGCCTCATTGCTTCCTCGGCGCCGGCGCCTATCCCCACCATGTCCCGCAGGCCGTGTGGCAACTGACCACGCGCGGCGAGTACTACAGCGCCTACACGCCGTATCAGGCCGAAGCGAGCCAGGGCACCTTGCAGGTGACCTACGAGTTCCAGTCCATGCTCGCCGAGCTGATGGACATGGAAGTCGCCAACGCCTCGCTCTATGACGGCGCCTCGGCGCTGGCCGAGGCCGTGCTGATGGCGGTGCGCGCCAACCGTCGCGCCAAATCCCGGCGCGTGCTCGTGCCGCGGACGCTCCACCCGCATTACCGCGAGGTCGCGCAGACCATCGTCCGCAATCAGGGCATCGAGCTGGTCGAGGTCGATTACGACGCGGAGTCGGGCACCACGACGCCGCAGGCGATCGCCAACGCCGCCGGCGATGAGGGCGTGGCCGCGGTGGTCGTGCCGCAGCCGAACTTCTTCGGTTGCTTGGAGGATGTCGACGCACTGACGAGCCAGGCGCATGAACTCGGCGCGCTGGCGATCGCCGTGGTCAATCCCATCGCGCTGGCGCTGCTGCGCCCGCCCGGGCAGTGGGGCGAGCATGGCGTCGATATCGCCGTGGGCGAGGGGCAGCCGCTTGGCATCCCGCTGTCCGCCGGCGGTCCCTATCTGGGGCTGTTCTGCACGCGCCAGTCGCTCGCGCGGCAGATGCCCGGGCGCGTGGTCGGCCGCACCTACGACCTCGATGGGCGCACCGGTTACGTCATGACCCTGCGTGCACGCGAGCAGGATATCCGTCGCTCCAAGGCCACCTCCAACATCTGCACCAACCAGGGTCTGCTGGTGACCGCCGCGGCGATGTACATGGCGCTGATGGGCGCCGAGGGCATCGAGCGTGTGGCGCGCCACTGCCACGCGAATGCGCGTGAACTGCGCGCCGCGCTAAGCGCGATCGACGGCGTCGAGCCGGTGTTCGAAGGCCCGGTGTTCCATGAGTTCGCGCTGCGCATCGACGGTCGCGACGCCGACGAAGTCCTGGCCGATCTCGTCGGGCAGAACTACCTCGGCGGCCTGGCCCTCGCCACGCACTATCCCGACCTGGGCAACGCGGTGCTGGTCTGCGCGACCGAACTCCACGATGCCAAGCTGCGCGAGGACTTCGTCGCTGCGTTCGCGCGTGCCGTCACGCGCCAATGAGCGATTGCGGGGAAAGGCAATGGCGCAACTGATCTTCGACCACTCCCG
>JBBEEB010000144.1:0-3047 GCA_040880995.1 Halofilum sp. (in: g-proteobacteria)
GTCCGCTCAGCGAAGCTCCGACACGCTCTGGGTGGGGTGCGCGGCAGCATTCGGGTTGATTCGTGTCCATTCGTGGTTCTTTCGAAGCCCAACATGGCAGCGCCCGCTCAGCGAAGCTCCGACACGCTTTGGGTGAGTGCGCAGTAGCATTTCGTGTTCATTCGTGGTTCATCCAGCGTCAGAGTTGCGCTCCCGGGCCGAGCGTGTGCGCCCCAACGCGAGCGCTGCCAAGAGCCCCGCGAGGAACGCGATCCCGGGCGACCACACCGCCAGCACGGCGATCGCGAGCACCAGCATGCGGTCCCAGCCGAACCAGTGCCACGGCTGCGCCGTGCGGATGAGGTCGAGCGCCGGCACCAGCAGCAATACCCCCAGTAAAGCGGTGGGCACCCGCGCCAATAGCGCCACAGCGGCTTCACCCCATACCAGGCCGAGCGTGAGCAGGATCGCGCCGAGCAGTGCCGGCGCTCGCCCGGTGCGGGCGCCAAAGCGATGGTGCGCCGCGGCCCCGCCGGCGCCATGGCACATGGGCAAGGCGCCCAAGGGGGCGGTCGCGAGGTTGATTGCACCCGTAGTCAGCGACAGGTGGGTGGCATCCAGATGGCGGGCCTGGGGGAAGCACTCGCGGCCCATTACCGCCATCACCAGGATCGCGTTGGTGAGCGTCAGGGGGAGTTGCGGGAGGGCAATGGTAAGGGTGCCTTCGACGAAGGCTGCTGGATTGGGCCAATAGAGCGCCGGCCAGCCTGGCTCCGGCATGGGAAGGGTACCGCCGGGCACGAGCCCGAGAAGCACCCCGACACCGATGCCGCCGACCAGCAAGATGACCGCGACCGGCCATTGCGGGCGGAGCCAAAGCAATGCCGCCATGGCCAACAACAACACGAGTCCAAATGCGGGCGCCTGGGCGATTTGCGTCAGCGCCATCCAGCCGAGCGTGCCGCCGAGCCCAATTTGCAGGCCGGCGGTGACAGTTTCCGGAATCCAGGCGGCAATACGCCCGATCAGTCCGCTGGCCCCGGCAACGAGAAAGAATCCGCCGAGCACCAAGCCGGCGGCGACTACGGTTTCTACTGGCGGCGTCGTGGCCAGCAGGACTGCCGCCGCGACCTTCATGGGCTGGACCGGAATCGGCGCCCGATAGACCAGCGCACTCAAGGCGTAGGCGAGGCCAAAGCCGGTCAGTACCCCGCTGGCCGGGAGGCCGGCCAGGGTCATCGCGCCCAGGGCGAGCGGGAGGAGGGTGCCGAGATCGCCGAAGGCGCCGGCGAAGTCGCCGAGCAGTCGTGGGCGATCGTAACCGTGTGGGCTCATGGGCGGAAAGGGCGGCGCCGGGGCGGGCCCCGGCGCGCAAGCATGAGACTGCCGCGTGGGTCTTAGGGATTGACCTTGCGCAGGCCGTCCTGGCGGGCGAAGTAGGCGGCCAGGTCGGCGAGGTCCTGTTCCGACATGTTCGAGATCATGCCGGCCATGATCTGGTTGTCGCGGTCGCCGGTCTGATAATCCTTCATCGACTGCAACAGGTAGCTCTCATGCTGGCCGGCCAACTTGGGATACATGCTGTTGGAGGTATTGCCCCGCTCGCCGTGGCATTCGGCGCAGGTCTGGGCCTTTTCCTTGCCGGCGGCGGGATTGCCCGCGGCTTGGGCGTTGGTCGCGGCCGCGGCGAGCACGGCGCTCATGATGATCGCGGAGATTCGCTGCATGGCGGGTTCCTCGAACGGTCGCGTGATTAGCGGGAGCTGTCGAACGAAGCGAAGTACGCCGCGATGTCCTGCATGTCCTGCTCGGACAGCGCGCTCGCTTGCGACGTCATCGTGGGATGGTCACGCTGCCCGTCGCGATACGCCTTGAGCGCGCTGACCATGTACTCAGCGTGTTGGCCGCCGAGCTTCGGCACATGATACGTCGGGTAGACGTTCGTGTAGCCGGGAACACCATGGCAGCCGAGGCAGGTTTGCGCCTTGTAGCGCCCGGCCTCCGGATCGCCCGCGGCGTGAACGCCCGCGGTCAGCAGCATCCCGAGCAACGCGCCGCCGAGTGCGAGCGCACGTCGTGTCGTCATCGGTTCTCCTCTCCCAGTCTCCGGTCGCGAGTCCCAGCGCCTTGCCTTTTGCCCGCCGTTCCGTGCCGGGCTTTTACCTGTCAGCGGCGCGCGCGGGCACTTGGCCCGGCGACGCGCCGCCGAATCCATGCTCACCATACCGGCCGAGCCAAAACGCGTAGTATACACCCTTGGGGCGCCCCGGCGACCCCGCTCAAGGGATGCCGCAGCGCCATGAGCACCGGAGCGCCTTGCCGGAAGGCCCGGCCGCCGCTGACTGGATCAGACCGAGATCTGATCAGCGAAAGAGTTCGTCCACCTTCGCCGCGCAGATGAAATCGTTGCGCGACAGGCCGCCGATCGCGTGGGTCGAGAAGCGCACCAGGCAGCGGTTGTATCCGGCCTCCAGATCGGGGTGGTGGCCCTCGCGATTCGCGATCCAGGCCACGGCGTTCACGAACTCGATCGTGTGATAGAAGTTCTTGAACTTGAAGGCCCGCCGGATCTCGCGGTGGTCCTCGTTGAACTCCCAGTCCTCGTTGAGCTGCGCCTTCAATCGCGCGGCCTCGTGACGATCAAGCACCGGCGTCTGGCCGTCGCAAGCCTCGCACTTCTGCCGACTTAGGTCCTCATTGCTCATGCCGCCTCCTGCGTTGCCGCCCCGCCTCGCGGGACGGGCATGGGTTCAGTCAGGGGTTGGATGACGGACGTTGGCCCGCCAATGCGCGCGCAGCGATTGTACGGGCGCCGCGAGCCCGTCTCAAACGTGGGCCGCGCGTATCCGCTCGAGATGGGCAATGCGCTCCGGCGCCGCCGGGTGCGAATCGTACACGGCCGACCACAGGGGGTCGGGCGTGAGCGTGTGAGCGTTCTCGCGGTAGAGGTTGAACAGCGCCGAGATCAGATGCTCGGGTGGACATTGGCTCGCGGCGAAGGCGTCGGCCTCGAATTCATGGCGCCGCGACAGGCCGGCGACCAGCGGCTGCAAGAAGAACGTAAAGAC
>JBBEEB010000144.1:3147-8547 GCA_040880995.1 Halofilum sp. (in: g-proteobacteria)
AAAACAATGCGCTTGTTCTGGCCGAAGCCGCTGAAGTAGGCATTGCCATGGCCGGACCGGCGCGAGCCGTCGATGACGTAGACGCCGTTGCTGCTAAAGCCACAGCGTACGAGCAGGGCGTCGATACGGCCGCGCAGCGCCGGATCCGCCAATGGCGTGAAGCGATTGAACAACGGGGCAATGAAGGCCGGCCAGGCCCAGATCAGCAGCAGATTGAACGCCAGCCAGGCGATCCAGGCGTAGATCCACCAGGTACTACCCGCGGCGGCGCTCATCAGGGCCAGGATGATCGCTGCCAGCGGAATCCCCAGGGCGAGCAACAGCAGGGCGGACTTGGCTTCGTCCGCGGCGAACAGGGCCGGGCCGCGGCGGTTGAAGCCGAACCGTTGCTCGACGCCGAATACACGCCAGGCGCGAAATGGCAGGTCGATCAAGCCGCTGACCGCGACCACGGTCACCAGCACGCCGATGCCGGTCACCAGCGGGGACAGCTCGAGTGCCCGCCAGGCCGCATCGACCGCGGCCAGGCCGCCGCCGAGCGTCCAGGCCAATAGCAGAGCGGCCTCGACGAGATGCTCGACTTGCCCGAGCCGGGTGCGCGCGACGGTGTAGTCCGCGGCTTTGCGGTGCATGTCCGGGTCGATGCGTTCGCGAAACGCCTTGGGGACCCGTTCGCGGTGCGCGCGGACGCGATGGATTTGACGGCGCGCGAGCCACAGGCGGATGGCGAGCGCTGCCGTCAGGGCGGTCAGGAAGGTCAGGGTGAGGGGATGCATGGGCCTCTTTACGGCGTGACGGTGGCCGGCCTCGGCGGGCCTTTTTGTTAGCGTATAAAGCAGGGGCTAGAATGGCAAAGCCCTGTGCCGCGAATTGGAACCGCAATGGCCGATGAACTGGCCGACCGTCTGATCTGGATCGATCTCGAGATGACTGGGCTCGATACCCGGCACGACGAAATCATCGAGGTCGCCACGATCGTCACTAACGCCGAGCTCGAGATACTGGCCGAGGGGCCGGTGATGGTGGTCCATCAACCGGCCGCTGTGCTCGATGGCATGGATGACTGGAACACCCGTCAGCACAACAAGTCGGGCCTGGTCGAGCGGGTACGCGAGACCGGCGTGAGCTATGCCGAGGCCGAGGAGCGGACACTCGAGTTCCTGCGTTCCTGGGTGCCCGCGGGTGCCTCGCCGATGTGTGGCAGCAGCATCTGTCAGGACCGCCGCTTTCTCGCCCGGTTGATGCCTGACCTTGAAGCATACTTCCACTACCGCAATCTCGACGTCAGCTCGGTCAAGGAGTTGGTACGGCGCTGGTCGCCCGGTCTACTCAGCGGGGTACGCAAGGCCGGCAGCCATCTGGCGCTGGACGACATCCGCGACTCGATCGTCGAGCTGCGCTACTACCGCAAGCACGCGTTCGCGATCTAGTGTCCTGCTACGCAAATTCCTCCGATTATTCGGCGGGCCTTGCGGCGCTTGGCGGCATTGCACCTCCTCACCATAGGGCGCGCTATGGGGTGTCCGCGCGCCTTGCCAGACATGCCTCGCCGGGAATTCCGACGAGCTTACGAGATAGGGTACGGGTGGCGCGGGCCTCGTCGGCATGAACGATTTGATGACCACCCGCGAGGTCGCGGATTACCTGCGACTGCGCGAGCGCAAAATCTACGATCTGGTGAGCAATGGTGCGATCCCCTGCACCCGGGTCACCGGCAAGTGGCTCTTCCCGCGTTCGCTCATCGACCTTTGGCTGCTGGAGAACGCCGAGGGCGCCGGCGCGGAGCCGCGCCCGCGGCCGGCCGCCGTGGTCGCCGGCAGCCACGACCCGTTGCTCGAATGGGCGGTGCAGACTTCGGGTTGCGGCCTGGCGCTGCTGGTCGGCGGGAGCATGAACGGCTTGGCGCGCTTTGCCCGTGCGGAGGCTGGCGTGTGCGGGCTGCACATCCCGGAAGAGGATGGCGAGTTCAACATCGACACCGTGCGCCGGGCGGGCTCGGGTGAATGCGTCCTCGTCGAATGGGCGCGGCGAAGCCAGGGATTGATGCTGGCGGCGGACAATCCGCTGCGGATCGAGCAACTGGTGCACCTCCGCGATCGGGGCGCACGTGTGATCGATCGCCAGGAAGGTGCGGGGAGTAGCCTGCTGCTCACACGGCTGCTCGCCGACGCAGGCATCGAGCGCGATGGACTCACCTTCCTCGACGAGATCGCCGTCAACCACACCGATGTCGCGCGGGAGGTCCACGCCGGCCACGCCGATGCCGGACTGGGCATCGAGGCAGCCGCGCGCGATGCCGGCTTGACCTTTCTGCCGCTCGGGGAGGAGCGCTTCGATCTGCTGATCGACCGGCGCGAGTACTTCGAGCGCCCGGTCCAGTCTCTGCTGGCCTTGACGCGCACACCTCGATTCGCCGACCGCGCGGCCGCGCTCGGCGGCTATGACCTCAGTGAGACTGGCAGCGTGCGTTACAACGCCGCCTGAACGTGCCTGGCCCACTAGTCAGCTTTCGTCGCGCTCGGGGGCCTCCCGCGCCAGCTCGGTCCCCGAACTCTGCAGATACCAGCTCACCGCCCGTTGGATCAATGCCGAATTGTCGAGATCTCCGAGCTTTTGCTTGATGTGTTCGCGGTGGCTGTCAATGGTCTTTGGGCTGCGCTGCAGCTTGTCGCTGATTTGCCGCGTCGAATACCCCTCGCCAATCAGGCGAAAGACCTCCAGTTCGCGATCGGAAAGGTTCTGTTCCGGCTGGTCGCTGGTGCCATCGCCGCCACGCAGTCCCCGTTGCAGTAGTCGGCTGGCCCATTCCTCGGCCAAGTATACGCCGCCGCCAAGTACGGTTCGGATGCCCTCGACGATCCGGTCGGCGGCCTCGGCCTTGGTGATGTAGCCGTCGGCCCCGGCGCGCAGCGCGCGCTCGGCGTAGAAGCGCTCGTCGTACATCGATACCACGATGACCCGTACCTCGCGATGCTGCTGGCGGATGTCCTTGACCAGTTCCAGTCCGCTGCCGCGGCCGAGGGATAGGTCGGCGACGACGAGATCGGGCTGCTCGCGCGCGACGGCCTGGCGGCCGCTGGCGGCATCGCTGGCTTCGGCGCAGACGACGAGATCGGGTTCGCTGTGGACGAGTTCCACCAGTCCCTTGCGGAACACGGGATGGTCGTCGACGAGCACGATGCGGAATTCTTGTTTGGGGCGCGTTGTGGTCATGGGTCTCCGGCTAGACAGAGCGCAGGCCCGGCAAACCTGCGCGGACGTTGGGCGAGGATCATAACCGTTGTTCCGGCCCGAATTGCCGGTGCCGGTGAATGATACCGGATCGCGATCACGTGGGCGGTCGGGTGGAAAGATCTGGCGATGTGCGCCGTGTCCGGGCTTTGCCGGGTATCGAAGGCGCGTGGTTCGTCAGGCAGTGCGCTCGCGCTGTCGTCCGATCAATGGCTCGATGCATTGCGTACGCCGATTTGCCGGTTGTTGTGTCCGTGTGATTCAGGAGCGCGGCGCTGCCCGCTCCCTCTAACAGAGACCACGCACGACGGGCTAAGTTTCCCCGCCTGGAGCCGCGCGTGGGGAACGCCCCCAGCGGTCATTCCGCCAGGCCCCGATTTGCCGCTCATCATATCGCACCTAGTCTAGCGTCACGCATCGGCTCGCGGCATCGTCGGCCGGAGCGTTGAGACGCAAGGATGCGTCGCCTCCCCAGGCTACTTGGTAGCGGGAGGAAGCGTCAGGGAGCGGATGCGGCAGGGAGGCAGGAGTGTTGCAGGGACGCAGCCATTCCAGTGTGTGGTGGGCCCGTGCGCGGGCCCGCCATACCTTTTGCTGGCAGATGCCGCGTACAGCGGTGCCGGCAAAAGCGGCCCCACCGGATTGTGCCCCTCGAATGGGTTCGGCGCGCTGGCCGTAGCGACCGCCAGCGCACCCACCCGATAGCGAGCACCGACCACCCGGGTACGAGTCGGGTGCCTCGCCCCAGGGTGCGTGCATGGCGCGCGTTACTGCGCGTTGGGGAAGAAGAGCTGTTGGCCGCGCAGGCGGTAGGAGCCGATGGCCTGCTGCCCCTCGTCGGACTGCAGCCATTCATGCCACTCGCGGGCCATGTCGTGCTTGAGATCCGGATGGCGTTCCGGGTTGAGCGGCAGGCTGCCGTACTGGTTGAACAGCGCATCGTCGCCCTCGAACAGGATGGCGAGATCCTGACGATTGTCGAAGGCGACCCAGGTGGCGCGGTCGGCCATCCCATAGGCGTCCATCGATGCGGCGGTATTGAGCGTCGCGCCCATGCCGCTGCCGAGCTCGCGATACCAGCTACCGGACGGATCTTCGACGCCGGCGCTCGCCCACAGCCGCAATTCAGCGCGGTTGGTGCCGCTATCGTCGCCGCGCGAGGTGAACGGTGCCTCGTGCTCGGCGATGCGGCTGAAGGCCTCGGCGGCGCTATCCGCTTCGGCAACGCCCGCGGGGTCTTCCTCGGGGCCGATCACGACGAAATCGTTGTACATGATGTCCTGGCGCTCAGAGCCGTAGCCGTTCTCGACGAACTGCTTCTCACCGGTCGTGTCGTGCACCAGCACGATGTCGGCATCGCCGCGACGTCCGATCTCGAAGGCTTGACCGGTACCCACTGCGACCACCTGCACGTCGATCCCCGTACTCTCCTGGAACTGAGGCACGATGTGCCCAAACAGGCCGGAGGCCTCGGTTGAAGTCGTCGACGCCAGCGTGATGTGACGCTCGCTGTCGGCCTGGACCGTTGCCGCTGCGCAAGCCAGCGCAATCGCCGTTGTAATCGTGATCAGAAATCTTTTCATTCCGTCGACCTCTTCATGACTTCAAAAAACAACGTAAGCCGCGCGGCCGGGATTACCAGACGAGTTCTCCCTGGATGAACGCGGTGGCCTCGCGGCTTGCGGGGTGCTCGAAAAAGATCTCCGCAGGCGCGTGCTCGATCAGGCGGCCGTTCACCAGGAAGACCACCTCGTCCGCCAGGCGCCGAGCCTGGCCGATATCGTGGGTGCTCATGACGATGCGCGTGCCGGCTGCGTGAAATGCCTCGACCGCTTCCTCGACCGCCTTGATGGCGGCCGGATCGAGCGCGGACGTCGGCTCGTCCATGAACAGCACCTCGGGGCGTAGAGCCCAGGCGCGGGCCAGTGCCAGCCTCTGTTGCTCTCCGCCGGAGAGCACGCGTGCCGGTCGATGGGCGATCCGGGCAAGGCCGAATCGCTCGATGGCTTCGTCCGCGCGCTTGGGGCGTTCGGCATGTGGTACCCCCTGAACCGCGAGCGCATAGCGCACGTTCGCCGTGGCCGAGCGCCGCAGCATGACGGGGCGCTGGAAGACCATGGCCTGGCGCTGCCGGATCGCTTCGGCGCTCGCACCGCTCGACCAGCGGAC
>JBBEEB010000144.1:8647-10147 GCA_040880995.1 Halofilum sp. (in: g-proteobacteria)
ACCTCGGCGCTGGCGCGCCCGAAGCCCGCCAGCACGCCCGTGATCAGGCTGAAGCGACCGTCCCAGAGGAGCGTCGGGACGGCCTGGAGGCGCGAGACGCCGAACGACTGCAGTTGCTCCCGATATTCCTGCCAGAGGTCCTCGACCACCTGGCGCGAGAGCGCGGCCACAATGGGCAGGATGAGAACCACCTGGGCGATGATCATCGCCGATGGCGTGAACAACAGCCCCAGCTCGCCGAGCGGGCCCGCGCGCGACAGCAGCAGGTAGACCATCAGGCCCGCCACCACCGGCGGCAGGCCCATGAGTGCGTTCAGCGCCACAATCACCGCACCGCGGCCGCGGAACTGCCATAGGGCGATGAGGGCGCCCAGCGGCAAGGCCAGTACCGAGGCAATGGCCACCGCGCTCAACGACACCTGCAGTGACAGCAGCAGGATGCCGATCAGGGTCTCGTCCATCCCGAGGATCAGCTCGAGGGCGGCCCCAAAGGGGTTGCTGGGCATGCGTATCTCAGTCGGCTACGATCGACGCGCATCCTAAGCGCGATTTCCGCGTAATGGCAGGCTGGTGCGTAAAGTGTGCATAAAGGAACAAACGAAAGCGCCTAATGAGTGGCCGACCCTGCTGACGACGGCGGAGGTGGCGGTCTATCTCGGGCTGCGCGAGCGCAAGATCTACGAGCTGACGCGTCAACGCGCCATCCCCTCGACCCGCGTCGCCGGCAAGCTCCTGTTTCCGCGTGGGCTCATTGACCAGTGGGCGAGTGGCCACCAGGAAGCCGACGAGCGGGCTCGTCCGATCCTCGCGGTGTTCGCCGGTAGTCAGGACCCGTTGCTCGATTGGGTGCTCACTGAAAGTGGTGGCGAGCTGGCCACGTTGTGCCGCGGCAGCGGAGATGGAGTGCAACGCCTGTTGAAGCGCGACGCCATGGTCGCGGGTTTGCATGTGCTCGATCCCGCGACGGGGCGCTACAACGATCCAGTGCACCTGGGGCTCACGGGGATACCGGATCTGGTCATGGTCCGCTGGGCGCGTCGCGCTCAGGGCCTGGTGCTCGCGCCCGGCAATCCGCTGGGGATTCGTTCGCTAGCCGACTTGGCCACCGCCGGGGCCGTGGTGGCCTATCGTCAACCGCAGGCCGCTGCGTCCGGCCTGTTCCAATGGTCGCTTGAGGGTGAGCGGGTCGATCCCGCGCTTCTGCGCTTTGCCGGGCATGCGTCGTTGAGCGAGGACAATCTGGCCCAGGATGTTCGCGCGGGCGAAGCGGACGCAGGCATGGCCGTGGAGGCCGCCGCGCGCCGTTACGGCCTTGACTTCATCCCGTTGCAGGAAGAGGCGTTCGATCTCGCCCTGCGCCGGCGCAGCTACTTCGAGCCGGCATTCCAGCAATTGCTCGCGTTCGCGCGTACGGCGCGATTCCGTGCTCGTACGGCTGCGATGGGCGGTTATGACATCTCCGAACTCGGCGAGGTTACCTTTAACGCGTAGCGCACCTGC
>JBBEEB010000145.1:0-9268 GCA_040880995.1 Halofilum sp. (in: g-proteobacteria)
TACATCATGCCGCCCATGCCTCCCATACCGCCCATGCCACCCATGTCGGCACCGGCGCCACCGCCTTCGTCATCCTTCGGCAAGTCGGCGATCATCGCCTCGGTCGTGATCATCACGCCCGAGATCGAAGCCGCGTTCTGCAGCGCCGTACGCGAGACCTTGGTCGGGTCGAGAATACCCGCCTCGATCATGTCGCCATAGGACTCGGTGGCCGCGTTGTAGCCGAAGTTGCCCTCGCCCTCGCGGACCTTCGCGAGTACCACCGACGCCTCGCCACCGGCGTTCTGCACGATCTGGCGCAGCGGTTCCTCGAGCGCGCGGCGAACGATGCCCACGCCCATATCCTGGTCGTGGTTGTCGCCCTTGACGCCCTCGAGGCCCTTGAGCGCACGCACCAGGGCGACACCGCCGCCCGGAACCACGCCTTCCTCGACGGCCGCGCGCGTTGCGTGCAGCGCGTCGTCGACGCGGTCCTTCTTCTCCTTCATCTCGACCTCGGTGCCCGCACCGACCTTGATGACGGCCACGCCGCCGGCCAGCTTGGCCAAGCGCTCCTGCAGCTTCTCCTTGTCGTAATCCGAGGTGGAATCCTCGGCCTGCTGCTTGATCTGCGTGACACGCGCGTCGATATCGGCCTTGGCGCCAGCGCCGCCGACGATGGTGGTGTTGTCCTTGTCGATCGAGGCCTTCGAGGCGCGGCCGAGATGCTCGATGGTGGTGTTCTCGAGCTTCATGCCGACCTCGTCGGAGATCACCTGGCCGCCGGTCAGCACCGCCAGATCCTGCAGCATGGCCTTACGACGGTCGCCGAAGCCCGGCGCCTTGACCGCGCAGACCTTCACGATGCCGCGGATGTTGTTGACCACCAGGGTGGCCAGCGCCTCGCCCTCGACTTCCTCGGAGACGATCAGTAGCGGCCGGCTCTCCTTGGAAACCGCCTCGAGCACGGGCAGGAGATCGCGGATGTTCGAGATCTTCTTGTCGTGGATGAGGATGTAGGGATTCTCGAGGTCGGCCTGCATGGCCTGGTTGTCGGTCACGAAGTAGGGGCTCTGGTAGCCGCGGTCGAACTGCATGCCCTCGACTACCTCGAGCTCATTCTCGAGCCCGGAGCCTTCCTCAACCGTGATCACGCCTTCCTGACCCACCTTCTCCATGGCGTCGGCGATCAGCTTGCCGACTTCATGGTCGCTGTTGGCGGAGATGGCGCCGACCTGGGCGATCGCCTTGGAGTCGTTGCAGGGCTTGGAGAGGTCGGCGAGCGCAGCGACGGCAGCCTTGACCGCCTTATCGATGCCGCGCTTGAGGTCCATCGGGTTCATGCCGGCGGTGACCGCCTTCATGCCCTCATGGATCATCGACTGGGCGAGCACCGTGGCCGTGGTCGTGCCGTCACCGGCCTCTTCCGAGGTCTGCGAGGCGACTTCCTTGACCATCTGCACGCCCATGTTCTCGAACTTGTCTTCGAGCTCGATCTCTTTGGCGACCGAGACGCCGTCCTTGGTGCTATTGGGCGAACCGAAGGACTTCTCCAGTACGACGTTGCGGCCGCGCGGCCCGAGCGTCACCTTGACGGCGTTGGCCAGCGTATCGACACCGCGCTGCATGCGATAGCGCGCATCGTTGCCGAAACGGATTTCTTTTGCTGCCATGTTTGGAATCCTCTAACTAGTTGATCTGACTGATCAGTACACCGAATGTCGGACAGGCGCCTTAGCTCTCGAACACCGCGACGATGTCGTCTTCGCGCATGACGAGGCAGTCCTCGTCCTCGACCTTGATTTCGGTGCCGGCGTACTTGCCGAACAGAACCTTGTCACCCACTTTGACCTCGGGCGCGCGCACGCCGCCGTCATCGGTGGGCTTGCCCTTGCCGACCGCAACGACCTCGCCGCGCTGCGGCTTCTCCGCCGCAGTGTCGGGGATGACAATGCCGCCGGAGCTCGTGCGCTCTTCTTCCACGCGCTTGATGACCACGCGATCGTGCAATGGACGGATATTCATGAAGCCCTTCTCCTTATTGATAAGACCCGTACTATCAGGATCCTACGGAAGCTGTTAGCACTCCCATCAGGTGAGTGCCAATAATAGCGACCAACTCGCGGATTTCAAGGGCCTAGCGGCCCATTCCGCGAGATGGCGCGATTCAGTGCCAGTCGCGGCGCCGGTAATCGCCCTCGATCGTGGTATGACGACCGCCCTGGCTCGGCGGGCCGCCACCCCCGCTCAGGCGCCGGATCAGCGCGCGCACCATCGCACGCCGCGTCCAGGGCACCAGGCAAATGAAGCCCAGCACGTCGGTGGCGAAGCCGGGCGTGAGCAGGAACACACCGCCGGCCGCCAGCGCCACGCCCTCGAACATCTCGAGCGCGGGGACCTCCTGGCGCGCGATGCTGGCCTGCGCGCGGAACATGACCTGGAGCCCCTGGTAGCGCAGCAGCACACCGCCAAGCACCGCCGTCAGCACGCACAAGCCGACGGTCGGCAAAGCCCCGATCACCTGGCCGATCTCGATCAGCAGGTAGATCTCGACCAGCGGAACGACCAGGAACAACAGAATGAAGTAGTGCAAGGCAGCGTCCTCAAGGCGCACGACGCGCGAAATGTTGGGGCGCAAGGCCGCACTTTCAACCGCAGCCAGGAAACCGCCCGGGTGCGACGCCGCCATCCCCGGCCTGCCCACTGCAACGGTCGGCCCACGGCACCGATGGGGATTTGGTAGAATCGCCCGGCTCGGAACCCCCCCGGGAAGACCCAATGAGCGAAGAGCGCCAACCGCTGCTCGTATTCTCCACCGTCGGCGATCACGCCACCGCCCGTAGCCTGGCCTCCAGCCTGGTCGAGGCCCGTGTGGCCGCCTGCGTGAACATCCTGCCGCCGGTGACCTCCGTGTTCCGCTGGGAGCCCGACGCGGGCGACACCGCCGACGCGTCGGTACAGGAGGAGTCGGAAGTGATGCTGGTGGCCAAGACGACCGCGCGCGCGTACCCCGCGCTCGAGCAACGGCTGCGCGCCGAGCACCCCTACGACCTGCCGGAGATCGTGGCCGTGCCCGTCACCCACGGATTGCCCGAGTTTCTACGCTGGATCGACGAGGCCAGTCAGTGCTGAGGCGCATACCCGGGACGCGTCCGAACCATCCGGCGTCCGGCGCATGCGCGGGATGCGCCCGCTACGTTCTGACGGGCCTCCTGCTTGCGGCCGCTCTCGTCACCTCGGCGGCGGCGAGCCCGCTGCAGGGCAGCGGCACCAGCGGGGCCAATCCGGACGAGCTGCTGCCCGCGGACGAGGCCTTCATGCTCGGCGCCGAGCGCCAGGCGGACGAGACCATCGTGCTGCATTGGTCGGTCGCAGAGGACTACTACCTCTACCGCGACCGTAGCGAGTTCGAGCTGGTCGACGCCGGCGACGCCTCGCTGGGCGAACCGCGCTTTGCTCCGGCTACCGAGAAAGACGACCCATTCTTCGGGCAAACGGCGGTCTACTACCAGGACGCCAGCGTCCGCCTGCCCCTCCAGGGCGAGGTGCCCGACGACGCGCGACTGGCCATCACGTATCAGGGCTGCAACGAGCCGCTCGGGGTGTGCTACCCGCCGATCGAGAAGACGCTGGCGCTGTCCTCGATGGCTGAGCCGGGCGCCGGCATCGAAACCTCGAACACCGACCAGACCGCGAGCGGCAGCGAACAAGGCCGCATCGCGGCCGCGCTGGCCGACCAGGGGCTGTGGTGGACGGCGCTCGCATTCGTCGGCTTCGGGCTGCTGCTGACCTTCACGCCGTGCGTCCTGCCCATGATCCCGATCCTCTCGGGCCTCGTCGCCGGGCGCCAGCAGAGCGCCGAACCAGGCCAGGCGCGCCGCGCCGCCGGGCTGTCCGTGGTGTTCGTGCTGGCCATGGCGATCACCTACGCCGGCGTGGGCGTCGTCGTCGGCCTCACCGGCGCCTCCATTCAACCCTGGTTCCAGCAGCCGCTGATCCTGGGACTATTCGCCGGACTGTTCGTGTTGCTCGCCGCGGCCATGTTCGGTCTGTTCGACCTGCAGGTGCCAGCGGGGCTGCGGGGCGCCATCGAACAGCGCACCCGCCGACTCGGCGGCACCGTATCCGGGGCGCTCGCGCTGGGCGCGCTGTCCGCGATCATTGTCGGCCCCTGTGTGACACCACCGCTGATCGGGGCGCTGCTCTATATCGCCGATACGGGCGATCCGGTCACCGGCGGCGTGGCCTTGTTCGCCCTCGGCCTCGGCATGGGCGTTCCCCTGATCGCCGCGGGCACTGCCGCCGGACACTGGCTGCCACGTTCCGGGCCGTGGATGGAGACCATCCGCCAGGCCTTTGGCATCCTGTTGCTGGCCGTGGCGGTCTGGCTGATCGGCCGCGTCGTGCCGACGCCAGTGGAGATGACGCTGTGGGCCGTGTTGCTGATCGTCACCGGCGTACAGATGGGCGCGCTCTCGGCCGCCGCGGCCGGGTGGCCGCGGGTTTGGAAGGGCGTCGGCGCCGTACTCGCGCTCTACGGCGCGCTGCTGCTGGTGGGCGCGGCCGGCGGCGGACAAAGCCTGCTGCGTCCACTGCAGGGCGTGGTCGCCACGGACAGCAATCCCAGTGCGCCGGCACGCGACTTCCGCACGGTCGACGGCGCCGAGGGCCTGCAAGCGGCCTTGTCCGAGGCGCGGCGCACGGGGCGTCCGGCCGTGCTCGACGTGTATGCCGACTGGTGCGTCGCCTGTAAGGAGCTGGAGGCGTTCACCTTCCCCGCCGCCCCCGTACAGAGCGCACTGGAGGGCGCCATGCTGCTGCGCGCCGACGTGACCGCGAACGATGCCGGCGATCAGGCGCTGCTAGAGCGCTTCGATCTGTTCGGGCCGCCGGCCGTACTGTTCTTCGGGGCGGACGGCGTCGAGCGCCGCGGTCATCGTCTGGTGGGCTTCGAAGGGCCCGATCCCTTCGCCCATCGGATCGCACGCGCGCTGCCAGGGATCGACTCGTGAATCGCCCCGTGTGGCTCCTGGTGGTCGCCGCCGCCCTCGCGGGGCTCGCCGCCGGGCTGGCCGTCAATCTCTGGTTGCAACAAGCGCCCGAGACGCCGGCGACTACGCCTGCCGGGGAGCCGGAGCAGGAAGTAATCGGCGAGCCGCGGCCGGGGTTCACGCTGCCCGCGCCAGACGGCAGTGAGCGCTCCATCGGCGAGTTCGATGGCGACGTGGTCCTGATCAATTTCTGGGCGACCTGGTGCGCGCCCTGTGTGCGGGAAGTCCCCGCGCTGGTCGAGACGCAGGCGGCGCTCGGCGAACGCGGGCTACAGGTCGTGGGCGTCGCACTCGACGACGCCGAGCCGGTGCGCGAGTTCGCCGCCGAGCATGACATCAACTACCCGCTGATGGTCGGCGGCCGCGACGCCTTCGACATCGGCAGCGACTACGGCAATGCCCGGGGCGTGCTCCCGTACACCGTGCTCGTCGACCGCGACGGCGTGATCCGCGAGACCCACCTGGGCGCCCTGACCCACGCACAAATGATCGAGCTGGTCGAACCGTTTTTGTGACCTCGGTCACAACCCCGCGCGGGACCCATCTTCGCTAAACGAGCGGGGATTGGGGGCGATTTGGACAAAACCCCGCAATTGGGGCAGACTTGGCCCGCTCTCGGCGACGGCGACCCCGCGACATGGCGGACCTCCTCGTACTCCACGGCCCGAACCTGAATCTCCTCGGTACCCGCGAGCCGGACCAGTACGGCAATACCTCGCTTGCCGAGATCGACCAGCGCCTCGCGGAGCGCGCCGGCCGTGCCGGCCGCGAGCTGGCCTCCTTCCAGTCCAACGCCGAGCACGAACTCGTCGACCGCGTGCAACGGGCCGGAAGCGAGTCCACCGGTTTCATCATCATCAATCCCGCGGCGCTGACGCATAGCAGTATCGCCCTGCGAGACGCCCTGCTGGCCACGGCCATCCCCTTTGTCGAGGTGCATTTGTCGAACGTACACGCGCGCGAGTCGTTTCGACGGCATTCGTATTTCTCCGATGTCGCCGCGGGGGTCATCTGCGGCCTCGGCGCCCTCGGCTACGATCTGGCCCTGGAAGCGGCGCTGGCGGCGCTCGACGAGCGCGCCTGAAGCGGCGTGCGGCAGACCCACACACCGATAACGAACCCAACGGGCCCGACATGGACATCCGAAAAGTCAAAAAGCTAATCGAATTGCTCGAAGAATCGGGGATCTCCGAGCTCGAGATCCACGAGGGGGAAGAATCCGTCCGCATTTCGCGCCACGGCAGCCACGCAGTGGCCAGCGCTCCGGTCGCGGCACCCGCACCGGCTCCGGCCGCACCGCCAGCCCCGTCCGGCGGCGCCGAAGACGAGGCGGCCGCGGACAAGGGCGGCCTGCCCTCCGGTCACGTCGTCGAATCGCCCATGGTGGGGACGTTTTATCGCGCCTCCGCGCCCGGCTCGCCGTCATTCGTCGAGGAAGGCCAGAGCGTGCAGGTGGGCGACACCGTGTGCATCATCGAGGCCATGAAGATCCTCAACCAGATTGAGGCTGAGGTCAGCGGGACGGTGAAGGCCGTCCTGGTCGAGAACGGCACGCCGGTTGAGTTCGGCGAGCCACTCATGGTCATTGAGTAGCCCGCGGCCATGATCGATAAGGTCGTCATCGCCAACCGAGGCGAGATCGCGCTGCGCATTCTCCGCGCCTGCCGCGAGCTCGGCATCCGTACCGTCGCCGTCCATTCCAGCGTGGACCGAGACCTCAAGCATGTGCGCCTGGCCGATGAGAGCGTCTGCATCGGCCCGCCCAATTCGGCCGACAGCTACCTGAACATCCCCGCGCTCATCTCCGCGGCCGAAGTCACGGACGCCGTCGCCATCCACCCCGGCTACGGCTTCCTGTCGGAGAACGCCGACTTCGCCGAGCGCGTGGAGTCGAGCGGCTTCAAGTTCGTCGGCCCGCCGTCGGGGGTGATTCGGATCATGGGCGACAAGGTCAGCGCCATCCGCGAAATGCAGGAAGCCGGCGTGCCCTGCGTGCCCGGATCCGACGGCCCACTGCCGGAAGACGCGGGCGAGTGCGCCCGCATCGCCGCACAGATCGGGTATCCGGTCATGATCAAGGCCTCGGGCGGCGGCGGTGGCCGCGGCATGCGCGTGGTCCACAGCGAGGCCGCGCTGGCCAGCGCCGTCACACTGACGCGCACGGAAGCGGCCAACGCCTTCGGCAACCCCGAGGTGTACATGGAGAAGTACCTGTCGAACCCGCGCCACATTGAGTTCCAGGTACTGGCGGACGAGCACGGCGACGCGATTCACCTGGCCGAGCGCGACTGCTCCATGCAACGCCGCAACCAGAAGGTGGTCGAAGAGGCGCCGGCGCCGGGCATCACCGACAAGCAGCGCGAGAAGATCGGCAAGCGCTGCGCCGAGGCCTGCCGCAAGATCGGCTATCGCGGCGCCGGCACCTTCGAGTTCCTGTACGAGAACGGCGAGTTCTACTTCATCGAAATGAACACGCGCGTGCAGGTCGAGCACCCCGTGACGGAGATGGTCACGGGTGTGGACATCGTGCGCGAACAGCTGCGCATCGCCTCGGGCGAGCCGCTTTCACTGCGGCAGAAGGATCTCGAGATTCGCGGCCACGCCATCGAGTGCCGCATCAACGCCGAGGACGCGCGCACCTTCGCGCCCTCCCCGGGGACAGTCTCCTTCTACCATCCACCGGGCGGACCGGGCGTACGCATGGACTCGCATGTGTACTCCGGCTACGCCGTACCGCCGCACTACGACTCGATGATCGGCAAGCTGATCTGCCACGACGAGACCCGCAATGCGGCGATCACGCGTACACGCGGGGCCCTGTCGGAGTTCGTGATCGAAGGCATCAAGACCAATATCGACCTGCATCGCGACATCCTGGCCGATGCCGCCTTCGTGCAGGGCGGCACGGACATCCATTATCTCGAGAAGAAGCTTGGCCTTTGAGCGAGCGGCCTCCCGCGTGCGCGTAGCCGTCACTCCGATGCTTTCGCCGGGGCGGCGCCCCTGATGCCCTGGCTTCAAGTCAAGCTCGCCACCTCAGCCGACAGCGCGCCCGCCATTGAAGAGGCGCTCACCGAGGCGGGCGCGGTGTCGGTCACGCTCGAGGGCGCCGACGACAGCCGCATCTTCGAGCCGGCGCCGGGCGAGGTCCCGCTGTGGGATGCCACTCGGGTGGTGGGCCTGTTCGAGGACGACCACGCGCATGAATCGATACTCGCCGCGCTGGCCGGACTCGACGACGAGATCGGTGCCGAACCCGAGTTCGAGCAGGTGCCGGACCGTGAATGGACCCGCGCCTGGATGGACGATTGGGCACCGTTGCGCTTTGGCGACCACCTGTGGGTCGCGCCCGAGGACGCGACCGTGGACGACCCGGACGGTACCGTCCTGCGGCTCGATCCCGGACTCGCCTTCGGCACCGGCACCCACGCCACCACGGCGCTGTGCCTGGAGTGGCTCGCGGCGCACGACCTAACCGGGCTGCGCGTGCTCGACTACGGCTGCGGCTCCGGCATTCTGGCCGTCGCCGCCCTGCGCCTGGGCGCAGCCCATGCGCACGCAGTCGACATCGACCCGCAGGCACTTGAGGCCACGATGGCGAACGCGGAGAAGAACGGCGTCGCCGCCCGGGTGGAGACCGCGGACGAAGAGACTCTGATCGACGACGCCGATCTGGTGCTCGCCAACGTCCTCGCCGGCCCGCTGATCGAAGTCAGCGACCGCCTCGCCGCATGCCAGCCAGCCGGCGGCCGCCTCGTCCTGGCGGGCATCCTGTCGGACCAGGCCGAGTCGGTCATGGCCGCCTACCGCGAGGCGTACACCGTCGACATAGCGGCCGAGCGCGAGGGCTGGTCGTTGGTGACCGGCCACCGCCGGGAAACCTAGGAGAGCCGTTTTCCCGCCGCTCGTCCGGTCAGAGCCCATTAAGCAGTCCGTATTCGCTCATTTCGGAGCCCCATGAACACGCAATGCCCGCATTGCCACACGGTGTTCCGCATCGCGCCGGCGCAGATCGAGGCCGCCGGCGGGCGCGTCCGCTGCAGCCAATGCCGCACGGCGTTCGACGCCCGCGCGCGCCTGCAAAAAGAACTGCCGTTGGACGCCGACGCCGGCGAACATGAAGGTCCCCGACGCGGCGAGCAGCCGGGCCTGAATCTCGGCGAGCCGCCGGCGGGGACGGTGAGCGGCGTGTTGCTGTCGGATCTCGGCAGCAGTACGCCGGTTCGCGCGCGCCGTTC
>JBBEEB010000145.1:9278-10130 GCA_040880995.1 Halofilum sp. (in: g-proteobacteria)
GGGGCGCGGTGCGGGGGCCGCCCTCGGGGGGTGGATCGCGGCCAACCTGCTGCTGATGGGCGTCCTCTGCGGGCAGTTACTGTTCGCCCAACGCGCGGTGTTCGCCCAGGAGCCCGCACTCCGCCCCGTGCTGGAACCGATGTGCGAGCTGGCCGGGTGCACGCTCGCACCGCTGCGCGCGCTCGACCGGGTCGAGCTGCTGCACCGTGACGTGTATCGGCATCCAACGCGCGACGACGCGCTCTTGATCGATGCGACCATCGTCAACAAGGCGAGCTTCGCCCAGCCCTATCCGGCATTCACCGTGGGGTTGGGCGATCGCCGCGGGCGCACCCTGAGCCGGCGTAGTTTCCGTCCCGAGGAATACCTCGAGGCGCATGACCCCGAGGCGCGTATGGAGCCCGGACTGCCCATCCGGGTGACGCTGGAGCTGGCAGCGCCCGACCACCCTGCGCGAACCTTCGAGTTCGGCTTCGCCGCGGCGAGCTAGCGGGCCATGCGCCTCGGCTGCACAAATCCGCGACATCATTGTCGGTGGGCCGACGCTCGCGTCATGGCCCGGCGACACCAACCAAACCGGATGTAGCACCAGGACCCGAAAATGCACGGGCTCATAGCGAGCCCTCCATTTCGCCGGATGGCGGCCCCAGAACCGGGGATGACGTCGTACGTCATTCATCAAGCCGGGTTGCCCGCGGCCAAGGCCGCTCCTACAGGGCGTGTCGCTTGCAGGAAGGGGCTTGCCCGCGAACCGTCGAGCCGAAACCTGCGACACACGGCATTATTACGCGTCCGCACACTAGTGTCCCTTAACGTAAGTTCGTCGATGTTTCTCGTCGAGGCATCGTGGCG
>JBBEEB010000146.1:0-10078 GCA_040880995.1 Halofilum sp. (in: g-proteobacteria)
GGTAGCTCCGAAATTCAGTCTCGTCTTCTGGCGTATCAAGGAGCGAGTCTTCTGCTGCCCCAAAGCCCCGAATTCAAGCCAAACGCTGAGTACCTGGACTGGCATCGAAATGGGTCTTCAAAGGCCCGGCGAGGGGTGACTACGTGGGCATGGCTCTCGTGCGCAACTGGGCGCCTGGCGTTTCGGGCACAGATATCTGACGCGGTGCCTGCTCGCGCCCACGGTGGCGTAGTGGCGAGTTCAGACCGGCCCGAATCGGCGGCAGGGAGCACCGATGAACGAGATCGCCATCTTCGAGATGGACGAAAAGCAGGTCGAGGTGCGCCTGGAGAAGGGGACGCTCTGGCCACTCAGGGCAGATGGTCTGTTTGGGCGCGACAAGTCCGTCATCTGTCGGCATTTGCGCAATGACTTCAAAGACGGCGAGCTAGACTCCGATTCAGTTGTTGCAAAAATTGCAACAACTGGCGCGAACGGTTAGAACTACCGGGTCGAGGATTACAATCTCGACGCCGTGATCTCGTTCGGCTATCGGGTCCGCTCGTTGCGGGCAACGCAACCTCGTCAGTAGGTCATGGTTGTAGGTCGGGCTTCAGCCCGACCGAACCAAGTACCGGGGTTCGTCGGGCTAAAAGCCCGACCTACTCCTTATAGCTGGCATAACGGGCACACGCGCGCTTATCCGTAATCGGCAGCACTCGGCTATCGACATGTGTGAGCAATGTCAACGCGAACGTCTGGAGGCGACGTGGCGATGTGTCGAGACTGGTCCACGGATTGACTCCGAATGCGTGGCGCGAGTCGGCAACTACCGAGGATTTCTCGATAGTTCGCCCAAACAAGAACCGCCGGGCACGCGGGGTACCCGGCGGTTTCGATATACTCCCGGTCCGCGTCCTTGCGGAGAACGAGCCCTCCGGCTCCCGGGCTAGCGGCGATCCCTGCCGCGTAGGTATGCACTCTACGCAGTATGGGGGCCGGCCGGTATCGGAAGGCTTACGCATCGTGGGGTCGGAAACGCCCCCAGCAACAGCAATAGCTTCCACGGCCGACGGATGCGCAAACAAAAACCGCCGGGCACGCGTGGTACCCGGCGGTTTTGGAGTACTCCCGGTCCGCCTCCCTGCGGAGATGAGCCCTCCGGGCTCCCGGGCTAGCGGCGATCCCTGCCGCGTGGATATGTACTTTACGCAGCTTCACGGTCGGGTGTTATCGGGTCACTCACGCATTTGCGCGTGGGGAATGACCCCAGAAAGAGCAAGAGACGACCCTCAGGCGAGCGTGCGGATCGAGGTTCGCCTTTGAGCGGAGCGCCCGGCTCGCGGAGGTAATCGCGGCTTCAACGGCCCGTGCGCTAACAAAGAGAAGACTGGCCCAGGGGTAGTGTGCTTGCCCGGCCGGTGGACTTGCTCACTCAGCACAGCGTTCGCAACCCGTATGTTCGAGCAGCGATCGAGCGCAGTCGGGAGCCATAACGCGGCGGCAAAGGATTGATCAGACCTTCCCTAGGGATGTGCGCGAGAGCGCGGATGCGGTCGCACAGTTCATCGACGGCGCTTCTGCGGGGGAATATCACAACAACCCTATGCTGCCGCTCGGCAGTCGTGCGGGAGCTCGAGATGATCGGCGAGGCGCTGAATCAGCTCACCAAGCTCGCGCCGGAGTGGGGGGAAGCGATCCCGCATTGCCGTGAGGCGATCGGCCTGCGCAACATCCTCATCCACGGATACACCGTCATCGACGAGGCGATGGTCTCGCTTACCGTCGATCGAGACTTGCCGACGTTACGCGAGCAAGTCGATACGTTGCTCCGCTCACAAAATGAGAGCGGCGGATAGCAGCGGTTTCACCGTCCAGCCGGCTCGCGCGACGATCGGCCGTCGACGCCTTCAGCGGTCGTTACCGGTACCAACGGCCGGAGTTAGGTGAACACAAAATCGCTTTCGCTTGCTTCGCGCGTGCCGGCGGATCGATCGGCCAAGTGGTCTGAGTTCAAAGACCTCGAACTTTCGGTGCCGTGTTTGCAGGTGCCGTTCTCGGCGGTCGCAAAGGCGACGTCCGCGTGGTAGCCGAATTCTTCCCGCAGTAGTGCGATTCGCTGGGCGTCGATCATGGAACGCTCCCTGTCGTTGGTGTCGTCTTCGTGGCTCGCCTTGGACCCCCGAGGCGAGCTGCTGGACAGCAATGCTCCTTTACTTGTGATTAGTCCGTCGGGTGCTATCCGTCAAAACTCATTGTGTGACCAAACGCGCATCTCGTCGTTCCCGGTTCGAGGACTCCTAGCTGCAGGTTTCGCACAATGGTCGCCGTGGCGTCAGCGCGTTATCTTATTGGCCTTTAGTGATTCGCTTTATGCCGCCCGGTGATTGTCCGGGCATGTGAATTCCGCCTCGTTATACCTTCGAGGACTTCATGGTTTTATTGGTACTCCGCGCGGGGCGTCGCTCGGGCGCGGTCGTGGGTGGCCTGATCGCGGCCGCTCTGTTGTCGGCGTGCGCCACGAGCGCGCCGCCGGCGCCCGAGATCGCCGATGTGCCCATGCCGGAGGCGTTCGCGCGCTCTGGTGAGGCGCCGTTGCCGGAGCAGTGGTGGCGGCACTTCGAGGATCCGCGGCTCGATAGCGTAGTCGAGGAGGCGCTGGGCGGCAGCTTCAGCCTGGCGGCGGCGCGGGCGCGGCTGCGTGCGGCGCGGGCGATGGCCGAGGGGCAGGGCGCGGCCCAGCTGCCGCGGCTGGATGCCTCCGTGGGCGGGCAGAGCGTGCGCGACGGCGGCGATTCGCAGGAGAGCTACTCCGCTGGGGCGACGGCCAGTTACGAGGTCGATTTGTGGGGCCGGATCGAGTCTCGGTCCGAGGCGTCGCGGCTGGATGCCGAGGCGACCGCTGCGGATCTGCGCGCGGCGGCGGTCACGCTGACGGCCGATACGGCGACCGCGTACTACACCTTCCGCCGTCAGCAGATGGCGGTGTCGCTGCTGCAGGATCAGCTCGAGACCAGCCGCCGCGTGGCCTCGCTGGTCGAGACGCAGTACCGCAATGGCCAGGCGCATCGCGATGCGGTGCTGCGCCAGCGCGAGGCGATCTCCGGAATTCAGGCCCAGCTCGAGTCCGCCCGGGGCGAGCTCGAGCGTCTGCACAACACGCTGGCGGCGCTGCTGGGCAAGCCGCCGCAGGCGCTGGAACTCCCGCCGGCCGAGTCGGCCGGAGCAGCGCTGGCGGAGGTGCCGCCGCTGCCGGAGACGGGCGTGCCGGCCGAGTGGCTGCAGCGGCGGCCGGACCTGCAGGCGGCCTGGTTGCGGGTGCGTTCGGCCGATGCCCAAATGGCCGCGGCGATCACCGAGCGCTATCCGCGCATCGATCTTTCATTGTCTAGTCAAGGAACTGCGCAGCGCCCTGGCGCGGTTTTCGATAACTGGCTCACGACTCTGGCGGCCAACCTTTCCGTCCCGCTCTTCCGCGGTGGAGAATTAGCCGCGCAGGCCGACCGGGCCCGCGCGCAGCGCGCCGTGGCGTTCAACGAGTACGCCCAGACTGCGCTCGATGCGCTGGCCGAGGTCGAGACCGCGCTGGCGGCCGAGCATTACGGCCGGCGGCGACTGGAACGCCTCGAGGCGCGGTTGCGCGATGCCGAGCGCGCCAGCGAGCTGCTGCGCTCGCGCTATCGCAACGGCGCCGTTCCCTATCTGGATGTACTCACGGCGGTCTCCAGCCTGCAGCAGGCCGAGCGCGATTTATTGAACGCGCGCTGGGCCCTGATCCTGGACCGGGTCACTCTTTCTCGTACGCTCGCCGGCGCCTGGGATGGCCCCGCGGTTAGGGCTTCGGAGCCATCCGCCGATGAATACCGACAACGAAGCCGGGGGGCCAGCTAGCGCCTCCGACTCTGCCCCGCCACGACCCTCCGCCGGCGCCATCCTGGCGCAGGCGACGCTGACCCTGGCCGTGCTCGCCGGGGGCGGCGGCTTTGCCTACTGGACCTACATCGCTGAAGAGGCGCCTACCGAAGCGGCGGCACCGCCACCCGAACGCGCGGCGCCGCTGGTCGAGACCGTGCGCATGGAGCCCAATGCGCGGCGCGTGGCGCTGACCGCCTGGGGCGAAATCCGGCCGACGCGCCAGGTCACCCTGAGTCCGCGGGTCGGCGGTTACGTCACCGAAGTGGCCGAGGGCTTCTCGCCCGGCGCCGTGCTCGAGGCCGGCGATCCGCTGGTGCAGCTCGACCGCCACCCCTACGAACTCGCGCTTCAGCGCGCCCGCACCGAACTCACCCAAGCCGAATCCGAGCTGGCGCTGGAACAGGGCCAGCGCCGCGTGGCCGAGCAGTCGCTCGAACTCGGCGAGGTGGCAGCGGATGAGCGTGAACGCGAGCTGATGCTGCGCGTTCCGCAGATGAAGGGGGCGCAGGCCGCGGTCGAAGCCGCGCGCGTGTCGGTGGCCGAGGCCGAGCGCGCGCTCGAGCAGACCACCGTCCGGGCCCCGTTCGATGCACTGGTGCTCGAGCGCGAGGTCGCCGTGGGGTCCGAGGTCGGCGCGTCCGCCGAGCTGGCCACACTGGTTGGTGTGGAACAGTGGTGGGTGGAGTTGGCTGTACCGGCGGGCCAGCTCAAGTGGATCGACTTTCCCCGCGGAGGCGGCGAGGGCTCGTCCGTCCGCATCCATCTCGACGGGCAGGGCGGCAAGACCGCACTCGCCGGAGAGGTTCGTCGCCTGCGCGGCGATCTGGCCGAGGAAGGGCGCATGGCGCGCGTGCTGGTGCGCATCGACGACCCGCTCGGGCGGGCCGGTGTGGGCGGCGCGAGCGCCGCGCAGCCGTTGCTGGGCGCGTTCGTGCGCGGTGAGATCACCAGCACCCAGGTGCCGAAGTCCTACGCGCTCGATTCCGGATGGCTGCGCGGCGATCGCGAGGCCTGGTTGCTCGCACCCGACGGCACGCTGGAGGTCCGGGAGGTGGAGATCGCCCATCGCGGTGGCGAGCGCGCGCTGGTCACCGGCGGGCTGCATCCCGGCGATCGGTTGATCACCTCGCGCCTGGCGATGCCGGCGCCGGGCATGGCGTTGCGGTCCGAACCGGGGTCGGTGCGCCAGGCCAAGACCGGCCCGGAAGAGAGCGCCGATGAAGGCTGACGCGGGCGGCGGTCGTGGGGGCGGGTTGATCGGCTGGCTGGTGAGCCATCGGGTCGCGCCGAACCTGATCATGCTGGCGCTGATCGTCGGCGGGCTCTACATGAGCACGCGGATCACGCAGGAAGTCTTTCCCGAGTTCGAGCAGGACACGATCAACGTGTCCGTCGCCTATCCGGGCGCGACACCGGAGCAGATCGAGCAGGGCGTGGTGTTGCCGGTGGAGGAGTCGGTGCGTGGGCTCGAGGGCATTGCCCGCGTGCGCTCGACCGCGCACATCGGCAGCGGCAGCATCACGCTCGAGCTGATCGACGGCGCCAAGGTCGCGGACGTGGCCGAAGAGGTCGAGCGCGCGGTCAACGGGATCGCCACCTTTCCCGATGCGGCCGAGGATCCGAACGTCGACTTCAGCGGCTGGCGCCGCGACGTGCTCGACATCCTCGTTCACGGCCAGGCACCGGACCACACCCTGCGTGCGGCGGCCGAGATGGTACGCGACCGCGTCGCGCAGCTGCCGAATGTCACGCAGGCGGCGGTCAACGGCGCGCGCACGCACGAGATCCACATCGAGATCGACGAGGCCCGTCTACGCGAATACGGCCTGACGCTGGGCGAGGTTGGCCAGGCGGTCGCCAGCAACTCGCGCGATGTATCCGGCGGTAACGTGCGCACGGCCAACGGCGACATCCTGCTGAACATCGACGCCCGCCGCACGCAGGCGCAGGCGCTGCGCGACATCGTCATCGAAGGCTCGGCCAGCGGCGAGCTGGTCCGTCTGGCCGACATCGCCGACGTCGACGAGGCCTTCTCACGCATGATCGGTGGCCACGCCGAGTACAACGGCGAGCCGGCGGTGGGAATCAATGTTTTTCGCGTGGGCGACGAGACGCCGATCGGCGTCTCGCAGGCCGTGCGCCAGGCATTGCCGGAGATCCGCGCCTCGCTACCTTCCGTGCTCGACGTGGCCATCCACCACGACCGCTCCGAGACCTATCACGAACGCCTGGACCTGTTGCTGACCAACGGTGCCATCGGGCTGCTGCTGGTGCTGGTCGTGCTGAGTCTGTTCCTGGAGCTCAAGCTCGCGTTCTGGGTCACGGCGGGCATCCCCACGGCCTTTCTAGGCGCCTTCCTGCTGCTGCCGGGCATGGGCGTGTCGATCAACATGATCTCGCTGTTCGCGTTCATCATCGCGCTCGGCATCGTGGTCGACGATGCCATCGTCGCCGGCGAGAACATCTACGAGTACCGCAGCCGTGGCATGGGTCTGTTGGAGTCGGCGGTCCAGGGTGCGCGCGACATCGCCGGTCCGATCTTCTTCAGCGTGCTGACCAACATCGTGGCATTCCTGCCGCTGGCACTGATCCCGGGGCATTTCGGGCAGTTGTGGGCAGTGATCCCGGCGGTCGTAGCGGCCGTGTTCGCGATCTCGTTGATCGAGGCGTTGGTGATCCTGCCGACGCACCTTGCATACACGCATGGAAGGAGCGGCCGTAGCCCGGATGGCGAGGCGGCATCGGAAGTGGATCCTCGTCAAATGGCGCCGTCATCGCGAGGAGCCGATGGGCGATGCGGCGGTCCACTGGCGAAGTCGATGACTAGGTTTACGCCATTGCCTGCAGACGGACTGGATCGCTTCGCTCCGCTCGCCATGACCTCGTCAAAAGGATGCAGCTCGGAAAGTGTGTCGAACGGCGAGTGGCCGTCCGCCGGTTCAAGTGACTCAATGCAGTCATCGCGAGGAGCCGCTAGGCGACGTGGCGATCCAGCGACGAGCTCAATGCGCGTGTCTCGAGTTCGGCCACTGGATCGCTTCGCTCCGCTCGCGACGACGTCGGGGCGGGGGCGTAGCCCGGATGGTGCGGCGCGTGGCGATGCGGGTGATGGTAGTGGTGGCGCTCGTCCGGATCACGGCGCTTCGAATCAGGCAGCGAATCCGGGAACCCAAGGTGGTTCGGCCCCGGATTCATCGCCGGCGTCGAGCGCTTCGCGGTCGGGCAGTGCGGGTAAAGAACGAAACGCGCGTCGCCGCAACGAATCCCATCCGGGCTACGAGCCGTTGGCGCTCCTGCATGGGGTGCAGGTACGTTGCGCGGCCGGGCTCACCTACTTCAGCCAGAAGATGTATGGCCGGGCGCTGGCCGCGGCAATGCGCTGGCGTTACGTCACGCTCGCGGTCTGCCTGGTGGCGCTGGCCGTTGCGTTGGCGTATCCGATGAGCGGCAAGATGGGCTTCAACCTCATGCCCAGCATCGCTTCGGATTCGGTCGGCGTGACCGCCGCCGTGCCACCCGGCACGCCAGAAGAGGAGCTCGAGGCTGTGCGCACGCGTCTGACCGAGGCCGCCCAGCGCGTGATCGACGAGTCTGGCGGCGAGGGGCTCAGCGAAGGGCTGTTCTCCACCGCCTCGGAGACCGAGGCGCGTGTGACCGCGTATCTGACCTCCGCCGACGATCGGCCCATCACCGCCGCCGAGTTCGTCAGCCGTTGGCGCGACGCGGTTGGGACCATCGACGGGCTCGCGTGGATGCGCTTCGACTCCGATCGAGGCGGTCCGGGCGGTGGGCCGTCGCTCACGGTGGGCCTGAGCCATCCGGACGTCGATACCCTGCGCCGCGCCAGCGAGGTACTGGCCGAGCGTGTGTCGGCGTTGGAGCATGTCGACGACGTCGACGACGGCTTCTCGCAGGGCAAGCCGCAATGGAACATCCGCGTGAACGAGGCCGGCAGCGCGCTGGGGCTCAACCCCGCGATGATCGGCAATCAGCTACGTGCGGGCATGTTCGGTACCGAGGCCTTCCGCCTGCTGCGCGGCAGTAATGAGGTCACCGTGCGGGTGCAGCTGCCCGAGGCGGCGCGCAGCAGCCGCACCGACGTCTCCTCATTCATGCTGCGCACCCCCGAGGGCCATTACGTGCCCCTGGAGGAGGTCGCGACCATCGAGCGCGGCGAGGCGCTCACCTGGATCAGCCGTCGCGACGGGCGGCGGATGGGCCAGGTCACGGCCAGCGTCACGCCTCCGGCGCAAACCAACCGCGTGCTCGCGACCGTGCGTAACGAAATCCTGCCGCAGATGAAGCGCGACTTCCCGCAGCTCGCGCACAGCTTCGAGGGCCAGCAGGAGACCATGCGCAACGCGATCGACAGCTTCTACACCAACGTGACGCTGGCCTTGCTGGGCATCTATGCGCTGTTGGCGTTGCCGTTTCGCAGCTACGTGCAGCCGTTGATCGTGATGGCGGCGATCCCGTTCGGCGCGGTCGGTGCGATCCTGGGCCACCTGGTGATGGGCTACGGTCTGAGCCTGATCAGCGTGATGGGCATCATCGCGCTGGGGGGTGTGGTGGTGAACGGTTCGTTGGTGATGATCGACTACGCCAACCGACGCATGGGCGAAGGTGCGTCCGTGTGGGCCGCGGCCCATGCGGCCGGCGTGCGCCGGTTTCGGCCTATCTTTCTCACCACCGTGACCACCTTCGGTGGGCTCGCGCCGATGATCTTCGAGACCTCGGTGCAGGCGCAGTTCATGATCCCGATGGCGGTGTCGCTCGGGTTTGGGATTCTGTTTTCGTCCGCCATTTTGTTGTTCTTCGTGCCGTGCCTGTATGTGGTTATGGACGATGTCCGTGGCTTGCTCGGCATGGGGGCGCGGGAGCGTCCCTCCCGGGAAGCGCTTGGTCGGGCTTAAGCCCGATCTACGACCTGGGTTTAGCCCTTTTGCGGATGAGTGGGCTTACCCGCGAATTGAACTTGATTGCCTGATTCGTTCGCGACCAAGGCCCCTCCTACAAGGGCGTAGCATAAGCTGGCGCCCTGCCGGTATGGCTAAGTCCTCTCCGACCGAGCGCTACGCGAAGCGTCGTAGGATCCTCCAAGCATCTTTGTATCTGCGAAACGAGTGGATTGCTTCGCTTCGCTCGCGATGACGTGAATGGGGCGAGTCCGTTTGTAAGAGCGGGCACTGCCCGCGAACCGTCAACGTTTCGTCTGGCTGCGCAGTCCGTTTTCGAGCAGAGCTGTTTCTTAGCACGTTGTCATCGCGAGGAGCCGTAGGCGACGTGGCGATCCA
Organism: Halofilum sp. (in: g-proteobacteria); assembly: GCA_040880995.1. Classification (GTDB taxonomy): domain Bacteria; phylum Pseudomonadota; class Gammaproteobacteria; order XJ16; family Halofilaceae; genus Halofilum. The sequence goes on from JBBEEB010000146.1 coordinate 9,189, forward strand.
TCGTCGAGCTCAACTCGTCGATCTGCGTTGTACCGGCGGAACGATGGATTGCTTCGCTCCGCTCGCAATGACTCTTCATTGAGGTACGTGTTATCGCGAGGACCCGGGAGGCCACGTGGCAATCCGGCGTCGAGATTACTGCGTGGTCTCGGCCGTACCCGCGAAACGACTGAATTGCTTCCTGGCGCGTCGCTTCGCTCCTCGCAGTGGTGGCTGAGTTCGTGATGACGTGAATGGGGCGAGTTCGTTTGTAGGAGCGGGCACTGCCCGCGAACCGTCTATGTTTCGTGTGGCTGCGCAGTTCGTTTTTGAGCAGAGCTGTTTCTTAGCACGTTGTCATCGCGAGGAGCCGTAGGCGACGTGGCGATCCATCGTCGAGCTCAACTCGTCGATCTGCGTTGTACCGGCGGAACGATGGATTGCTTCGCTCCGCTCGCAATGACTCTTCCTTGAGGTACGTGTTATCGCGAGGAACCGGGAGGCGACGCGGCGATCCAGCGTCTAGCTCTATCCGTGGTTGCCACGTCCGAGCGGTATGCGGCGGTATAGCTCGAAACTCGGCTGTGAATCGGTCTTACGGAACACCGCGATTTCGTTTGCCTGGATGTCGTTACGGCGCAGCACGGGCGCGAATACGCGCCGGAGGAGGGGCGTGAGCTTGCGCCGTTCTCGCTGGGTGAGCACGCCCGTCAGGGTGATGTGAAACCAGAATTGCTCGCCGGTATCCGGGTAACCGAGTTCTTCCAGAAGTTCACGTTGGCGCGGCGTCAGTCGCCGCGAGGGGTCCCAGCGCCGACGCTCCTCGCCCGGCATGGGCAGCCGTAGAGGGTCCAGTGAATGGACGCAGTCCAGCGCGAGCGTGTCGATCTGCGGGCAAGGCTGGCGCGGCC
>JBBEEB010000147.1:0-24419 GCA_040880995.1 Halofilum sp. (in: g-proteobacteria)
TCGCCACGATGCCTCGACGAGAAACATCGACGAACTTACGTTAAGGGACACTAGCCGCCGGCCAGCATCTCCCGGGCGTGAGCGCGGCTCTGATCTGTGATCTCGCGCCCGCCCAGCATGCGCGCAATCTCCTCCACCCGCTCCCCTTCGTCCAGCGGCGCCACGCGCGTCTGCGTTTCCTCCGCGCTCGCGGCCTTGGCCACCTGCAAGTGCTGGTGCCCGCGGGCGGCCACCTGGGCCAGATGCGTCACGCATAGTACCTGGTAATACTCGCCTAGCTCGCGCAAGTGATCGCCCACGGTAGCGGCGACCGCGCCGCCGATGCCGGCGTCCACCTCGTCAAAGATCTGCGTCGGTACGCCGGCCCGGCGCGAGCCGATCATCTGAATCGCCAGGCTGATGCGCGAGAGCTCGCCGCCGGAGGCTACCCGGCGCAGTGGCGCGGGCGGTTGGCCCGGATTGGCCGTCACCCGGAATTCGATCTCGTCGAGCCCGGCGCTGGAGAAGCGTTCGTCCGCGCGTGTTTCGACCGCCACCTGGAACGATCCCCCGGCCATGCCGAGCCCCTGCATGGCTTCGGTGACCTGCTGTCCCAGGCGTGTCGCCGCGGCCGCACGCGCATCATGGAGGGTCGAGGCGGCACCGCGATAGGTCTGCTCGCGCTCAGCGATTTCGCGTTCGGCGTCCGCGGCGCGCTCGTCCGCGTGCTCCAGCTCGTCGAGTTCTCCGCGCAGGCGCTCGGCATGGGCGGGTAACTCCGCCGGCTCGACGCGGTGCTTGCGGGCGAGGTCGTGGACCGCCGATAACCGCTGCTCGACTTCCTCGAGTCGTGCGGGATCGAGATCGGTGGCGTCGATATAGTCGCGTACAGAGGTCACCGCCTCGTCACATTGGATCAAGGCGTGCGCCACCATTTCCGATGCCGCTTGCAGCCGCGCATCGTGCTCGCCGAGGCGTTCGAGATCGGTGGCGACCTGACTCAACAGGCCGTGGACCGAGATATCGTCGTCGTACAGACGCATCACACTGCGCTGCCCGGTCTCGATCAGTTCGCCGGCATTGGCCAGACGGCGGTGCTCGGCGTCGAGTGCGTCGATCTCGCCCTCGGCCAGCGCGAGCGTGTCGAGTTCCTGCACCTGATAGCGCAACAGATCGAGGCGCTCGACGCGTTCAGCCGGGTCGCCGCCGAGGCGCGTCAGGCGATCGCGCGCGGCCTGCCAGTCCGCGTGGGCTTGGCGCACGGCCTCCACGCAGTCACCGTGCTCCCCGAAATGGTCGAGCAGGCCGCGTTGGGCGTCACGTCGCAGCAGTGACTGGTGCTCATGCTGGCCGTGAATATCGACCAGCTGCTCGCCGAGTTCGCGCAGCGTCCCCATGGGCGACGAGCGGCCGTTGATATAGCCTTTGGAACGTCCGTCGCTGCCGACGACGCGCCGCAGGATGCAATCGCCCTCGGCATCGAAGTCGTTGTCCGCGAGCCAGGCCGCGACCGTATCGAGTCCGGACAGATCGAACTCGGCCGTGATCTCGGCGCGCTGGGCGCCGGCACGGATGGCCTGCGTGTCCGCGCGATCGCCGAGCACCAGCCCCAGCGCATCGATCAGGATCGACTTGCCCGCCCCGGTTTCACCGGTCAGCGCCGTCATGCCCGGCTGAATCTCGAGTTCGAGCTCGTCGACGATGGCGAGATTGCGGATCTGGAGATGCCTCAGCCCCAATGAAGCTTCTCGCGGAGGATGTGGTAGTAATCGTAATTGGCCGGATGAAGCAGCCGGATCGGGCGCTCGCGGCGGCGGATGCGGACCGAATCGCCCGCGACCACGTCGATATTGTTCTGGCCGTCGCTGACGACCTGACCCGTCTCGGTCACGTTTTTGCAGACGACCAGCTCGATCTCGTTATCCGCGCTGACCACGATCGGGCGGCTCGACAGCGTGTGCGGGCAGATGGGCATCAGCAGGATCGCCTCAAGCGAGGGGTGCAGGATCGGTCCGCCGCCGGAGAGGGCGTACGCGGTCGAGCCCGTTGGGGTCGAGACGACCACCCCGTCGGCCCGCTGGATGTTGACGAACTCGCCGTTGATCCAGGTCTCGAATTCGATCATGCGGACGATGTTCTTGATCCGCATGACGACGTCGTTGAGCGCCGGCGAGCTCTGCAGTAGCTCGCCGTTGCGCAGGACTTCGGCTTCCAGCAGGACGCGCTCATCCTCGACGTAGGCGCCCGAGAGGATCTCCTCCAGCCGCTGGGTCATGGTCTGGGGCAGGACATCGACCAGGAAGCCCAGCCGCCCCAGGTTGACGCCGACCAGAGGAATACCCGCATCGGCCAGCGAGCGTGCGGCCGTCAGCAGCGTCCCGTCACCGCCCACCACGATGGCCAGATCGCAATGTTCGGCGATCTGGCGCCGGGGCACGGTGCCGCCGAGCCCGCAGTGGAAATCGGTCGACTCGTCGAGCACGACTTCGAGACCGCGTTCGGTTAAAAAATGATGGATAGCGGCCAGCGTGGCGGTGATCTTGCCGCCGCCGTCGTCGCTCCGTGTGATCAGGCCGATGGAGTGGAACTTGTACATCGGCGCAAAGGTAGCATGAGGCCCAATGCACGTCATGCCGTGCGTGCGGCAATTGCGCGCGGTCCGTGGGCCGGTCGCCGATTTGGGCATGGCGTGACGGGCCCGCCATGGACGCCCGGGTTGTAGTGTCAGCTCGGAGCGTCGCGCTTCTTGAGCCGGTACACCAGATCAAGCGCTTCGCGCGGGCTCAATTCATCCGGCTCGATGGTCGCAAGCAACTCGGCAGTCGGGTCCGGCTGAGCGGCCGCCGTGGGCTTCTCGGGTCGCGCCGGCGCGGCCGGATCGAATAGACCGAGCTGGGGCTGGTCGCGGTGCGTGGCATCGGCCGCGCGATTCTCCAGCTCGGCGAGCTGCGTTCGCGCCCGCTGGAGTACGCGCGGCGGTACCCCCGCGAGCTGCGCGACCTGCAGGCCGTAGCTTTGGCTGGCCGGCCCGGACGCGACCCGGTGGAGGAACACGATACGCTCGCCGTGCTCCACCGCTTCCAGATGGACGTTGGCGATCGTCGGGTATTGCTCGGGCAGGGCGGTCAGTTCGAAGTAATGCGTGGCGAACAGGGTGTAGGCGGCGACCTGGGCGGCAAGGTCCTCGGCCACGGCCCAGGCCAGCGCCATGCCGTCGAACGTCGAGGTGCCGCGACCGATCTCGTCGACCAGCACGAGCGACTCGCTCGTGGCGTTGTGCAGGATGTTCGCGGTTTCGGTCATCTCCACCATGAAGGTCGAGCGGCCACTGGCCAGATCGTCCGAGGCACCGACGCGGGTGAAGATGCGGTCGATGGGGCCGATGCGTGCCGCGGCCGCCGGGACGAAACTGCCCGCGAGCCCGAGCAGGGCGATCAGCGCGGTCTGGCGCATGTAGGTCGATTTGCCGCCCATGTTCGGGCCGGTGATCAGCAGCATCCGCTGGCTGTCGTCCAGGCGCGTGTCGTTGGCGGTGAACGGCTCGTCAATGGTCGCCTCGACCACGGGGTGGCGTCCGCCCTGGATCTCGAGGCCGGGCGCGTCGTCGAGCGTGGGTCGCGCCCAATCCAGAGTGGCCCCACGCTCGGCGAAGCCCGCGAGGACGTCGATTTCGGCCAGCGCACCGGCGCATTCGTGCAGGCCCGGCAGTCGCTCGATCAGCGCGTCCAGCAGGCGCTCGTACAGCTCCTTTTCGCGCGCCAGGGCGCGCTCCCGGGCGGACAGGACCTTGTCCTCGAACGACTTGAGCTCGGGCGTCACATAGCGCTCGACCTGCTTGAGTGTCTGCCGGCGGATGTACTCGTCGGGCAAGCCTTCGGCGTGGCTGCGGCCCACTTCGATGTAGTAGCCGTGGATCCGGTTGTAGGCCACCTTGAGGGTCGCCAGGCCGGTACGTTCGCGCTCGCGTGTCTCCAGGTCGCGCAGAAAGCCGTCGGCATTACCGGCGAGTTGGCGCAGCTCGTCGAGCTCGGCGTCGTAGCCTTCGGCGATCACACCGCCATCGCGCAGCACCGCGGGCGGCTCCTCGATGACCGCGCGGGTGAGCAGCGCGTGGGTCTCGCCGTGATCGCCGAGGGCCTCGCGCAGCTGCTCGAACCGGGGGGCGGGCACGCCTGCGGTGGTCTCGCGTAGCGGCGGCACCGTGGCGAGCGCCGCGCGCAGGGCGGCGAGGTCACGTGGCCGCGCGGAGCGCAGGGCGATGCGGCTCAGGATGCGCTCGACGTCGCCGATCCCGGCGAGCGTCTCGCGCAGGCCATCCCAGGCATCTGTCTCGATCAACGCGGCGATGGCGCTGTGGCGCTCGGTCACCGCCTCGCGGCTGCGCAGGGGACGGTTGAGCCAGCGCCGCAGCATCCGGCTGCCCATGGGCGTGACCGCCGTGTCGACCACGGCGGCGAGGGTGCGATCGCCGCGGCCGTCGAGTCCGCGTTCGATCTCCAGATTGCGCCGGCTGGCGAGGTCCAGGATCACGGCCTCGTCGCGCAGCTCCGTGCGCAGGCCCCGCAGGTGCGGCAGGGCGGTGCGCTGGGTCTCGCGCACGTATTCCAGGGCGCAGCCGGCCGCGGCGATGGCCAGGGGCATGTCAGCGCAGCCGAAGCCGCCGAGATCGCGCACGCCGAACTGCGCGGTCAGCGCCTCGGTGGCCGCGTCGACTCCGAAATGCCAGGGCGGACGCCGGCGGCTGCCGGGCTGCTCCAGCAAGCGGGCTGCGACTGGCGCGTCCTCGTTGACCAGCAGCTCGGCCGCGGCCAGCCGGCCCAGCTCGCTATCGAGTGCCTCCTCGTCCTCGACCTGACACACGGCGAAATCGCCGGCACTCAGGTTGACGCAGGCGATGCCGAAACGCTGGCCCTGTTGCTGCACGGCCACTAGCAGATTGTCGCGGCGCTCGGGTAGCAGGGCGTCGTCGGTCAGCGTTCCGGGCGTGACGATTCGGCTGACGCGGCGTTCGACCGGGCCCTTGCTGGTGGCGGGATCGCCGATCTGCTCGCACACCGCGACCGATTCACCCCGGCGCACCAGCCGCGCGAGGTAGTTCTCGCAGGCATGCACCGGCACACCGGCCATGGGGATGGGCTCGCCACCGGAGCGCCCGCGCGCGGTGAGCGTGATGTCGAGCAGTTCGGCCGCGCGGCGCGCGTCGTCATAGAACAGCTCGTAGAAATCGCCCATCCGGTAGAACAGCAGGGTGTCCGGATGCTCGGCCTTGATCGCCAGGTACTGGCGCATCACGGGTGTGTGGTCGGATGCAGTGGGTCGCTCGGCGGTGTCGGTCATGGGCGCGAGTCTACTTGAGCGCGCGTGAGGCGAACAAAATGCGCGGGTGTGTTGCGGTCGCAGTTTTGGCACCGGGGGTTCGACCATACTTGGCCAAGTGCGATGGGGCCGGTATCGTCGGTGGGTCTTATCGAATGCAAGCGATTGTCCCTCTTGCGGGTGGTGAGCCGTATGGCACGAGCCGGCGAGATAGGACACGAGGACGTGATCGCATCATGGCCGCGCCATCGACGACCGAGTCTTTGCAGGATCTCGCGCACCGTGTAGGTGCCGTGCTGTTCGCGCGCGGCTGGCGCCTGGTCACCGCCGAGTCGTGCACCGGCGGTGGAGTGGCTCAGGCCGTGACCGATATCGCCGGCAGCTCGGCCTGGTTCGAGTGCGGCTTCGTGACCTATTCCAATGCCGCCAAGCACCGCATGCTCGGCGTGTCCGATGACACGCTGCGGCAGTTTGGCGCGGTCAGCTCGGCGACGGCCGAGGCCATGGCCACTGGCGCGCTCACCCACAGTGAGGCCGATCTGGCCGTGGCCATCACCGGCATCGCGGGTCCCGGCGGCGGAAGCGACGCGAAACCGGTCGGGACCGTCTGGTTCGCCTGGGCCGTGCGCGGCCATCCGCCGGAGGCGTGCTGCGAACAGCTCAACGGGGATCGCGTCGCGATTCGCGACGCGGCGATCCGTATTGCACTGGAAGGCGTGGCCGATCAGGGCGAGGAATACGACCCGATATGAGGAGCGCCTCCAAACGACTCGGTCTGACGCTCGCCGGGGTCGTTGGCGTGGCCGGGCTGGCGTTCGTGGCCGCTGACTGGTGGTGGCGCGAGGCGCCGCAGCTGCCGGAACCGGCGGCTGCGCCTCGGGATCAGGCGAACGACCGCAGCGCGCACGAGGAACGCGTCGAAGCCTTGCGTGAGGCCATCGAAGAGCAGCGGGCGGCATTGCGCGCGGCGCGATCGCAGCGCGGGCAGGCGAGCGATGAGCTGGAGCGCATGGCGGACGAACTCGGGGCAATTCGCGAGCGCCTCGATGGGCTGCGCGCCGAAGTTGAGGAGCGCGAGGAAACCGGCCGGTAAGGGTTTAGGCTCGAGGCAGCCGCTTCGGGGTTACGCGTCCGGTTCGTGCGGCGTCACCTTGACCAGCAGGCCGAGCACCGGGTGGTCAAGATAGTGCAGCTCGCCGCTTCGCATCCGCCGCTCCTGCTGGAAACCGTAGGAGAGCATGGGCTCGCCGTCCGGCCCGCGGCTGATGCGTGACGAGGTGCTGAGTTCCGTTGCGGCGGGGGACCGAGACTCGGATGCCGTCGCCTCGCCACCATTCTCCTCCTCCCACGCCACGGCAGTCGTGTAGTACAGGTCGGCATGCAGGTGCAGATAGCGGCTGACCACGAGCTTCACGGTACCGTCGAGCGGCAGGATGCCGGTGTCGCGCCGGGGTGCCGCGAGCATGCCCATACCGAACGGAGTGTCCGGCATATAGGTGTGGGCGTCGTCCAAGTCGCTGTTCGCGTTGCCCGTGTACACCACTTGCCCGTCGGAGTTGTCTTCCTCGGGGACGGAATCGGCGCGTTCCTCGGGCGGGCGCGGATAGGCGTCGGGGGGAATCTGCACGGTCATCGGTTCACCAGCCTGGAGGCGCAGCGCGACCGCGTCGTCTGCGCCAAGTGCTGGTTGGCGCCAGCTCGCGTGGCGTAGTACGCGATAGGCCTCGGCGTCCTCCAAGCGTTCGACCGCTTCGACCAGATCGCCGTCTTCAGCGCTGAGTCGTTCAAAACCCTCGGGCAGCTCGCGCAGGCGTTCGCCGCGAGGGCCACGCGTATTGAATGCCGCCGCCTCCGAGATGAGCGGCACGACGACCTCGGGGCGCCAGCGCTCGCTCTCGGCGCCGCGTGAGTCGACGTGCTCGAACACGACGACATCGACGTCGTAGGCCTGCTGTGCCAGGACCGGCCCGGCCGCCAACGCCGAGACCAGCGCCGCTATCGGCAAAATCGCTCGCATGATCAACCCGCCCCTCAGGCGTTCGAGGCGGCGGCCTGGCCGCTCGATCCGGCGAGTCGCGCGAGCAGCGCTTCGACGAACGCGATGCGGTCTTCCGCCGTCTCCATCGTGGCCGCGAAGCGTAGCCCATTCGCGCCATCGAATCGATAGACGTTCGGCTCCGCTTGCACGATTGTGACGAGCACCCCCAGATCGATCCGAGGCTGCTCGCGGAAGTTCAGGCGGCCGCCGTCGCCGGAGGCATCCAGCCGCTGGATGCCGAGCGCGGCGCAATCGATGCGGATGGCAGATACGCGGAATAGATTCTGGCCAGCCTCGGGCAGGGTCCCGAATCGATCGATTACCTCGACCTTGAGTTCGTCGAGCTCCGCGCGCGTGGCCGCCCCGGCGATGCGCTTGTACAGGATCAGTCGTTCATGCACGTCGGGGACGTAGTCGGCCGGCAATAGCGCCGCCAAATGCAGATCGACCTCGGCGACATCATCCAGCGGCTTGTCGGTGTCCGGCGTTTCGCCGGCCTTGAGTGCCTTGGTCGCGCGTTCGAGCAGCTCCTGGTAGAGCGTGAAGCCGACCTCCTGGATCTGACCGCTTTGATCCTCCCCGAGCAGCTCGCCAGCGCCGCGGATCTCCAGGTCGTGCGAGGCCAGGGTGAAGCCGACACCGAGTTCCTCGAGCGATTCGATGGCCTCCAGACGTTTCTCGGCATCGGCCGTCATCGATGTCCGCGGCGGCGCCAGCAGGTAGGCGTAGGCGCGATGGTGCGACCGGCCGACACGGCCGCGAATCTGATGCAGCTGGGCCATGCCCATGCGGTCGGCGCGGTTGATCACGACCGTATTCGCCGTGGGCACGTCGATGCCGGATTCGATGATCGTGGTGCAGACCAGCACGTTGAAGCGCTGGTGGTAGAAATCGAGCATGGTTTGCTCGAGTTGCTGTTCGCGCATCTGGCCGTGGGCCACGCGCACGGTGGCGCTGGGCACGATCTCGCGCACCAGCTCGGCGATGCGCTCGATCGAGCGCACCTCGTTGTGCACGAAGTAGATCTGGCCGCCGCGTGCCAGCTCGCGCTCGCAGGCCTCGCGGATCAACGTGTCTTCCCATTCGCTCACCAGGGTCTTGATTGCATGGCGCTCGGCCGGCGGCGTGGCAATGATGGATAGATCGCGCAGGCCCGCCAGGCTCATGTTGAGCGTACGCGGGATCGGCGTGGCGGTGAGCGTCAGCAGGTCGACCTCGGCGCGCAGCTTCTTCAGGCGCTCCTTGTCGCGCACGCCGAAGCGGTGCTCCTCGTCCACGATCACCAGGCCCAGATTCTTGAACTTGACGTCCTTCTGCAGCAGGCGGTGGGTGCCGATGAGGATGTCCACCTTGCCCTCGGCGGCGGCCTCCAGCGCTTTCTTCTGCTCGGCTTGCGAGCGCAGCCGCGAGAGCGACTCGATGCGCACGGGCCAATCGGCGAAGCGGTCGCGGAAGTTCTGGTCGTGCTGCTGCGCCAGCAGCGTCGTGGGCACGAGGATGGATACCTGCCGGCCCTCGTCGACGGCGGCGAAGGCCGCGCGCATGGCCACCTCGGTCTTGCCGAAGCCGACGTCGCCGCAGACCACGCGGTCCATCGGCTGGGGCGCGCGCATGTCGGCCAGTACCGCGTCGATCGCCTGCTGCTGGTCGGGCGTCTCCTCGAACGGGAAATCGGCGGCGAAGCGGGCGTAGTCGTCGGTGTCCACCCGGAACGGATCGCGGCCGCGCGCCTGGCGCCTGGCCTGCACGTCCAACAACTCCGCGGCGACATCGTAGGCCTTTTGCGCGGCCTTCTTGCGCGCGCGCTGCCATTGTTCGCTGCCGAGCCGGTGCAGGGGCGCGGTATCGGCGTCGGCGCCGGTATAACGGCTGATCAGGTGCAGTGAGGCCACCGGCACGTAGAGCTTGTCGTTGTCGGCGTACTCGAGCGTCAGGAATTCCTGCTCGACGGGCCCGAGCTGGAGCGTGGTCAGTCCCTGATAGCGGCCGACGCCGTGATCCACATGCACCACCGGCGAGCCGATGGACAGCTCAGCCAGGTTCGCCACGACCGAATCGGCATCGCGCGTGGTTCGCTTGCGCTGGCGCCGCTGCTGGCGCGCGCGCTCGCCCATGAGCTGCTGCTCGGTGATCACGGCCAGGCCCGGGCCGCCCTCCGGCCGCAACAGCAGGCCGCTGTTCAGCGGCGCGGAGGTGATCGCCACCTCCGCCTCGTCGGCCAGGAAATCCTGCCACGCGTGCAGTTGTTTGGGCCGCACGCCGTGATGCCACAAGGTCTCGAACAGCGCCTCGCGGCGCCCGGCCGACTCGGCGGTGAACAGCACGCGCCCTTGGTGCTGCGCGAGAAAGCCGTCGAGCTGCATCAACGGGTTCTCGGCCCGCGGCTGCATGGGCAGCGGCGGCGGCAGCTCGGCGGGCAGATTCCACGCGCGTGCACCCGCTTCGTCGTCCGTGCGTTCGCGGGCCGAAAGATCCACCGGATGATGCGTCGCGAGGCGTTCGCGCAGCTCGTCCGGGGTCATGTACAGCGAGTCGGGCGGCAGGATGGGCCGCTCGAGGTCATGGCAGCGTTGCTCATAGCGCTGCTCGACCTGGTCACGGCAGCGCTCGGCGGCGTGCTCGGCGCCATCGAGCAGGAAATAGCGCGCCTGCCCGGGCAGATGGTCGAACAGCGTCGCCATCGAGTCGAAGAACAGCGGCAGGTAGTACTCCAGCCCTGCAGGCGCGACGCCACTGCTCACATCGCGGTAGATGGGGCTGTTGCGCGACTCGGCGGCGAAGGCCTCGCGGAAGGCCCGGCGGAAACGCTCGATGCCCGGCTCGGTCAGCGGGAACTCGCGCGCCGGCAGCATGTGGATCCGGTCGACATGCTCGTCGCTGATCTGCGTCTCCGGATCGAAGGTGCGGATCGAGTCGATCTCGTCATCGAAGAAATCGACCCGCAGCGGTGTCTCGCGACCCATGGGAAACAGATCGACCAGCGCGCCCCGTACGGCGTATTCGCCGTGCTCGCGCACCTGACTGACGTGCCGATACCCTCCCCGCTCGAGTCGCTGGCGCAGTGATTCGATGGTGAGCTGCTGCCCCCGCTCCAGATCGAGCACATGGCCGGCGAGATATTCGGCTGGCACCACCCGTTGCAACAGGGTCGAGACTGGGACCACCAGCACGCCACGGCGCGCGGTCGGCAGCCAATCCAGGGTGCGCAGGCGCTGCGAGACGATGTCCTGGTGGGGCGAGAAAAGGTCGTAGGGCAGCGTCTCCCAGTCCGGGAAGTGGAACACCGGCAGCTCGCCGCCGCTGAAGAACCCGATCTCCGCCTCCAGCGTGGCCGCCTCATGGACGCTCGTCGCCACCGCCACCACCAGCGAATCGTGGCGCGCGGCGATCTCGGCGATCGCCAGCGCCGGCACGCTGCCGTGCGCGCGGCCCCAGGCCCGCGCGCCGCGCGGGGGCCGGGGCAATACCGCGGTCGCGGTCTGGGAGGTGGTGTCATGGGCAGGGGCTGACGAGGACGTCACGGTGTCTCCGAGAAGTGGGTCCGGCGAAACCGGCCATTTTTTCACAGCGCGCAATCGCGCGCAGAGAACATTTCGGCACGCCTCGCGTGCCCCCGAGGGGTGGGCGCTGCGCCCGGCGGGACCAGCCGCTCAGGATCGGAAGCGTAGGCGTCGGGCTTCAAGCCCGGCCCTTTGCGGGCCTCGAACACATGAGGCGAAGCCCGGAGTTCGATCGCATGGGGCGGCTACGGTTCCGCAAGCCCCGGTCCGCGAAGGTGGACAGTGGAGCTGGGACTCTTTTCTGGCGAGGGCGACGAGTGCGATTTAACCTGCGTCGCGCAATTTAGCTCAGCGCCAAGTCTTCAAAACTGCCGTCCGGCAACTGCATCGTTAGGCAATGCAGGCTCCCGGATTCCGAGATGAACGTCCTTGAAGGCACCGGCAGTATAGCCCGCTCGGGAAACGCTTCCTGGAGTCGCTCGGCCGCCGGACCATCGGCGGCTTCGGCATACGACGGCACCAACACCGCCCCGTTGACGATCAGAAAGTTGGCGTAGGTCGCGGGACAGGGGTTGCGGTCGTGATCCGCGATCGGTTCGGGGCCGGGTAGGGGAATGAGTCCGTAGGGCTCTCCGTCGGCCGTGCGCAATTCGGCGAGCTGTTCGGCCAGCTGCGCGAGCGTGCCGGCATTCGGGTCCGTCCCGCTAGCGCACGGCGCGGCGTGGGCAATGGTCTTGGGGCCGCAGAAGCGGGCGAGGGTGTCGATGTGGCCGTCGGTGTCGTCGCCGGCGAGGGGCGGAACGTCGATCCACAGCGTGCGGTCGATGCCGAGATAGCGCTGGAGCAGGGCCTCGGCGCTCGCCTCGTCCAGGTTCGGATTGCGCGTGGGGCCGAGAATCGTGGGGCGGTTGACCAGCAATGTGCCGGCGCCGTCGGTGTCCACGGCGCCGCCTTCGAGTACGGCCGGCGCGCGCTGGTAGCCGAGCGTGGCGAAGCCGGCGCTGTCGATCAGTTCATAACCGAAGACGCCATCCTTCTTGTGCGGGTAGCGCCCGCCCCAACCGTTGAATTCCCAATCGATGACCAATGGCAGGCCGTCGTCGAGCACGCCGATCGGCGCGATGTCGCGGGCCCAGGTGTCATCGCTGTCGACCAGTACCGTCCCGACGGCCGCACGCGAGCAGCCGATATCGAGCAGTTGCTGCAAGGCACGCTCGCGCAGTTTACGGTCGCGGCAGACGACCACGATGGGCTCGTAGCGGGTAATCGCGGCGGCGAGGGCGGCGAAGGCCTTTTCGGCCTCGGTAAGCCGGTCGGCCCAGTCGGTGCCTTCATGCGGCCAGATGAGCAGTACGGCGCCCTGGGGCGCCCATTCCGCGGGAAATACGCGGTGCATGGGTTCTCTCTCAGAGATGCGTACGCACGCGGCGGATTCGCCGGCGCGAGGGTGTGATCAATCCTTCGCGCGCTGGGCGCGCACGGAGTGCAGCACGCGCTCGTGCTCAAAGTACACGTTGAAGTCGTCGTACCCCCAGCGGGTGATCGGCGGGTCACCAACCGGTCCCTTGGTGTCGTTGGGCTCGCCCAGGGCACCGCGGACGCTGTCCATGTCCGTGCCGCGCGCGGGCATGTCGGGATGTTTGCTTACGATCCGGTCCACGTCGATCTCGCCCGGGTCGGGCGTATCGTCGGCGTATGCAGTGGCCGTCAGCAGCCCGAACAGTAAGGCGATCGGTAACAACTTCGCCATGAGGCGGATTCCGCTATCGTAACGAGGGCAGCGCCGGGGCGCGCCGCCATGGTAGCACCGGGCGTACCGCCCCCCAAGCTGTAGGCTGACGTGCTGCCCGGCTCCGTTGGGGGCCGGGCGTTTGCTGAATTTGGCTGGTGGAACCTGGGGCGCCGACGTGCTGGTGCAGGTGGCTCCAGTTCCCATCGAAGAACGGGTGCGCTATCCGCTTCCATGCCTACCGATTGATCGCCCTGCTGGCACTGCTGGCGGCGGCCGTTGGCGTCGTGTTGCCCCTCGCGCCCACGGTACCCTTTTTGCTGGTGGCCGCCTGGGCCGGTAACAAGGGCTGGCCGGCGCTGGAGCAACGCCTGCTGGAGCACCCCTCCGTGGGGCCGACGATCCGCAACTGGCGTGCGCGCCGGGTGATTCCGCTGCGCGGCAAGATCGGCGCTACGGCAATGATGATCGCGAGCGTCGTGATCACCGGCATTTCGACTGGCGAGGCATGGCTCGTGGCGCTGCTGGCTGTGATCCTGAGCTGTGTGGGGGTGTGGCTTTGGCGTCGGCCGAGCCGTTGAGCCGCCGTTGCCGGTTCGCCGGTGTCGCGGCAGACGCGGGCGCCACCGATATGGTCTAATCGCGCGCCATGTTCCGCCCACTCCCATTCTGGCTTGGCCTGCGCTACACCGCGGCCAAACGCAGCAATCACTTCATCTCGTTCATCTCGCTGATCTCGATCCTCGGGATCCTGGTCGGCGTGACCGCCCTAATCACGGTGCTGTCGGTGATGAACGGCTTCGAGAAGGAATTGCGCGAGCGCATTCTCGGCGTGGCCTCGCACGCGACCATCTCGCGCTATGACGGCGCGCTGCAGGACTGGCAGCGCGTGGCGGAACAGGCGCACGCCCATCCCGAGGTCCGCGGCACCGCGCCCTACATCGAGGGCCAGGTGATGTTCGTCAAAGGCGAACAGGTAACCGGCGCGATGGTCCGCGGCGTCGAGCCCGAACACGAGCCGGCGGTCTCGGACGTGGACCAGAACATGGTCCAGGGTGAGCTGAATGCCCTGCAGGCGGGCGAATATGGCGTGGTGCTCGGCGCCGAACTAGCGGCCTTCCTCGGCGTGGACGAGGGCGAACGCGTGACGGTGGTGACGCCGGAGGCGAGCGTCACGCCGGCCGGTGTCATGCCGCGCATGAAGCGCTTTACGGTGGCCGGCGTCTTCGAAGTCGGCATGTACGACTACGACCGCTCGACTGCTTTCGTCCATGTCGACGATGCCCGAACGCTGATGCGTATGGATGACGGTGGCGTGACGGGGGTGCGCCTGCGCCTCGATGACCTGTTTCGTGCCCCGGCGGTGTCCGACGAACTGTCGGTCCAACTCGGCCGGGGTCATCGCGTAAGCGACTGGACCTGGCGCCACGCCAACTTCTTCCAGGCGGTGCGGACCGAGAAGACGGTGATGTTCGTCATTCTCGCGCTGATCGTCGCCGTCGCGGCGTTCAACATCGTGTCCACACTCGTCATGATGGTGACGGACAAGCAGTCCGACATCGCCATTCTGCGCACGCTCGGGCTCTCGCCCCGTGGGGTCATGGGCGTATTCCTGGTCCAGGGCACGCTGATTGGCGTGCTCGGCACCACGCTGGGCGTGGCCGGCGGGGTGGCCCTGTCGATGAACATCGGCGACATCATGCTCGGCCTCGAGAGCGTGTTCGGCATCGATCTGCTGCCATCGAACATTTACTACATCAGCGACCTGCCATCGGATCTGCAGACCACTGACGTGGTGCGCATCGGCTTGCTTTCCCTGGGGTTGAGTGTGGTCGCAACACTGTATCCCGCATTCCGCGCGGCGCGCACCCAACCGGCAGAGGCGCTGCGCTATGAGTGACGCCGCGAGTTTGGACCCGGCGCTGCAATGCCAGGGCCTGGCGAAGGTGTTTCGCCAGGGGGACGCGGCCGTGCATGTCCTCGACGGGGTGGATCTGACGATCGCGCCTGGCGAGCAGGTCGCCGTGGTCGGCGCCTCGGGCTCGGGCAAGAGCACTTTGCTGCATCTGCTCGGTGGCCTGGACGAGCCCTCGGTGGGCGCCGTCTGGGTCGCGGGCACGGAGCTCGCGACGCTTGGCCCGGCGGCTCGCGGCCGGTTACGCAACCGTAGCCTGGGGTTTGTATACCAGTTCCACCATCTGCTGCCCGAGCTGACCTGTCTGGAGAACGTCGCGCTGCCGCTGGTGATCGGGGGCGGCAAGGTGGGCCCGGCGCGTGAGGAGGCGCGCCGCCTTTTGGCGCGGGTCGGACTAGACCATCGCCTGCGCCACAAGCCGGGTGAGATGTCCGGCGGCGAGCGTCAGCGCGCGGCGGTGGCCCGGGCACTGGTCACCCGGCCCACCTGTGTGCTGGCCGATGAGCCGACGGGCAATCTCGACGAGCGTACGGCGGAGCGCGTGTGGGAGTTGATCCGCGAACTCAATCGTGTGTACCAGACGAGCTTTTTGGTCGCGACCCACGACCACAACCTGGCGGCCCGCATGGACCGCACGGTCACGCTGAGCGATGGCCGGCTCAGCGTTTAGGCGTGACGCGTACCGCAGATCGGGCCGGCCGTTTGCGGGAATGTCCATAAAGGGGCTTGAGCGCTGCGCAGTGGGCAGCGCATTATCGTGCTTGAACTCCGACCCACGATAGCAACGCGCCGCCGGTCGCCGGCCGGGGCGTTCGGCGCAGATTTAAACTCAATGACGACTGATAGCGAAGATTTCGCAGCACTTGTGTCCGGCCGCGCGTCCGTGGCCGGTGGTGTCGGCAGGACAGAGCATCTGCCTTGGGGCGCCACGCCCGGCCGGTTCTCAGCCCCACAACGCAACCGGGCACAGATGCCAGGCGCGGCGCCGGATGAGGGCGCCGACAGGCATACCGGCACCGACACGCCGCGGACGCGCGTGCTGGTCGTCGATGATCATGCGATCGTGCGCGAGGGCATCGCCAGCGTGCTCGAAAACGACACGCGTCTGGCCGTGGTGGGCGAGGCCGGCGATGGCATCGAGGCCCTGGAGCTGTTGCAGCAGCTGCAGACCGACGTCGTCCTTATGGACGTGAACATGCCGCGGATGAACGGGATCGAGGCCACGCGCGAGATCGCCAGCCGCTGGCCGGGGATTCTCACGGTGGGCCTCTCCGTACAGAGCGACCCGCCCACAGCGGAGCTGATGTGTGATGCCGGCGCGGCGGGATTCATTCCCAAGAGCGGCGATTCCGACGAGATGATCGCGACGATTCTGCGGGTCGTGGCCGCGCGCGAAGGATCGGGCGGCGTCTAGTGAAGCTCGACCGTATTGCCTGATACGGCGCTGCACTTCGCGCCTTGCAATGCCGCGTAACGCGGCCGCAATGGATGGATCAGACCTTCCCTAGTGGGCCAGGTTCGCATCCCCGCTGGGCGGGAATGGTGGTTCAGCACAAGGCGCGCCTCCGCTCCTCGCGATGACTCCCTGCTAATCCCAAGGGTCATTGCGAGCGTGGCGAAGCAATCCATCGGGTACCGTGGGCAAGGTGCGGATCCGGGGTTTGGATCTTGACGCTGGATCGCTTCGTCGCCTCCGGCTCCTCGCGATGACTTCCTGCTGTTTGTAAGCGTCATTGCGCGGGCAGCGAGATGATTTATCGGATACCGTGCCCGAAAATCTGCTCTGGATCGCTTCGTGGCCTCCAGCTCCTCGTGGAAACGTCGTGCTCATGGATGACGTCATTGCGAGCGAAGCGAAGCAATCCAGGAAGGCGTTTCGAATAGAGACTCTCTGTCGTTCGGCGACGCGCTGACGCGTCGGCCTGGCTTGCTAGACGCGGAGGCCTCGTTCGGACTTGTGTTAACCGCGTATGACGCGGGGGTCCCGGCCGCGCCGACGGGCCGTCGGGTATAACAACGAGCCGCACGCACGCGGCCACAGCAAGGACGCACGATAACCCTCATGGCCGTATTCGCCGCCGCGCTGCTGGCGGGCGCGGCGTTCATCGGATGGCTGGAAGTCCTGCCGCCGCTCGGGGCTGCCTTGGCGCTCGCGGCGATCGCGCTCGCGATCGCCTGGCGCTGGCCGCGCCTGCGGCCTCTGTGCGCGTTCGCGCTGGGCTTCGCACTGGCCGTCGCGGCCGCGCATGAGCGGCGCCATCCGACGCTCGCGCTTGCTCTGGAAGGCGCCGACCTTCGGGTCGAGGGCCGTGTCGTCGGCCTCGTCGAGCGCGACCATCGCCGTCAGCGCTTCCGCGTTCGCATCGAGCGCGCCTCCTTCGGTGGTGAGTCCATCACCGTCCCCGAACGAATCCGTCTTGCCTGGTATTACGCCGACGCGCGGGTAGCACCCGGCGAGCGCTGGCGCTTCACGGTCCGTCTCAAACGCCCGCGGGGGTTCCAGAATCCTGGTGGCTTCGACTATGCGCGCTGGCTCTTCATCGAGGGCCTGGGTGCGACCGGTTACGTCCGCGACGACCCCGCGCCGGCCCGGCTCGGACTGAGCGGACAGCCGCTCGATCGCGCGCGCACCGAATTGCGCGCGGCCATCCGTTCGGCCGCGGATGGCCTTTCGCATAGCGGCATCCTGCAAGCACTGACCGTCGGCGACCGCGAGCAAATCCCCCCGGAGCGGTGGGAGACGCTGATTGCGACCGGTACCAATCATCTGATCGCCATCTCCGGACTGCATATCGGTCTGGCCGCCCTGCTGGGGTACGGTATCGGTCGGGTCGTATGGCGCAGCGCCGGGCGCTGGCGCGAGCGGCTGCCGGAGTCGATCTGTCAGGCCCTGTGCGCCATGCTCGTGGCCGTTCCTTATGCCGCGCTCGCCGGTTTCGCCCTGCCGACTCAGCGGGCGTTGATCATGCTGGCGGCGGGTCTGGCCGCCATCGTCCTGCGGCGGCGAGCGCGCCCCGTGGAGGGGATGGCTGCCGCGGCGATCGCGGTGATCCTGCTCGATCCGCTGGCGCCGCTGACGGCGGGCTTCTGGCTTTCGTTCGGCGCCGTCGGCGCCATTCTCTGGCTGATGTGCGCGCGCGTCGGCGGCGCCTCGAAGACGCAAACCTGGCTGCGGCTACAGTTCGGCATCGCGGTCGTGCTGGCGCCGCTACTGATCGGCTTCTTCGGGCGCAATGCCATGCTCGGGCCGGTGGCCAACCTCATTGCCGTGCCCTGGGTCAGCTTCGTGGTGGTGCCACCGGCGCTGCTCGGCGCGGTGCTCGCCATTCCCTGGCCGGAGGCGGCGACGGTCGTGTTCACCGGCGCGGATTGGGCCTTGCGCGTGCTGTGGGGCGTGATCGAGCCGCTCGCGAACCTGCCATTCGCCGAGTGGCATCGGCCACCCCCGCCGCTGTGGGTGCTGCTGCTGGCGGGTCTGGGCTCGGCCTGGCTGCTGGCGCCGCGAGGCCTGCCCGGCAAGCCCGCCGCGGCCGTGCTGTTTCTGCCGCTGATTGCCTGGACACCGCCCAAGCCGCAGCCGGGTGAACTCTGGCTGGATGTGCTCGATGTCGGGCAGGCGCTCGCGGTGGTCGTACGGACAGAGAAGCACACGCTGGTCTACGACACGGGTGATTGGTATTCGGATCGCTTCAACGCGGGCGACGCGATGATCGTGCCGTTCCTGCGCGCCAGCGGCGTCATGCGGTTGGACGCGATGGTGGTCTCTCATGGGGATTCCGATCACGCCGGTGGCGCGCCGGCCCTGCGTCAGGCCTATCCGCCGGAGGCTTCATGGACCAGCGTACCGCGTGAGTTGTGGGACTCGGCGCGCTATTGCGGGCGCGACGTAGCGTGGAACTGGGACGGCATTGGCTTTCGTTTCCTCCATCCCGATCGGGATGGCGCCTGGCTCGGCAATGACGGCTCCTGTGTGCTCCGGATCGACGCACCGGGCGGGAGCGTGCTCCTGCCGGGGGACGTGGAGGCGGCGGCCGAGGGCGCACTGGTCGAGCGCGCCGAGGAGCTGGACGCGGACATTCTGGTGGCGCCGCATCACGGCAGCGCGAGTTCATCCACGGCGGCGTTCGTCGACGCGGTCACGCCCGACTGGGTGCTCTATTCGGCCGGATACCGCAATCGTTGGGATTTCCCCGACTCGAGCGTGCTCGAGCGCTGGCGGCCGGCGGGGTTCGCGCGCACGGACTGTGGCGGCGGCCTGCATGTGAAGATCGGGCCGGAGGGCGGCCCATCGGCACCCGTCGCCTGGCGTGATCGCTACCGCCGTTTCTGGCACGCCGGATGCGATGGCACGGAGAAATCCGGTACCATGCGCGGCGTTGTGGGGCCGATGACCGCGTCCCGTGTCGGAGGGTGAGCACGTGTTCGAACTGGTCAAGGCCGGCGGTTGGCTGATGGCGCCGATCATTGCCTGCTCCGTGGTGGCGCTGGCCATCATCGTCGAGCGGGCCTGGTCGCTGCGAGAAAAGCAGGTGGTGCCCGATTACCTCGTCGCCGAGGTCTGGCGCCAGGCGCGCGAGGGTAAGGTGACCGAGGAACAGGTGCGCTCGCTGCGCGAGCATTCTCCGCTGGGACGCATCCTCGCGGTCGGGCTACTCAACCGCCAGCGCGAACGCGCCGTGATCAAGGAGGCGATCGAGGAGAACGGGCGCGCCGTCGCGCACGAGCTCGATCGCTTTCTCACTGCCCTGGGCACCATCGCCGCGATCACGCCGCTGCTGGGGCTGCTGGGTACGGTGATTGGCATGATCAGCGTGTTCACCACGATCACGCAGCTCGGCGTGGGCAATCCGGGTGAGCTTGCCGGCGGCATCTCGCAGGCACTGATCACCACTGCGGCCGGCCTCTCGGTCGCCATCCCGAGCCTGATCTTCCACCGCCATTTTCGCGGCAAGGTCGAATATCTGACCGTGCAGATGGAGCAGGAGGCGGTGAAACTGGTCGAGATCCTGGCGGGCGAGCGTGCGCAATCAGCGGGGAGCCGCGCGGCGTGAAGTTCCGGACGCGGCCGCGTGAGGAGATCGAACTCAACATCACGCCGCTGATCGACATCGTCTTCCTGCTACTGATCTTCTTCATGGTCTCGACCACGTTTCAGACCCAGTCCCAGTTGCGCGTGCAGCTTCCCGAGGCGCAGCAGTCGGCCGAGAGTGAACCGACCGAGCCGCTGGAGATCGTGATTAGCGCGGACGGCCAGTACGCCGTGGACGGACGCGAGCTAACGAACAACCAACGTGCGACACTGGTCGATGCACTCGCGCGCGCGATCGAGGCGGGTGACCGGCCACTGGTCGTGCGGGCCGATTCGCGCACGCCGCACGAGGCGGTCGTGCGGGCCATGGACGTCGCCGGTCAGCTGGGGCTCGATCAGTTGTCCATCGCCACTGCCCGCGATCCCAGCGAGTAGGGCACACCCACGTCGCCACGAGACGGTTCGCCACTGATGTCATCGCATAAATCCGAGGCTTCTTCGCCGCCGCGAGGTATGGAGACCTACGGGCGCCTGTTGCGGTACGTGCGCGCGCACTGGGTGCCATTCGCGGTCGCGCTTACCGGGCTCGTGGCGTACGGGATCACCGATGCGACCTTCGCCGCCCTGATGCAGCCGATGCTCGATTCCGGCTTCGTCGAAAAGGAATCCGGCACGATTCAACTGGTGGCGCTCGGCCTGATCGGCATCTTCTTCCTGCGTGGTGTCGCCGGATTCTTCTCGAACTATCTGATGGCCTACGTGGGCTG
Organism: Halofilum sp. (in: g-proteobacteria); assembly: GCA_040880995.1. Taxonomy (GTDB): domain Bacteria; phylum Pseudomonadota; class Gammaproteobacteria; order XJ16; family Halofilaceae; genus Halofilum. Next base: position 20,274 of record JBBEEB010000147.1, read on the forward strand.
GAACGTCATCACCCGCATGCGCGAGCAGATGTTCGCCAAGCTGCTGGAGATGCCCACCCACGTCTATGACACCACGGCGTCGGGCGAGTTGATCTCGAAGCTGACCTTCAACGTCCAGCGCGTCGCCACGGCCGCGACCCAGGCCGTCACGATCCTTGTGCGCGATACCTTCACGGTGATTTTTCTGCTGGGCTGGATGCTGTGGCTCAACCCAGGCATGACCTTGAGCGCGCTGGTGGTGGCACCGCCACTGGCGCTGATCATCCGCCACATCACCGACCGATTTCGCAAGGTCAGTCGGCGCATCCAGCGCCAGATGGGAGACGTGACGCACGTGATCGACGAGGCGGTCGAGGCCAACCGCGTCATCAAGATTTTCGGCGGGCGGGAATATGAGGAACAGCAATTCGCGCGCGCCAATGAGCGCGTGCGGGATTTCCAGCTCAAGATGGCGCGTACCAAGGCCGCGAGCGTACCCATCGTGCATTTCCTCATTGCGCTGGTGCTCGCTGCGGTGGTGTACATGGCCAGCGTTGAATCGGTGGTGCAATCCGCGAGTGTGGGCTCCTTTGTCTCGTTCTTCACAGCCATGCTCATGCTGTTTGCGCCGATCAAACGCCTGACCAACGTCAACGCAGCGGTGCAGAGCGGTATCGCCGCCGGCGAATCGGTATTCGAGCTTCTCGATAGCCGCAGCGAGGTCGATCACGGCACCACGACAATCGAGCGGGCGGAAGGCGCGGTTCGGTTCGAGGACGTCCACTTCGCCTACGCGGCGCAGAAAGGCGACGTGCTCCACGGCGTGAGCCTGCACGCCGCCGCCGGCGAGACGATCGCGGTGGTCGGGCGTTCGGGAAGCGGCAAGACCACGCTGGCGAATCTATTGGCGCGCTTCTACGAGCCGCGATCGGGATGCATCCTGCTCGACGACCTCGACATCCAGCAGATCACGCTCGAGAGCCTGCGCGCGCAAATCGCCTACGTGAGTCAGCACGTTACGTTGTTCAACGACACCATCGCGAACAACATCGCGTACGGGCGGCTGGGCCGGTCGTCACGCGAGGAAATCCGCGATGCCGCCGAGGCTGCCAATGCGGTCGAATTCATCGATCAGTTGCCGCAGGGCTTCGATACCGAGGTGGGCGAGAACGGCGTCATGCTCTCGGGCGGTCAGCGCCAACGTCTGGCGATCGCGCGGGCGCTACTCAAGGACGCGCCGGTGCTCATCCTGGACGAAGCCACCTCGGCGCTCGATGCCGAATCCGAGCGCGCGGTGCAGGCGGGTCTGGAGCGGCTACTGGAGAACCGCACGACCCTGGTCATCGCCCATCGTCTCTCGACCATCGTCGGCGCCGACCGCATCGTGGTGATGGATGGCGGGCGCGTGGTCGAGCAAGGCAGCCACGAGGCGCTGCTCGCACAGGGCGGCGCCTATGCGGCGCTGTATCAGGTGCAGTCGAAGGCCGCGGCGGTCGGCGGCGAATAGGGATGGTCCCCGCCCCGGAGTTGGGTCGGATCGGACCCACCGAGCGTTGGCACGCGTGAGCCGGGGTCGGTTCAATCGCTGGATCGTGCGCCAATGGCGCCGGCCCACGCCGGGGGGGCAGGCCGTACTGCTTCCGGTCAGTGGGGTATTCCGCGTCGTCGTGGCGCTGCGCCGGATGGCCTACCGCCTGAGATTGCGCCGCTCGGTCCAATTGACCGTGCCGGTCATCGTCGTGGGTAACATCACCGTCGGCGGCAGCGGCAAGACGCCCATGGTCATGCATCTCGTGGAGCAGCTCCAGGCGCAAGGCTGGCGGCCCGGCGTCGTGAGCCGCGGCTACCGTAGTGCGAGCGGCCCGGCGCGGCGCCTCGGGCCGAACCCCGATCCGGTAGAAAACGGGGACGAACCGGCCATGGTTGCGCTGCGCTGCGGCTGCCCCGTGGCCGTCGGCGTGGAGCGGCCCGCCGCCGCGCGCCTGTTGCTTTCCGATTGCGACGTGATCGTGGCCGACGATGGCCTGCAGCACTACGCCCTGGGCCGCGATCTCGAGATCGCCGTCGTGGATGGAGACAGCGGCCTGGGCAACGGCCGCATGCTGCCGGCGGGTCCGCTGCGCGAGCCGGTCGGGCGTCTGCGGTCGGTGGATTTCGTGGCCCTGCGGGATGGTGACGGGGCGCTCGATGGCATCGTACATGCGCGCTTCGCGATTCGCGTGAGCGCCGGAGAGACCCGGCCACTTGCGGCAACCGAGGTGCCCCGCCCGCTGGCTTCCTGGCGCGGGACGCCCGTTCACGCCGTGGCCGGGATCGGTGTGCCGGAACGCTTCTTTGGGCAGCTCGAAGATCTCGGGTTGACCGTCGAGCGCCATGCCTTCGCCGACCACCATGCTTACCGGCCGGCAGATTTGGCATTCGGCGATTCGGCGCCGATACTGATGACCGAGAAGGACGCGATCAAATGCCGCGCGTTCGCCGATGAGCGTGCGTGGTTCGTGAGCGCGGAGGTCATCGACGAGGACGGATTGGCGCAGGCCGTGATCCAGCGGCTCGCAGCGCGCAACACTACAGCGGAGAAGGACAATGGACCGGCGGCTGCTTGATATTTTGGTCTGCCCGCTCTGCAAGAAGCCGCTGATCTACCGGCGGCAGGAGCAGGAATTCATCTGCACGGCCGATCGTCTGGCCTTCCCGATCCGCGACGAGATCCCGGTGATGCTGGAGGAAGAGGCACGCGAGATCCCGTTCGACGAGGCCGAAGAACTGCGGCGCCAGAATCGATGAAACCGGAGTTCCGCGTGGCCATACCGGCGCGCTACGGCTCGACCCGGTTTCCCGGCAAGCCGCTGGTGACGCTTGCCGGCCGTTCGCTGCTCGAACATGTCTGGCTGCGCGCCTGTGAATCGGGTGCGAGCGAGGTGGTGATCGCCACCGACGACGAGCGCATCGCCGAGACCGCGCGCGGCTTTGGCGCCGAGGTCGCGATGACCGGTAGCGATCTGGCCTCGGGCACGGACCGCTTGGCCGAGTTGGCCGCGACCCGGGGCTGGGACCACGACGACATCGTGGTCAATCTGCAGGGCGACGAGCCGCTCACGCCACCTGAGATTCTGGCGCAGGTCGCGGCCGATCTCGACGCCGCGCCCGATGCGCCGATGGCCACGTTGGCAACGCCGCTGGCCCCGGAACACGCCGACGACCCGAACATCGTCAAGCTGGTCACGGATGCGCGCGGCTTCGCCCTCTACTTCAGCCGGGCGCCCATCCCGTGCTGGCGCGACGGTCGCCCGCCCGGAACGGACGCCTACCGGCGCCATCTCGGCATCTACGCCTATCGCGCCGGCTTCCTGCGGCGCTTTGCAACACTGGAGCCGGCGCCTCTGGAACAGGCCGAGTGCCTGGAGCAACTCCGCGCGCTCTGGCATGGCTACGGCATCCACGTGACCGACGCGGTGGCGCTGCCGGGTGCCGGGCTCGACACCCCCGGGGACGTCGCGCGCATCGAGGCGGAACTCAGAGCGTAATCCGGCACGGCCGCACGTAATCGTGGAGATCGTTCATGTCCCGCGAATGGGAGCTAGTCGAACGCGAGATCGCCTACCAGGGCTATTTTCGCCTGGCCCGCTATAGCTTCCGCCACAGCCTGTTCAATGGTGGCTGGAGCCCGGTGATCAGCCGCGAGGTGTTCGAGCGGGGCCACGCCGCCGCCTTGCTGCCCTACGACCCGGTGCGTGACGAGGTGGCGCTGATCGAGCAATTCCGCGTCGGTGCCCTCGATGCGCCCGGCGGGCCGTGGCTGCTGGAATTCATCGCCGGCATCATCGAGCCGGGCGAGACGGCGGAGGAGGTCGTACGCCGGGAGGCAGTGGAAGAGGCGGGGTGCACGGTCGACCTCGTCGAACGCATCTGCGAGTACCTAGTCAGCCCTGGCGGCACCACCGAGAGCACAGCCCTGTACATCGGCCGGGCGGACCTCGCGAACGTGGAAGGTGTCCACGGATTGGCCGAAGAGAATGAGGATATTCGGGTCCAGGTGGTCGGCGCGGACGAGGCGATCGCGCTGGCCGATTCCGGACGCATCACCAACGCCATGGGGCTGATCGGCCTCAATTGGTTCGCGCGTCACCGAGAGCGTTTGCACCGCGAATGGCGCACGCCCTGAGA
>JBBEEB010000147.1:24519-40934 GCA_040880995.1 Halofilum sp. (in: g-proteobacteria)
ATTGGTTCGCGCGTCACCGAGAGCGTTTGCACCGCGAATGGCGCACGCCCTGAGAGTCGTGTCCCGGCGCACGCAACATGACGGCCAAGGCGCGCCTCGTCTGGGCACTCGTGGGAATCGGCCAGCTCACCCGCAACCGGGTAACTGACGGAGATTGCGCTGGCGCAGACCCGAATGCGCCCCTTTGTGTTCATGGGCCAGTTCACCTGGCGGTCCCGGCCGCGATTGTTTGGCTCGCGGACAGGGCATGATGAGTCCCGGTCCGGCAGTGCCGGATGACTCAACACGGGACGCACGGCCGTATGGCCATATCCGTGGCTGGCCCCCCGAAGAGCTCAGCTGTTTATTCGGTAGCGAGTCGATTCCGCCCGTCACGCTTCGCTTTCAGCAGTAGCCGGTCCGCTCGCGAGGCGAGATCGCCGAGCACGCGATCGCTCGGGCAGGATTCCGCCAGACCCATACTCAGCCTCAACCCCGTAGCGGCCTCGGCGAAGCGACGAAGGCGCCCGGCTACGGCGATCGCTTCGGTGCGGGAGGCACCGGGAAGCAACACGACGAACTCATCGCCACCGTAGCGACTGAGCAGATCATGTTCGCGCAATTGTTCGCTGAGAACGCGGGTGAGCTGAACGAGCGCATGATCACCACCGTCGTGGCCCTGAGCGTCGTTGATGGCCTTGAACTCGTCGATGTCGATCATCAGCAGGCACAGGCGGTTATCCTGTCGAGCGGCACGGCTCAGTTGCTGTCGTGCCAGTTCTTCGATATGGCGGCGGTTGTAGGCCCCGGTCAGTGGGTCGCGGCTGGCCAGGCACTCGAGCTGTTCGTTGAGGGTCGATAAGCGCTCGTTCGCTGCGCGTAGCTCGGCGGTACGTTCGTCGACGTGCGATTCCAGCTCCTCGTTTTGCCGCTCGAGTGCCGTCCGGGTGAGCCGCAGCTCGGACACGTCCTGTGAAACACCGAATAGGTGCGTGATCCGATCATGCGCATGGCACAAGGGGACCAGAAGTGTCAGCCAGTGGCCCTCGCGCTCAGTACCGCACGGATCGACATAGGTGACGTTCTCTTCGTAACGGATCGGCGCACCATGGGTAATGCACTGGCGGTAATGCGCGATGACCGCGTCTGCGGTCGGCTGTGGGATGACATCCAGGATGCGCTGACCTTCGCACTCCTGTCCCAGCGTGGCGACCTGGGCCGGGTTCGCCGCCTCGATCACGAAGTCCTCGGGCTCATCCACCCGAATCACGAACATGTTCTCGGGAAAGTAGTGCCACAAGCCCTGTAGCAGCGGGGTCGCTACGAGATCGCCCAAACGAGCCAGTGGCTCTGAAGCCAGGGTACGCATAGCCCGCCCTCAGGGATTACACGGGCGCAAGCATACCGCTGAATCGCTGGCTACGTGAGCCTTTTCCCAGTACTCCACTGAAGGGACAGAGTATCGTTTACGTTCCGGCAGGCGTCCCAGCGGGCAATCGTTGGCTACGCGTCGGTCCTCGGAGACGGCTGCGCCGGCAAATCGGTGCTCCAGCCGGCAGTTTGCGAGTGCCCATGGATGCCGCTCAGAGGGCGAGCGTGCGGAACTCGGGATCGGGCGCGCTGTTGTCCCACACGTGGTCGAACCACTTCGTGAGTTCGGCGGCCCGCGAACCGGCGCGAAAGTCGACCATCCCCTCGTAGCGTTCTCCATTCCCCCGCCACAGCAGCCCGCGACCGTCCGCGATCAGGAACGCACAGGGTTCGTGCGCCCAATCGCTGGCCACGCGGCGCACGGCGATCCGACTGCTCAGGTGCTGGGTAAGGCTGATCAGGCGGTGGTTGGAGCGGATGGCCGGCGTGGGGTCCTGTACGAGGATCCGGATTTCGGTGCCGGGTCGCTGGCGGGCGAGGGCGCTGACGGCATCCCGGAACGCATCGTTGGAGTAGAGGCGCGCGTCGAGGTCGCGGGTGAAGATGCGCAGCGACCGACGGGCCCGGCGGGTCAGCGACAGGGCGGCGTCCGCGGCCTCATCGGATGTATCGATCCGATGTTCGCCTGCCGTTTCGCCCAGGGCGAACTCGGAGTCATCGGCAAAGCGGCGCTCGTTGCTCACGAAACAATCCGTGACTGTCGATCAGTGCCCGAGATACAGGATGGCGAATGCGCTGTCCAGTCGTCCACGGGTTGAAATCGGTTGTAGGCCGGGCTGAAGAGACTCGCGGAATGTCGAGCTTAGTTGGCCTGCGAACGCGCCAAAACCGCGGCGATCCCAAGATAGGTCGCCGGCGTGAGTTCGCGCAGGCGGGCGCGGGCTTCCTCGGGGATGTCGATTTCCTCGATCAGGCGCTTGAACGTGTCGCGGTCGACCTCCTGGCCGCGCGTCAGCGCCTTGAGCGTGGCGTACGGATCTTCGATGCCGTAGCGCCGCATCACGGTCTGGATGGGCTCGGCGAGGACAGCCCAGTTGGCCTCAAGGTCCTCGGCCAGCCGTGCCTCGTCGACCTCGAGCTTGTCCAGCCCCTTCGTCAGCGACTGGAACGCGATGAGCGTATGGCCGAATCCGGTGCCGAGCGTACGCAGCACGGTCGAGTCGGTCAGGTCGCGCTGCCAGCGCGATACCGGCAGTTTGGCCGCGAGGTGATCGAACAGCGCGTTGGCGACACCGAGATTGCCCTCGGCATTCTCGAAGTCGATCGGATTGACCTTGTGCGGCATGGTCGAGGAACCGACCTCGCCCGCGACGGTGCGCTGGCGGAAGTAGCCGATGGCGATGTAGCCCCAGACGTCGCGGGCCAGGTCGAGCAGGATGGTGTTGAAGCGGGCGAGCGCATCGAGCAGCTCGGCGATGCCATCGTGCGGCTCGATCTGGGTGGTCAGCGGATTGAAGCTCAGGCCGAGATCGCGCACGAAGCCCTCGGCCAGCGCGGCCCAGTCGCACTCCGGTACCGCCACGCAGTGGGCGTTGTAGTTGCCAGTGGCGCCGTTCATCTTGCCGGAGATCTCAACCGCCGCGAGGCCCCGGCGCTGACGGCGCAGGCGGGCAGCGACGTTGGCGAACTCCTTGCCGAGCGTGGTCGGCGTCGCCGGCTGGCCATGCGTGCGCGCGAGCATCGGCATTGCCGCATGGGCAGCCGCAAGGGTGTCCAGTCGCTCGATGATGCCGTCGCACCAGGGCAGGATCGTCGCCGTGCGCGCCTCGCTGAGGATGCGCGACCAGGCGAGATTGTTGATGTCCTCGGAGGTGCAGCCGAAGTGGATGAACTCACGCACCGCGGCCAGTTCCTCGTGCCCCGCCAGCCGTTCGCGCAGGTAATACTCGACCGCCTTCACATCGTGATTGCTAGTGCGCTCCAGTTCCTTGACACGAAGTGCCGCCTGCTCGTCAAAATCGCTGGCCAGCCCGTCGAGCCACGCGTGGGCCGCGGAGGACAGCGCCGGAAACTCCGGCACGGCGCCTGAGGCAGCGAGCGCCTGGAGCCAGCGGACCTCGATCTCGACGCGAAAGCGGATCAGGCCGTACTCGCTGAACAGAGGACGAAGGGCGGCGGTTTTGTCGCCATAGCGGCCGTCTACCGAGCTGACTGCCGTTAGCGTGTTGAGATCCATGGGGCGATTCCGCGGCGCGGGAAGGCCGCGCATTGTAGCATCGGCGCGCTTGTCTCGCGGCAGGGCCGGGGCCATCATGGCCGTTTTCGGCCCAGAACGAACGCCGGACCAAGGGAGTCAAAAGGCGGCATGAGTGACCAGGGATTCCGCGCCGAGCGCGACAGCATGGGGGAGCTGCAGGTTCCCGCCCAGGCCCTCTATGGCGCGCAGACTCAGCGCGCGGTCGACAACTTCCCGATTAGCGGCCTGCCGCTACCGTTCCCCGTCATTCGCGCACTCGCGCTGATCAAGCGTGCCTGCGCGCAGGTGAACAAGGATCTCGGGTTGCTCGATGCGGACATCGCGGAGGCGATCATCCAGGCCGCCGATCGCGTCTGTACGGGTGAGCTCAACGAGCATTTCCCCGTCGATGTGTTCCAGACGGGCTCGGGCACCAGCAGCAACATGAACGCCAATGAGGTGCTGGCGCATCTCGCGGCCGAGGTCTGCGGCCGCGACGTGCATCCCAACGATCACGTCAACATGGGCCAGAGCTCGAACGACATCTTCCCGACCGCGATTCACGTCTCGGCCAGCCTGCAGATACACGAGCGCCTGCTGCCGGCCCTCGACCATCTCGCCGGCACGACCGAACAGCGTTCCGAGGAACTGAGCGGCCAGGTCAAGACGGGCCGTACGCACTTAATGGATGCGATGCCGGTCACCCTGGGCCAGGAGCTTTCCGGCTGGGGCGCTCAGGTGCGGCACGGTGCCGAGCGGGTGCGCAGCAGCCTGCCGCGGCTGGAGGCGCTCACGCAGGGCGGTACCGCGGTCGGCACTGGGATCAACGCGCACGAGGAATTCGGTCCGCGCGTTGCCGCGGAGCTCAAGTCGGTTACGGGCGTACCCTTCACCTGCATGGATAACTTCTTCGAAGGCCAGAGCTCGCAGGACGCCGCGGTCGAGATGAGCGGTCAGCTCAAGGTCATCGCCACTAGCCTGATGAAGATCAGCAACGACCTGCGCTGGATGAACAGCGGCCCGCTGGCGGGGCTCGGCGAGATCTCGCTCACGGCCTTGCAGCCGGGGTCGTCGATCATGCCGGGCAAGGTCAATCCGGTCATTCCGGAATCGGTGGCCATGGTCTGCGCGCAGGTCACGGGCAACGACACCACGATCACGATCGCGGGGCAGTCGGGCAATTTCCAGCTCAACGTGATGCTGCCGGTGATCGCCCACAACCTGATTCAGAGCGTCGATCTGCTGGCTAATGCCAGCACGACACTGGCAGACAAGGCGATCGCGGGGTTTGCGGTCAATGAGGAACGGCTGCGCGACCCGCTCGAGCGCAACCCGATCCTGGTGACCGCGCTCAACGCGGTGATCGGCTACGAGCAGGGCGCCGCGATCGCGAAGAAGGCGTACGCCGAAGGGCGGCCCTTGATCGAGATCGCGCGCGAAATGACGGACCTACCGGAGGAGCGGCTCAAGGAGCTGCTCGACCCGGCTCGGCTCACGGGCGGCGGCCTGGTGGAATGAACGCCGCTCCTACCCAACGTCCGGCCGGCGCTGAGGCGCGACGATAATCGCCGGACGCCAACAACAATAGCGAGGTAGGGGCATGCCACGTGCCACCGCGATCCTCGAGTTCTGGTTCGGCTCGCTCGATGCGAGGGGATTGCTTACCGATCCCGGCATCGAGCGGCGTTGGTTCACCGCCGACGAGCAGCTCGACAACGAAATCCGTGCCCGCTTCGAGGCGGACCTGCGTAATGCGGCCGCCGGCCGGCTGCAGCGCTGGGTGCGTGAACCACGCCGCGCACTCGCCCTGACCATTCTCTGCGACCAATTCCCGCGCAACATGTACCGCGGTACGCCGCGCGCCTTTCTGTTCGACGAGCGCGCCCGCCACGCGTGCGAGGAGGCGTTGCGCCTCGGCCATGATGCGCATCTGTGGCCCGTCGAACAGATGTTCCTGCTGATGCCTCTACAGCACGCCGAGGACCTCGACTGCCAGAACGAGTCCGCGCGCCGGCTCACCGCGCTGGTCGATGCCGCACCCCCCGAGCAGGCCAGCACCCTGGAGGAGGCCCTGCGGTTTGCCGAGGATCACCGCCGGGTGGTCGAGCGCTTCGGCCGCTTCCCACACCGCAACGAAGTGCTCGGACGGGAATCGACGCCCGACGAGCGCGCCTTTCTGGCGAGTGGGGCGGCTAGCTGGGGGCAGACGCCGAGCCAGAACGCCGCGGCGACGCCCGCAAGCGATCCCGAGAGCCAAGACTAGGCGCGAACGACTGCCTTGAGCGCACCGATCACCAGTATCTACGCCGCCCTGGGGGCCGTGCTCATCCTCGCCCTCGGACTCAACGTGTCGATACACCGCCGGACGCGCGGCATCGGTCTGGGCGAGGGCGCGCACGGTGAGTTGTGCCGGGTCGTGCGCGCTCACGCCAACACGGTCGAATATCTGCCGCTGGCGCTGCTGCTGTTGTTGTTGCTCGAGGTCAATGGCACGGCGGCCTGGCTGCTGCACGCCTTCGGCGCCGCCTTGATCGGGGCGCGAATCGGTTACGCGCAAGGGCTGCTGACGCATGGGCCTGGCGTTTCGCTCGGGCGCTTCCTGGGGACACTCGTCACCTGGTCGGTGATGGCGGCGACGGCGCTCATGCTACTCTGGCGAGCTATGTTCGGCGCGTAGCGCGGCCTGGACTGATGGCGCGCTTGTCAGGCCATCCAGGAGTCGAAATTCATGGCAGAAACGATTCGAACCGGCCGCTGTTTGTGCGGCGCCGTGCGCTATCGCCATGCGGGTCCTTTAGGGGCGGTCGTCGCCTGCCATTGCGAGCAGTGCCGACGTACCAGCGGTCATTTCGTCGCGGGCTCGCCGGGTCACAGCGCGGATCTGACGATCGAGTCGAGCGGCGCGCTGCGCTGGTACGAATCGTCGCCGGAGGTCTACCGCGGCTTCTGTCGCGAATGCGGGTCCAGCCTGTTCTGGACCGACCGCCCCGAGCAAATCACGATCATGGCCGGCACGCTTGATCAGCCCACCGGGCTCGAGCTGACCTATCAGATCTACACGGCGTACGCGGGCGACTATTACCGTATCGACCCGCAACTGCCGAGCGCCCCCGAAGCTGGGGATGAAATGCCCGAAGTACCGGAGTCGGGCTCCGACTGAAGAGAAGGAGAACCATGTCCACGAACTTTGATTCGAAGCGAACTGCCTTGCGGGCGACCGCGGTGCTGGCCCTGACGGGGCTGGTAGCCACGGGCTGCTCGTTTACCGAGGTCGAGCCCCGGGCCGAGCGCATCGAGGTGCTGGAGGCCGCCCGCGTGACGCATTGTGAACGCTTGGGCGATACGCAGGTGTCGGTGGCCCACAAGGTCGGCTTTATCGCGCGCGGCGACGAGGCGATCCAGACCGACCTGAACAACCTGGCCCGCAATAGCGCGGCGGAGATGGGCGGTGACACGATCACGCCGGTCGGCGATCCGCGTGAAGGCAAGCAGACCTTCGAAGTCTACGACTGTATCGAGGACTGATGGCACCCGCGCGCCCCATTCCCATTGCGCTCAGCATTGCCGGTTCCGACCCCTCGGGAGGCGCCGGCATCCAGGCCGATCTCAAGACCTTTTCGGCGCTGGGTGCGTATGGGATGAGTGTGCTGACGGCCCTGACCGTGCAGAACACGCACGGCGTGCGCGGGGTTCATGCCGTACCGCCGGAGTTCATCGGCGAGCAGATCGACGCGTTGTTCGAAGACACGGCGATCGATGCGGTCAAGCTCGGGATGCTGGGCGCTGCGCCCAGCGTCGCCGCGGTGGCCGAACGCTTGGCGGTGCATCGTCCCGCGACCGTAGTGGTGGATCCGGTCATGGTGGCCAAGAGCGGGCACCGGCTGCTTGACGACGACGCCGTCGCGACCGTGCGCGAGCGCCTGCTGCCCTTGGCCAGCCTGATCACCCCCAATCTGCCGGAGGCCGCCGTGCTACTCGACGATGCCCCGGCCCACGACGTGGAGGCGATGCGTGCCACCGCGGAACGGCTGCATGCGCTGGGACCGGCGGCGGTGCTGGTCAAGGGCGGGCATCTGGCCGACGGCGATGCGGTCGACGTGTTCTACGACGGCGCGGCGTTCACTGAACTGCGCGCCCCACGCGTGGCCACGCGCAACACGCATGGCACCGGCTGTACGCTATCGTCGGCCATCGCCGCTCTCGCGCCGCGGGCATCAAACCTTCAGACGGCGGTCGCCGGCGCCAAGCACTACCTGACGGGGGCGCTACAGGCCGCCGATTCTCTGCCGTTGGCGCATACGACGGATGCGGGGCACGGGCCCGTGCATCATTTCCATGCCCTCTGGAACGAGGATCCCGCCGGGAGCCTGCTCGAACACGTTTAAGTCTCCGCTGCCGCGTTACTCGGCACGAGTCAGAGCGTACGTTTGCACCTCCCGGTAGCGACGCTTGCTTGCTCTGCCCGCGGCGGAGTAGAGGGCGATGCGGTCCAGCCGTAGCGCGACCGATTCGGGTGGATCCTGATGCAGCCAGGCGTCGGCGCACTGACGATTCACCTTCCCGGCACGCCGGGGCGGGCGGGCGAGCGTGACGTGCGGGCGCAGCGCACGGGTCTCCCGCTCCAGTCCCGCCGCGTCATGCAGTCGATCGCGCCAGTGCCCAAGCCAAGCGATGAATGTCTCGCCGCCCATCAAATCCAGCCCGTAGGCCGACGGTCGGCGCGGATTGCCCAGTGCCGCGCGGGCACCGCTATGCACGGTGAACGCATCCGTTTCGAGCCCGGCGATTTCCTGCCAAACGGACAAGGCGCGTGGCTCGCCGAGCGCGCCGAGGAATGCCACGGTTACATGGAGGTCCTCGGGATGCAGGCACTGCAAGCCGGCTGGAAGGCCCGAGAGGGTCCCGGCCGGCAATGCGCCAGCGTCCACGGGCAGGGCAATGAACCAGTTTGCGTTCGCGCCCACACAGGCTCCACTCGTTCCCTTTCAGCCGCTACTGTACGTGGGAGCCGGCGCCCCGGAAAATCGCTGTGGCGGCGGCTCCGGCCGGGACCGAGGTACCTTCAGGAGGTTTGATGGCTGTACGCTGGATTCCGTGGCGCTGGATCATCCGTCGCGCCGCGCGCGCCTATGGCGTGATGGACCCGCTCACCCTCGCCGCGCGCATGCGTCGCTTCTCCCAGCCGTCCGAAGTGGCCGAGCCGATCGAGCTGCTGCGCGCGGGGATCGTGTTCCATGCCCGCGGTCTGGTGAACACGCGGGCGATTCAGCACAACCTCGATTGGGTATGGCCTTACTGGGTCGTGCGCCAATTCGATCCCGCCGACCTGTCGTTCGTCCCGCGCGCGTTCTCCTTCTCCCACGTCAATCTGACGCACCGCAACTGGACGGCCGTCGGTCTGCCGGACTGCTCCGAGCTGCCGATCGTCGATCCGCGCGCGCTGTTCACGCCCTTGCATGACGGCTGGTCGATCGATTGCTGGCTGCTGCGGCGCGGCGGCGAGCCACTGCTGCTGAGCCGGACCGAGCAGGTCGAGCAGTTCCTCGAACTCGAACCGACGATCGCCGTGGTGACCCGCGCCGATGCCGGCGACCATGGGCTTTCCCTTCGGGCCGAGGTCGTCCGTGAAGATGGGATCGCCCATGCGCGCTTGAGCGCGCAGGCCCACGGAGCGCCGGGCGACCGCCTGGTGTTCTCCATCCGCCCCTACAACCCCGAGGGCATCCAGTTCATCGATCGCCTGGCCCCGACGAGTCGCCGCGACGGCATTCTCGTCAACGGCCGCGTGGCCGCTTGCATGCAGCCCACGCCGCGATCGCTGCATTTCGAGACCTACGAACGCGGTGATGTGTTCCACGCACTGGAGGAGACCGCGGACGCCGACGATACCGAGGGCGTGAGTTGCTCCGTGGGCATGGCCACCGGCGCAGCGGTCTTTGTGCTCGATGGCGAGGGACATGGCGAGGCCCGGATCGATGTCCCGCTCGAAAATCGCCGCGAGCAGCGCGTGAGCGTGCCACTCGATTGGCCGAGCGCCTATCAGGATGCAGCCGGACTCGAGATCCCCGACGATCGCCTGCGCTTCCTGTTCGATGCCGCGCGGGCCTCGCTGGTGCTGCACTCGGTCGACGAAATCGTCCCCGGCCCGTACACCTACCGGCGCTTCTGGTTCCGCGATGCCTGCCTGATCGCCCATGCCTTGCTGGCCGCCGGTTACACCGAACGCGCGCGCCAGGCGCTCGACCGCTTCCCCGCACACCAGAAGGCGACCGGCTATTTCCAATCGCAGGAGGGCGAGTGGGACTCCAACGGACAGGTGCTATGGGCCTACGGGCGATTCTGCGCCATCACCGGCGAGGCGCCGCGCGAGGAGTGGCTGGACGCGATCCATCGCGCGGTGGGCTGGCTGCGGCGCAAGCGCCTGCCTTCCGACGCGGGCGCCGGTATCGCTGGGCTGCTGCCGGCGGGATTCAGCGCGGAGCACCTCGGCCCGAACGACTACTATTACTGGGACGACTGGTGGGCGATCGCGGGACTCGAGGAGGCGACCCGCCTGCTCGAGGCCGGCGGCCGCCCCGATGCTGCCGAACGTGCACGCACGACCGCGCGGGACTTTCGTGAGGCGATCGATGCGAGCCTGGCCACCGTCCCGCGCGAACGCTGCGGCGGGGCCATGCCAGCGGCCCCGTTCCGACGTATGGACGCGGGTGCCGTCGGCACCCTGGTATGCGATTACCCGCTACGTCTGACGCCCGCCGGGGATGAGGCCGTGCTGACCACGGTCGAATACCTCATGAAGAACACGTTCCATAACGGCGGCTTCTTCCAGAACATGATTCACTCGGGCATCAATCCCTACCTGACGCTCGATATCGCCCAGACCCTGCTGCGCGCGGGTCAGCCCGAGCGTGCCTGGGAGCTGACGCGGACCGTGGCCGATCTCGCCACGCCGACGGGCCAGTGGCCCGAGGCCGTCCATCCCCATACGGGCGGCGGCTGCATGGGCGACGGTCAGCACGTCTGGGCGGCCGCCGAATGGCTCATGATCATGCGCGCGGTGTTCGTGCGCGAGGAAGAGGGTGCGCTGGTGATCGGTTCCGGGCTGCGGCCGGAGTGGCTGGAGGGCGACGGGCCGCTCTCGTTCGGGCCGACCGGCACCCCGTTCGGGCCCGTCACGGTGCGCTTCGAGCGTACCAGCGATGGCTGGACCGCGGCCGTGGAGGGCCAATGGCATGACGCCCCCCCACGCCTGTATTGCGCCGTGCCGGGACGGCAGGCGACCGAACTGCCCCCCGATGCGCGCGCGGTCGCGATCGAGCCAGCCGCCGCATGAACATCTGCATGCTGACCAACACCTACTGGCCGCATGTCGGCGGGGTCGCGCGGGCGGTCGAGACCTTGGCCAACGAGTGCCGAGCGGATGGCCACGCCGTGCAGATCATCGCCCCCGGATTTGCGGGCGACGAGCAGGAAGGCCATGGCGACGTGCTGCGAGTGCCCGCGCTTCAGAACTTCAACGGCAGCGATTTCTCCGTGCGCGTGCCCATTCCGCGGATCATCGCCGCGCGTATCGAGCATTTCGCGCCCGATGTGGTCCACGCACACCATCCCTTCCTGCTGGGCAACGCCGCCCTGCGCATCGCCTACGAGAATAACCTGCCCCTGGTGTTCACTCACCACACCCTCTACGAGCAGTACACCCACTACGTGCCCTTCAACTCGCCGCGCATGCAGCGCTACGTCATCCGCCTGGCGACCGATTTCGCCAACTGCTGCGACGCGGTGATCGCGCCCTCGGGGAGTATCGCGGGGCTCCTGCGCGAGCGCGGGGTGGAAGCACCGGTCGAGGCCATCCCGACCGGGATCGACGGCGCCGCATTCGCCGCGGCCGACGGCCCGGCGTTCCGCTCGCGTTGGGGACTGCCGGGCGATGCCTTCGTGCTCGGTCACGTGGGCCGGCTCGCCCGGGAAAAGAACCTGCATTTCCTGGTCGACGCGGTCTGCCGGGCGCTGCGGGCTGACGCGCGGCGCCGGTTCCTGCTGGTCGGGGAGGGCCCGGAGACGGAGGCACTGAAAGACCGCTTCGCGCGCGCCGGAGTGCACGAACAGGTGCTCGCCACGGGGGCCCTGGGCGGAGAAGAGCTCCGAGGCGCCTATGCCGCCATGGACCTGTTCCTGTTCAGCTCGCAGTCGGAAACGCAGGGCATGGTGCTGGCCGAGGCTATGGCCGCGGGCCAGCCGGTCGTCGCCCTGGACGGCCCGGGCGTGCGCGATGTCGTGGCCGACGGGCGCAACGGGCGCCTGCTCCCGGCGGACAGCGACGCCGGTGCCTTCGCGGCGGCCGTGGAGGAGGGCGCCGATGCCGAGCGCCGGCAGGCATGGCACGAGGCGGCGCTGGAGACCGCGCAATTGTTCGATCGCCAGCGCTGCGCCCGGCGCGTGGTCGAGCTCTACCGCAGTCTCGACACCGAGCGGCGCGCCGCGGGCGCGGATTGGACCTGGTGGAATCGCCTTCTCGGCCGCATCGAAGCCGAGTGGGAGCTCATCGTGAACCGCGCCGATAGCGCCTCGGACTTCCTCGGCGACGATTCCCGCGAGGAGTGAGAGGGTTCGCCCCGCTGCCGTAGTGGGAGATGCCAGGGTGTTTCACGATACTATAAATTACTGTAAATAATGTTAATAACTAACTGATATAAATAAATTATTGATCTACTCTACTTCCGGATCTTTTGTCCCCGCTGCGATCACGTGAGTTGGCAGGTGGGATGGGCGGGGCCACTCAGTAGCGGTGCTCGAAACTCACATAGACGCCGGTGCGCGGTCCCCCTTCGACCTGGAAGCTCACGACGTCATCGGGCCGGGGCATCAAGTCGAGCGCCAGGTACGCGCCGACGTTGCCGTCCGACTCGAAATCGGTACGAGCGGCGGTCGGACCGCGCACGCGCTCGTGGCCGTCGATCGCCACGAACGACGCCCCCAGGCGCACGGCCGCGCGCTCCTGAACCGGCACCCGAAGGCCGGGCTGGAGCGCCCAGGTCTGCCATTCCAGATCCACCTCGGAGTCGTCCTCGGTCGCATCTGCCACGGCATAGCGCCAGCTCGCGTCGAGTGTCGCATGCAGGCTTTCACTGAGCGGGAATTCAGTCGCGAGAGCGAGATCGAGGTAGTGCCCCCGTGGGTCGACGTCCGCGAGTGCCGGACGCCCGGATTGCGACGCCCAGAGCCGCCCCAGACGCAGGCCCACGCGCGTGCGCTCGCCGACCGACTCGCTCAGGGTCAGGCCGAGGCGGCGTAGTTCCAGCGTCTCCGAATCCTCGCCCGACCCATAATCGAGCGCGAGATCCTCGCGTGCGAGATGCAGGGCAAAGCCGACGCCAGGCGCGAGCGCGGGAATGCCGCTGACCTGGCCGTACACACGCACGTCCGCATCGACGGGTGTTGCGACTATCGTCGCAGCGAGGGCGGCGAGCGCGAGCCATTGGGGACGCAGTCGGTGAGCACTACAATATCTGGGGCGCATCGCTGCACCATAGAAAGTAAAGCGGTATACTGCAACGACTCGCAACCCGCTCAGAACTGGTCCCATACCCCTCGATGCAGTGCCCCTTTTGCCACCATCCCGACACGCGCGTGATTGACTCGCGCCTGGCCAACGAGGGTGAGCAGGTTCGGCGACGCCGTGCTTGCGCCGATTGCGGCGAACGCTTCACGACCTATGAGAGCGCCGTGGATCTGGCGTTGCCACGCATCGTCAAGCGCGACCATTCGCGCGAGCAGTTCTCCGAGGAGAAGCTGCGCGCCGGCGTGTTGCGCGCCCTGGAAAAGCGCCCGGTCGAGACGGAGGCGGTGGATACCGCGCTCGAGCGCATCAAGCGCCATCTCCGGGCCGCTGGCGAGCGCGAGATCGATTCGCGCCGGCTCGGCGAGTGGGTGATGACCGAGCTGCGTCGGCTAGACCACGTCGCGTATATCCGTTTCGCCTCGGTCTACCGCGAGTTCGAGGATGTCGCGGCCTTTCGTGACGAGATCGAACGTCTCGAGCGCGAGCCCGATCCGAGCGATGAACAGCGGCCTCAGTTGCCGCTACCCGGCGTGATTATCGGCGCCGGCAAGACCTGAGTGCCGGCCATGGCCGCCGCCGTCGATGCCGCCCACATGGCTCACGCCCTGCGCCTGGCCGCGCGCGGGTTGTACAGCACCGACCCCAATCCACGCGTCGGTTGTGTCCTGGCGCACGGCGAAATCGTGGTGGGCGAGGGCTTCCACGCGGTTGCCGGCGGCCCACACGCGGAGGTCGAGGCGATCGCGGCGGCGGGCGAGCGCGCATGCGGCGCCACCGCCTACGTCACGTTGGAACCTTGCTGCCATCATGGCCGTACACCGCCGTGTGTGGCCGCGCTGGTCGAGGCCGGGGTGTCCCGCGTGGTCTACGCGCTCAAGGATCCGAATCCCCAAGTGGCCGGCCAGGGCGCGGCCGCGCTCGAGGCGGTGGGCGTCACCGCTGAGCGCTTTGATAGCGCGGCCGCCGAGTCGCGGGCGCTCAACATCGGTTTCATCAAGCGCATGGCGACCGGACGCCCATGGATCCGCGTCAAGCTCGCCTCCAGCCTCGATGGTGGCACGGCGCTCGCATCGGGTGAGAGTCGCTGGATCACGGGCGAGCCCGCGCGTGCCGACGTGCACCGCTGGCGCGCGCGCAGTTCCTGCATTCTGACCGGCCGCGGCACCATCGCGGCGGACGATCCGGCGCTGAACGTGCGTCTGGCGGCGGCCGAGGTCCACGAGGACCAACCCGAGCGCCAGCCTTGGCTGGCGGTGGTCGACTCGCAGCTGCGCCTGCCGCCGGCGGCACGGGTCTTCGATGTCCACGAGCGCGTGGTGGTGTTCACCACACAGCCGGACGCCCCTGCGGCCGCGGCACTGCGTACCCGCGGGGCCGAAATCGTGGGGCTGGCGGGGGATGCCGCGGGACGGGTCGCCCCGGCCGCGTTGTTCGCCGAACTGGGCCGGCGCGAGGTCAACGAGGTGCATGTCGAGGCCGGTCCGACCCTCTGCGGCAGCCTGCTCGAGACCGGTTATGTAGACGAGATCGTGCTCTATCAGGCGCCGCATCTGCTGGGCGATAGCGCCCGCGGTCAGTTCCACATGAGCCCGCTGGCTGGCATGGATGAGCGCGTGGCGTTGCACATTCGCGAGGTACGCCAGGTGGGCCAGGATCTGCGCATCCAGGCATTGCCGCGGATCAATCGAGAGTAAGCCGGCGCAGAGGCGCCGCTCCGGGAGGTATTGCATGTCCACCGCCGTGGTCGTACGCAAGCAGGGCATCGCCTGCATCGCCGCCGACTCGCTCACCACCTTTGGGGAGCAGAAGCAGTCGCCGGTGTACGACCGGCACAGTGACAAGCTGCAGACCGTGGCCGACGGCGCGATCTCCATCGTCGGTAGCGCGGCCCACGCCCTGGTGCTCGAGAGCGTGCTGCGCGAGCGGCGCGTGCGCTTCGACCTGCGCGACCGGCTGCAGATCTTCGAATCCTTCCGTGCGCTCCACGGCGAGCTCAAGGATCAGTACTTCCTCAATCCCAAGGAGGGCGGCGAGGGCGAGCAGGACCCCTACGAGTCCTCGCGCATCGACGCCGTGTTGGCCAATCCACAGGGGATTTTCGGCGTCTACGCCTTGCGCGAGGTGTACGAGTACGGTCGCTTCTGGGCGATTGGCTCGGGTGCCGAGTACGCCCTCGGAGCGATGTATACGGTCTACGATCGGCTCGACTCAGCCGCGGCCATCGCCGAGGTCGGGGTGCATGCGGGTGCCGAGTTCGATGCCGGCAGCGGCTTGCCTTGGACCAGCCGCTGCTTCGATCTGCGCGCCGATGCGTGATGCCCTTAGGTTAGAATCTAAGAGAACTATGATCCCTTACTCATTGATTGTATGTATTAAGTGGTCCCGATGCCATTGATTGCAAGCGACGGTACAGGGGCGCGCTGATGTTCACCGGACTGGTGGAAGCGGTGGGTCGCGTGGCCGCAGTCGAACCACAACAAGGCGACTGCCGCGTCCGGATCGAGCCGGGTGCTTTCGCCGCCGAGCTTCAGGCGGGTGAGAGTATTGCCGTGTCCGGAGCCTGCCTGACGGTCACCGAACCGGATGCATCCGGTTTCTGGGCCGATGTGTCGGGTGAAACCTTGGCCCACACGACTCTGGGCGAGCGGTGCGTTGGCGACGGAGTAAACCTCGAGCGCGCGCTGGCGCCGACCACGCGCCTCGGCGGGCACTTCGTTGCCGGGCATGTGGACGGCGTCGGCGAGATCACGGCGCGTACGCGCGAGGGCCGGTCGGTGCGGTTCAGCGTGCGGGTACCGGACGCACTGGCGCGCTATGTCGCGCCGAAGGGCTCGATCTGCGTCGACGGCGTGAGCCTGACCGTCAACGAGGTCGACGGCAGCGTATTCGGCGTCAACATCATTCCTCATACGTTGGCATGCACCACGCTAGACGCTCTCGAACCCGGCACGCGGGTCAACATCGAGGCCGATCTGGTCGCCCGCTATCTCGAACGGCTGGTCGCCGCCGACCAGGACTGAACACGACGCGCCAAGCTCAAGGCCCGGCTTTAGAGACTGCGAAAATATTCGTGCGCCTGCTGTGAAAGCGTTACAGCGGCCGCTTCGGGCGATCGTTCGAGTCACATAATCCCCACTATGCTCCTCGAACGATCGCCCAAATCGCCTCGCTGTACCACTTTCTCGCGACGACGCAGAATGATTTCACAGTCTCTGTAGCGCCACCCCGGGACAGCGTGTAACCTGCCGCGCTCAGCGCGCCGAGGTG
>JBBEEB010000147.1:41034-52882 GCA_040880995.1 Halofilum sp. (in: g-proteobacteria)
CTGTAGCGCCACCCCGGGACAGCGTGTAACCTGCCGCGCTCAGCGCGCCGAGGTGTCCATGGAACTCGACTCAATCGAAGAGATCATCGCCGACCTCCGCCAGGGCCGCATGGCCATCATCATGGACGATGAAGATCGCGAGAACGAAGGCGATCTGGTGATGGCGGCGGAGATGGTCCGGCCCGAGGACATCAACTTCATGTCCATGCACGGGCGCGGGCTGATCTGCCTGACGCTCACGCGCGAGCGCTGCCAGCAACTGCGTCTGCCGCTGATGGTCAGCGACAATCAGGCGCTGCATCGAACCAACTTCACCGTGTCGATCGAGGCCGCCGAAGGCGTAACCACCGGCATTTCGGCGGCGGACCGGGCGCGTACCGTGCAGGCGGCCGTGAGCCCCGATGCGCGGCCCGAGGACCTCGTCCAGCCCGGCCACATCTTCCCGCTGATGGCCCAGACCGGCGGCGTCATCACCCGTGCCGGTCACACCGAGGCCGGCTGCGATCTGGCGCGCCTGGCGGGCGGCCAGTCGGCGGCCGTGATCGTCGAGATCCTCAACGAGGACGGCTCGATGGCGCGGCGGCCCGATCTGGAGCGCTTCGCCCGCGAGCACGACATCAAGATCGGCACGATCGAGGACCTGATCCGCTACCGCATGCAAAACGAGCGCACCACCGAGTGCGTGGCGGAGACCGACTTTCCGACCAAGCATGGCCACTTCCGGCTCTACGCCTACCAGGACACGGTCGAGAACGGCCTGCACCTGGCCCTGGTCTCCGGCGAGATCTCTCCGGAACGACCGACCAACGTGCGCGTGCATGTCGAGGACCTGTTGTGCGACACCCTGGGGGCGGCGCACGGCTGCGGCTGGCCGCTGCATGACGCGATGGAACGGATCGCGGAGATGGGCGAGGGCGTGGTCGTGATCCTGCGCCAGCCGGAAAATCCGCGCACCATCGTCCAAAGGATCCATCAGTATCAGGTTTCCGGGGGGCAGCCCGCAGCCGACCGGCGCAGCGATGCGCCCGAGGATTTACGCACCTACGGCCTCGGGGCACAGATCCTCTCGGATCTGGGCGTACGCCGCATGCGCCTGATGAGCGCGCCCAAGATCTTTCATGGCATCGCCGGCTTCGGGCTTGAGATCACCGAATACATCACGCATTAAGAACCGACGACAACTTCCTGTATCATCTGTAAATCATCGGCGAGAGCGAGGGTAGGCGCGTGCGAACCATCGAGGGCAATCTGCAGGGCGAGGGCAAACGTATCGCGGTGGCCGTGGCGCGATTTAACGGCTACATCACCGAATCTCTGCTCTCCGGAGCCCTCGACACGCTACGGCGCGCCGGCGTGCGCGACGAGGACGTTACCGTCGTGCGCGTGCCGGGCTGCTACGAACTGCCGTTGGCGACCGAGAAACTGGCCGCCCGTGGCGATGTCGATGCCATCGTCGCGCTCGGCTGCGTGATCCGCGGTGCGACTGCGCATTTCGACTACGTCGCCGGGGAGTGCAGCCGTGGGCTGTCCCAGGCCATGCAGCGCCACGGCGTGCCGGTCGGCTTCGGCGTACTGACCACCGACACGATCGAGCAGGCGATCGAGCGAGCCGGCACCAAAGCCGGCAACAAGGGGGCGGATGCCGCCGCCGGGGCGCTCGAGATGGCCGGCCTGATCGGGCAACTCTGAGATCGCGATGCCTCCATCCGCCCGTGCCGCCGCCAGCGCGGGCCGGCATCAAGCCCGCCGCCTACTGATCCAGGCCCTGTATCAGTGGCAAATCTCCGGGGACGATCCCGGCGATATCCTGCTGCAGTTCATCGATGGCCGCGACACCAGCAAGGCGGACGTCGACTACTTCCGCGAGCTCATGCGAGCGGTGCCGGCCGAGACCGAAGCGCTCGACGCGGAGATCGCGCCCTTTCTGCAGCGTGCCGTCGCGATGATCGACCCGATCGAGCGCGCCGTGCTGCGCGTGGCGTGCTACGAGCTGCGCGAACGCCAGGAGGTGCCCGCGCGCGTGGTGATCAACGAGGCCGTGGAAATGGCGAAGCTCTACGGCGCTGAGCAGGGGCATCGCTTCGTCAACGGTGTGGTCGACCGCTTGGCGCACCGGCTGCGCAGCCAGGAACTCGGCGCTGGCCGACCCAGCGACATCTGAGTGGGTACGCAGCGTGACTAGCGAGTTCGAGCTGATCGAGCGCTATTTCGCGTCGCTGACGCCATTGGGGGAGGGCATCCTCCAGGGGCCGGGCGACGATTGCGCGCGGGTGCGCGTCCCCGACGGCTGTGAGCTGGCCATCTCGATCGACACGCTGGTCGAGGACGTGCACTTTCTCGCGGGCACCGACGCCGCCGATATCGGCTGGAAATCGCTGGCCTGCGGCCTGAGCGATCTCGCGGCCATGGGGGCATCCCCGTCCTGGTGCACGCTCGCGCTCACCGTGCCGCGCGCCGACGAGTCGTGGCTGGCCGGGTTCGCCGAGGGTTTTGGGGCGATCGCGCGTGAGTACGGCATGGCGCTCGTCGGTGGCGACGTTACCCGTGGCCGGCTCACGATCTCGGTGCAGGTGGCCGGCCATCTTCGCAGCGGCCACGCACTGGTGCGGGGGGGCGCGCGCTCTGGCGATGCGGTCTGCGTCTCCGGAACACCTGGGGAGGCGGCAGCCGGTCTGGCGCGACTCCAGGCCGGCACCGCCGAGGCCGAGGATCCCCTGGTGCGCCGCCTGAATCGGCCCACGCCCCGCGTGGCGCTGGGTGCACGGCTCGCTGGACGGGCGAGCGCCTGTATCGACGTCTCCGACGGCCTCGCGGCCGATCTGGGCCACATTCTCGCGGCCAGCGGGGTCGGGGCCCGGATCGATCTCGACGCGTTGCCCGCCTCGGACGCACTGCGCCGCGCTGCGTCGGATGACGCAACGACGCTGCAGCAGTGGATCCTCCACGGGGGCGACGACTACGAACTGTGCTTCTGCGTGCCGGCCGACCGGCTCGAAACGCTACCGCACGATGACCTCGCAACGGGCCTGATTACCGTCATCGGTGAGATCGAGCAGCAAGCGGGCCTGCGTGCCACCCGCGATGGCGTGACGGTTGAACTCGCGGACCAAGGCTACCGGCACTTCGCAAACTAACGATCACTAACAGAATCTTACAGGTTATTTTTTAGATGATTTATACGCTCGTTGCCGGGCTCGCCGGAGCGGAGGGACGCTCCGTATGACCGGCCGTGAACCGACTTGGGGCGACCTGCGTAGCCCCGTCATGTTCCTCGCGCTCGGGTTCGGGAGCGGCCTGCTGTTCCGCCGCGGCGCCGGCACCGCGGGCACCGTCGTCGGCGTACTGCTGTACATGCTGATCGAGCCGACATCGGACCAGATCTACGCCGCGGTCGTCGGCCTCCTGGTCGTTGGCGGCATTCCGATCTGCGGCGCGGCCACGAAGCGCCTGGGCCATCACGACCATCCGGCGATCGTGCTCGACGAGATCGCGGCCTTCATGATCGTCATGGTGGGGCTGCCGGCGACGCCCGCCTGGGTGCTGGCCGGTTTCGGCATGTTCCGGTTGTTCGATATCAACAAGCCCTGGCCGATTTCGGTGCTCGACAAGAAACTGCCGGGCGGTCTGGGCGTGATGGCCGACGACGTCCTCGCCGCGCTACTCGCCTGCGGCACGCTGCATGTCGCGCGCATGGTTCTGGCGGCGCTGTAAAGTCCGCGCCTGCCGCCGGCGGGGCAAATAGAGACGGCGAGCCTGCTGCTCAGCCTCCGAGACAGGGCGCTACGGAAGAGTAAATCCGGCGCCACGCAGCAGGGCGGCGACCCGGATCAGCGGCAGGCCGATCAGCGCATTCGGATCGTCGCCCGCCATGCGCTCGAAGAGCGTGATGCCATAGCCTTCCGAGCGGATGCTGCCGGCGCAGTCGTACGGTTGCTCGGCCGCGAGATAGCGCTCGATCTCGTCGTCGGTGAGGTTACGGAAGGCGACTTCGTAATCGACGTGCTCGGTGACGGCGGAGCCATCCGCGGCGCTCACCAGCGATAATCCGGTACAAAAGACGACCGAGCGGCCGCTGCAGGCCTGTAGCTGCTCGACGGCGCGCGCGTGGTCGCCCGGTTTGCCCAGCACATGCTCGTCGAGCAGCGCCACCTGATCCGACCCGATAACCCAGGCGTCACCGACGCCGACCGCTACGCTGCGCGCCTTGGTCTCGGCGAGGCGCTCGACCAGGTGGGCCGAGCGCTCATTCGGCAACGGGCGCTCGTCGCAATCGGGTGCCACGGCCTCGAAGGGCAGGCGCAGGCGCTCGAGTAGCTGGCGCCGGTAGGGCGAGGTCGAGGCCAGGATCAGACGCGGAACGGGCATCGGCGGGCTCCGGTTCGGGGAAAAGGGCCGCTCGTGCGGCCAGTGGACACGGTAGCGCAGGGGTTTGTCGAGCGGCAAACGATGCTTTTGACCGGCTGTCTCTGACTCCGTAGAATCGGTGCGCTTAGTTAGCCCCTCCGTTGCACACGCGGCGGTCGGGCTCGTTGGAAATCGAGCACGATGTCCCAGCGCCTACCGGTGCATATCGAACCCGTCGGCGCGGCCGACCGGGGCCGCGAACTGCATGGGCAGATGCCCGTGAGCGCATTCGAGCGCCTGGGCCACTGGCTGCACTCGCACGAGGGCGAACTCGACGTTTCGCTGCATTTCGGCCGCGGCGCTTCCGGGCGGCGGACGTTGCGGGCAGAGGTCGAAGGCGATCTCGAGCTGGTTTGCGAACGCTGCCTCTCGCCGTTCGGGCTGCACCTCGACCTCAGTGTCGAGCTGACGCTCGTGGACAGCGAGGCGGAGGCGAAGACGCTTCCCGCGGACGCCGAGCCGTTGGTGCTCTCGGATACGCGCTCGATGCATACGACCGACATGATCGAGGACGACCTGATTCTGGCCCTGCCGGTGGTACCCCGTTGCGAACGGGCCGACTGCCACGCGGCGGTACGGGTTCTGGATAGCGAAGAAGCCGAGCGCGATGCCGATACAGGGCGTCAGCGGCCATTCGCCGACCTGGACCCGGACGCCTAGCGGGTTTTCTCGCCGACTTCACGAAACCACACGGAGAGCCGATCCGATGGCGGTACAAAAAGGGCGGAAGACGCCCTCGCGGCGCGGTATGCGTCGGTCCCATGACGCACTAAAAGGTCCCACGCTGGCGACTGACCCGACCACGGGCGAACTCCATCGTCGCCACCACGTCACGGCGGAGGGCTATTATCGCGGCCGTAAGGTCACCGAAAGCCCCGAGTCGGAAGACGAGGATTAACGCCCCGCACAGAGGCGGGCCGGTCACCCAGCACCGGCACAGGCAATGACCGAATCCACCAAGATCACGATCGCGCTCGATGCCATGGGCGGGGATCACGGCCCCAGTGTGGTCGTCCCCGCTGCACTTGAGGCGTTGTCACGGCACCGTACGTTAAGCCTGATGCTGGTGGGCGACCGCGAGCAACTCGAGGCGGCGTTGCCGGAGAAGGACGAGCGCCGCGAGCGGTTGAGCATCCAGCACGCGAGTCAAACCGTAGAGATGGACGAGGAGCCCGCGCAGGCCCTGCGCCTGAAGAAGGACTCCTCGATGCGTGTCGCCATCAACGACGTGCGCGCAGGCACGGCCCACGCCTGTGTGAGCGCGGGTAATACGGGCGCCCTCATGGCCACTGCGCGTTACGTGCTCAAGACCCTGCCCGGCATCGACCGCCCGGCGATCATCAGTGCGCTGCCCGCGCGGCAAGGCCACACCCACATGCTGGATCTCGGCGCGAACGTGGATTGCAGCGCCGAGCACCTCGTGCAATTCGCCGGCATGGGATCGATCCTGGCCACCGCGGTCGATAGCGATCGCGAGCCGCGGATCGGCCTGCTCAACGTGGGTGCGGAACAGATCAAGGGCAACGAGCAGGTAAAGCGGGCCGGAAAACTGCTCGAGCAGACCGACCTGAACTACATCGGCTACGTCGAGGCGGACGCAATCTACGGAGAGTCGGTGGACGTGATCGTCTGCGACGGCTTCGTCGGCAATGTCTCGCTCAAGACCAGCGAGGGCGTGGCGAGCATGATCGGCCATTATCTGCGCGAGGAATTCCACCGCAACTGGTACAACCGGCTTGTCGGCCTCGTGGCGCTCCCCATCCTCAACCGCCTTAAGAAGCGTATCGATCCGCGGCGTTATAACGGCGCCAGCCTGCTCGGATTGCAGGGCATCGTGATCAAGAGCCACGGCGGCGCTGACGCGACGGCATTCGGCAACGCCATCGACATCGCGGTGCTCGAGGTCGCCCAGGACGTGCCGCGGCGCATCGCGCAGCACCTGCAGTCCCACGCCCCCCAGGAGGCCTCTGCGTGAGCCACGCGCGGATCACCGGGACCGGCAGTTATCTGCCGGAGCGGATCCTGACCAACGCCGATCTCGAGGCGTTGGTCGACACGAATGACGAATGGATCCGCGAACGCACCGGCATCCGCGAGCGCCACATTGTTGCAGACGACGAAACCACCTGCGACCTGGCGGAGCATGCATCCCGCGCGGCCCTGGCGGCCGCGGGGCGGGAAACGGGTGACGTCGATCTCATCATCGTGGCGACCACCACGCCCGACCGAGTATTTCCCTCCACCGCCTGTCTGCTGCAGCGCAAGCTGGACATCCACGGCTGCGCGGCCTTCGACGTGCAGGCCGTCTGCACCGGTTTCGTCTATGCGCTCGGGATTGCGGATAAATTCATCCGCACCGGCGCTGCCCGTTGCGCGCTGATCATCGGCGCGGAAACGTTCTCGCGGCTGGTTGATTGGACCGATCGCACCACCTGTGTGCTGTTCGGCGACGGGGCCGGGGCGGTCGTGCTCGAGGCCTCGGACACGCTGGGCATCCGCTCGACGCACCTGCATGCGGATGGCAACTACGCCGACCTGCTGCAGATCCCGAACAAAGGCGTCTCGCAGCATGCCGCAGCCGGGCGCGGCCACGTGCAGATGAAAGGCAACGAGGTGTTTCGCATGGCGACGAACACCCTCGGCCGCATAGTCGATGAAACCCTGACGGCGAACGGGCTCGAGAAGAGCGATATCGACTGGCTGGTGCCGCATCAGGCCAATTTCCGCATCATCGCCGCGACGGCACGGCAACTGAACCTTGGCCTGGAAAACGTCATCATCACGGTCGATCGGCACGGCAACACGTCGGCCGCATCGATCCCTCTGGCGCTGGATACCGGCGTGCGCGACGGGCGCATCCAGCCGGGGGACACCGTCTTGCTCGAAGCGTTCGGGGGCGGCTTTACCTGGGGCTCGGCGCTGATCGAGTACTAACCAAAACGAACAAATAACAGCGGTCCCGGCATAGCCCGGGCGGGAAGGCGGGATGGCCACCACCGTTCTCATCGCCGACGATCACGAACTCGTTCGTACGGGCATTCGGCGCCTGTTGGAGGACCTCGGCTGCCAGGTACTCGCCGAGGTCGGCGACGGAGACGAAGCCGTCGCCCGCGCGCGGACCGAGAAGCCGGACGTCGCCCTGCTCGACATCCACATGCCGGTCCTCGGTGGACTCGAGGCCACGCGTAAGATCCGCCGCTTCCACCCCGCCTGCCGCATCATCATTCTCACGGCCTACACCGAAGGTCCGCTACCGAAAGCCCTGCTGGAGGCCGGCATCGACGGCTTTCTCACCAAGGGCTGTACGCTCGAGGAGATGCAGCAGGCGCTCCAGCGGGTGCGCCGCGGCGAGCGCTACATCAGCCGCGACGTCGCCCAGAAGATGGCGATCGCAGCCATGGAGGGCGATGCGGACAGCCCCTTCGACCGGTTAACGCCTCGCGAGCTGCAGGTGGCGCTCATGCTTTTGGCCGGTGGCATCAATCGCTCGATCTCCGAGGCCCTCCAGCTCAGCCCCAAGACGGTGACCACCTACCGCCAGCGCATCCTGCGCAAGACCGGTGTGCGCAACCAGACCGACCTGCTGCGCCTCGCGATTCGGTACAATATCGCCATACCGGACGATGTGCCGGTGACCGAATAGTCGCCGCGGTCCGCTCTCGCCGGGCACCGCGGATGCCTGGAGGCCACGGTGGACGCTCACAACCGAATCGCCGCACAGCTTCGCGCCAACAACGTCTTTGCCAGCAACGGCGGATCCGGCGGCAAGGCGATGCCGCTCGCCGAGTCCGGGCGCGTCGTGGCCCTGGCGGGCATCACCGAAATGCCGGCCGATCAGCTCCGACGCGTCGGTACGGTGTGCGTCCGTCGCGACGATCCGATTGCCCCGGAGCTCACGCGGGGCCAGGCATGAGTCGTCCAATCGACCGCGCCAGCGGCTATAACACTGCGCCGCGTGTCTACCGGGGCCGATAGCGGCGACTGGCCGCTCAGCGTCTACGCTCCGGATTGCCGGCATTGCCCGCGGCTCACGGCACATCTGGAGGCGGTTCGCGCGCGGTATCCCGGGTATCATTGCGGCCCGGTGCCGCCCTTCGGCGATCCGCAAGCACGCTTGCTGCTCGTCGGGCTCGCGCCCGGAGAGCACGGCGCCAATGCCACCGGCCGGCCGTTCACGGGCGATTATGCCGGTATCCTGCTGTACGAGACGCTGCATCATTTCGGCTTGAGTTCGGCGCCCGTATCGCATGGTCCCGGCGATGGCCTGGAACTCCACGATTGCCGGATCTCGAACTCGGTCAAGTGCCTGCCGCCGCAGAACAAGCCGACATCGGCGGAGGTCGCCACCTGCAGCGAATACCTGATCGCGGAGCTAGAGGCCTTTCCGCCCCAGGTGATTCTGGCGCTCGGCCGGGTGGGGCACGATGCGGCGCTGAGCGCGCTCGGCCTCGTACGTAGCCGGTGGCCCTTCGCCCATGCTGCCGTCCATCGGCCCGAGGGCGTACCGGCGCTGGTCGATTCGTACCATTGCAGCCGGTACAACACGCAGACTGGGCGACTCACGCCAGAGATGTTTCGCGAGGCCTTCCGCCAGGCACTCGCGCTGATCGACTAACTGGGAACCGACGGGCGCAGCGGTGAGCGAAAATCACGGGGACAGTACCGAACGCGCGGAGGCCGAGGCATTCGACCCGAACGCGTTCCTGAAATCAGTGACGACGCGCCCCGGTGTCTACCGTATGCTCGATGGCCAGGGCACGGTGCTCTACGTCGGCAAGGCCGGCAACCTCAAGAACCGCCTGACCAGCTATTTCCGGGGCGATCCGGATTCGCCCAAGACGCGGGTCATGCTCTCGCACGTCGCTGACATCCAGGTCACGGTGACCCACACCGAGGCCGAGGCGCTGCTGCTCGAGCACACCCAGATCAAGGAACACCGTCCGCGCTACAACGTCGTCCTGCGCGACGACAAGAGCTACCCGTACATCTATCTCTCCACCGAGGACGAGTATCCGCGGCTGGCCTTTCACCGGGGAGACACCAGCGGACCCGGCCGCTATTTCGGTCCTTATCCCTCGGCCGGTGCGGTGCGTAACACGCTATATCTGATGCAGAAGCTGTTTCGTGTGCGCCAATGCACCGACTCGTATTTCAGTAACCGCTCGCGGCCGTGCCTGCAGTACCAGATCGACCGCTGCACGGCCCCCTGCGTGGGCTTCGTCAGCAAGGAGGATTACGCCCGTGACGTCGAGTACGCGCGGCTGTTCCTCGAAGGACGTGACACGCAGGTGGTCGAGGACATGGTGGCGCATATGGAAAAGGCCGCCGAGCGGCAGGACTTCGAGGCCGCGGCACGCTACCGCGATCGGATTCAGGACTTGCGCCGTATCCGCGAACGCCAGGCGATCTCTGGCGAGCGCGGCGATCTCGACGTCGTGGCCTGCCGCATCCGGGACGGGCAGGGCTGCGTGCAGATCTTCTTCGTACGCAACGGGCGCAACCTCGGTAACCGCGCGTTCTACCCGAACACCCCCGCCGGCAGCGACGAACGTGACCTGCTATACGCCTTCCTGACCCAGTTCTATCTGGAGCACGAGGTTCCGGCCGAGATCTTGCTGTCCCATGAGCCGCCGGACGGTGACGTGCTCACCGAGGCGCTGCGCGAGCGCGCCGGGCACAAGGTGGGGCTCTCCTGGCGCTTGCGTGGCGAGCGCCGCCGCTGGATGGACATGGCACGCGCCAACGCCGCGGACGCCCTCGCGGGGCGACTGGCCTCGAAAAGCGGCATGGCCGCGCGCATCGCCTCCCTGGCATCGGTTCTGGGCCTGGAGCGGGCCCCCGAGCGTATGGAGTGCTTCGACATCAGTCATACCCGGGGGGAGGCTACAGTGGCGTCCTGCGTGGTGTTCGACGGCGAAGGCCCGGTCAAGAACGAATACCGGCGTTTCAACATCAGCGACATCGAGCCCGGCGATGACTACGCCGCCATGCGTCAGGCGACCGAGCGGCGCTATTCGCGCCTGCAGCGCGAGGAACGCCGGTTCCCCAGTGTCATCTTCATCGATGGCGGGAAGGGTCAATTGACCCAGGTTCGTGCGATCATGGACGAACTCGGTATCGGCGGAGAGGACGTGCTGCTGGTCGGCATCGCCAAGGGCCCCGAGCGCAAGCCCGGCATGGAAACGCTCTATGTCGGAGATCCGCTCAACGAGCTGCATTTGGCCGAAGACACGCCGGGCCTGCATCTGATTCAGCAGATCCGCGATGAGGCGCACCGCTTTGCCATCAGCGGCCATCGCGGCGCGCGCGCCAAGGCGCGCAACCGCTCCGTGCTCGAGGACATCCCGGGCCTCGGGCCCAAGCGGCGCAGCCAGCTGCTCAAGCACTTCGGCGGACTACAGGGCGTGCGCCGCGCCGGCGTGGAGGATTTGGCGGCGGTGCCCGGCATCAGCACGAAACTGGCGCGCTCCGTGTACGACGCGACTCATGGCACCGCGGGAGGGGCCGAATGAAAATGACATTGCCGACGGTGCTCACGTTCTCGCGGATCGTGCTGATCCCGATCCTCGTGGTGATGTTCTACCTCCCGTTCGAATGGGCACGGCCGGCCGCCGCGCTGGTTTTCCTGCTCGGTGCGCTCACCGACTGGCTCGACGGCTATCTCGCGCGCCGGCTCAATCAACAATCCGCGTTCGGTGCATTCCTGGATCCCGTGGCCGACAAGATCATGGTCGCGATCGTTCTGATCATGCTGGTGCAGAGCAACCCCGAGCTGTGGATGGCACTGCCGGCCATGGTCATCATCGGCCGCGAGATCGTGGTCTCAGCCCTGCGAGAATGGATGGCCGAGAGCGGTCAGCGGGCCCTGGTCGCGGTCAACGCGCTCGGCAAGTTCAAGACCGTCGCCCAGTTAGTGGCATTGCTGCTGATGCTGTACCAGGAGTCCATCCTTCAGCTGCCGACGTTCACCGTCGGCGTCGTGCTGCTGTACGTCGCGGCACTGCTGACGCTGTACTCGATGATCGAGTATCTGCGAGCCAGCGCGACGGCCGTACCTCGGCGCGACCCTTGACAGCACACAGGTGCTGACTAGAATGTGCATCGCCCGAGCGGGAATAGCTCAGTGGTAGAGCACAACCTTGCCAAGGTTGGGGTCGCGAGTTCGAATCTCGTTTCCCGCTCCAGTTTTCATGAAGCCTCGGTCGAATCGATCGAACCGGGGTTTTTTCATTTCGGGCCCCTGGTACCGCGGTTGGCGCGGGGGTTCGTAGCCCAGCACCCGGCTCGGTGGCAGAGTGGTTATGCGGCGGCCTGCAAAGCCGTTTACGTCGGTTCGATTCCGGCCCGAGCCTCCACCTTCTTCGCTCATGCACCCCGAACCGGTACCCGAGCACCGCTGACCGGCCGAACACCGCCGCCCGGATGGCGGAATTGGTAGACGCAG
>JBBEEB010000148.1:0-10042 GCA_040880995.1 Halofilum sp. (in: g-proteobacteria)
GCGAGCGAAGCGAAGCAATCCATCGCCTACCGGGGCTATGTGCAGAACCGAGCGTGCGGGCTCGACGGTGGATCGCTTCGTCGCCTCCGGCTCCTCGCGATGACTTCCCGGTGTTTTTTGTACAAGCAGGCATGCTAGTCCGGACGGAGCCGCACGCGGCACTCAGGGGCGCGATTCCTACGCGGTTGGTCCATTTGGAGTCACCGACTTCCAGCAGTTATCAAGAGGTCATCGCGAGCGAAGCGAAGCAATCCATCGCCTACCGGGGCTATGTGCAGAACCGAGCGTTCGGGCTCGACGGTGGATCGCTTCGTCGCCTCCGGCTCCTCGCGATGACTTCTCCGTGGATTTCACGGAAGGAGGCCACTGCTGAAGTCGCAGACGCTCGCTCATGGGAAGCTGGACTCGGGGAGATCACTCCGGATGGCGCTGGAACGCTACCGCGAGCGACGTGACTTCGAACGCACGCACGAGCCGCGTGGTCAGGAGCGACGGGGCAGTGGACGGCGGTTCGTCGTGCAGCGCCACGCCGCGCGCCGGGAACACTACGACTTCCGCCTGGAAGACGCGGGCGTGCTCAAGAGCTGGGCCGTCCCCAAGGGCCCGAGCCTCGATCCCAAGGACAAGCGCCTGGCGGTGGAGACGGAGGACCACCCGCTCGACTACGGCGATTACGAGGGCGTGATTCCAGCGGGCGAGTACGGCGCCGGCCCCGTGCTGCTGTGGGACCGAGGTATCTGGGAACCGATCGGCGACGTCGCCGAGGGCCTGCGCCAGGGGCATCTCAAGTTCGAGCTCGACGGCGAGAAGCTACAGGGCCGATGGGTCCTGGTGCGCAGCGGCAGCGAGGGCAACTGGCTGCTGATCAAGGAGCGCGACAACGCGGCCGCGGCGGACCGCGACATCGTCGGCGAATTCCCGCGCAGCGTGAAGTCCGGGCGCGCGATTAGTGAACTGGAAGACGAGGGGCCTGATACCGAACCGGGGGTGCGCGAGGACAAGTCCACCGACGAGTTCGCGCCGGCCTCCCTGAACAACGCCCGCCACGCCAAACCGCCATCGAACTTTCGCCCCGAGCTGGCGACGCTGGTCGAGTCCCCGCCCGACGGCGAAGACTGGCTGCACGAGATCAAGTACGACGGTTACCGCATCCTGAGCCGTATCGACGCGGACCGGGTCCGGCTGCTCTCGCGCAACGACAAGGACTGGACCGCTCGCTTCCCGGCAGTCGCCGAATCGATCCAATCGCTTGCGCTGAACGATGCGGTCCTCGACGGCGAACTCGTCGCGCTGCGGGAGGACGGCAGCAGCGACTTTCAGGCACTGCAGAACGCGGTCAAGAACGGCGCCGACGCGACCCTGGCGTACTTCGTGTTCGACCTGCCTTTTCTTGGCGGCTACGACCTGCGCCGGGCGCCCCTGGTACAGCGCAAACAGACGCTGCGCGCCCTCCTTGAACGGGCGCCGGACCCGACGACGCTGCGCTACGCCGACCATGCCCAGGGCCACGGCGCGGATTTCTTCGCCGAGGCCTGTCGTCTCCAGCTCGAAGGCCTGATCTCCAAGCGCGCCGATAGCGCCTACGTCTCGCGCCGGGCCCGCGATTGGCTCAAGACCAAGTGCGGCCAGCGGCAGGAATTCGTCATCAGCGGCTATACCGAGCCGGGCGGATCGCGCCAGGGCTTCGGTTCGCTGCTGCTCGGCTATCGCGACGACGGGCAACGCTTGCGCTACGCGGGCCGGGTGGGGACGGGGTTTTCCGAGTCACAGCTGAGCGACTTGACGCAGCGCCTGCAATCCCTGGAACAGACCGATTC
The DNA here is from genome assembly GCA_040880995.1 of Halofilum sp. (in: g-proteobacteria). Lineage (GTDB taxonomy): Bacteria > Pseudomonadota > Gammaproteobacteria > XJ16 > Halofilaceae > Halofilum. The sequence continues at coordinate 1,818 of JBBEEB010000148.1, forward strand.
GGCGTTCGCCAACGGCCCCGCGGACCGCCTCGACGGACGCCGAGTGCACTGGGTCCGGCCGGAGCTGGTCGCCGAGGTCCGCTTTGGCGAATGGACCGACGACGGCCAGCTGCGCCAGCCAAGTTTCGTCAGCCTGCGCGAAGACAAGCGCGCCACCGAGGTCGCCCGCGAGCGCCCCGCCCGCGGGCAGTCGCACGGCGCGAAGACAAGTCGCGCCTCGCGCACGCAGACGAGGGGCGCGCAGACGAAGACCGTGTGTGGCGTGACTTTAAGCCATCCCGAACGCGTGCTCTATCCGCAACAGAACATCACCAAGGCGCAGCTGGCCGAGTATTACGCCGAGGTCGCGGACTGGATGCTGCCGCAGGTCGCCGGCCGTCCCCTGTCCCTGGTCCGTTGCCCGCAGGGCCAACCCGGGCAATGTTTCTACCAGAAGCATCTGCAGGATGGCGCTCCCGAGGCCGTGAGCACGGTCGAGATCGCGGAGAAGGACCAGCGCATCGGCTACGGCGTGATCGACGACGCCGCCGGCCTGGTCGCTTTGGCGCAGATGGGCGTGCTGGAGATCCATCCCTGGGGGGCGCGCGCCGACCAGCCCGAGCGGCCCGACCGACTGATCTTCGATCTCGACCCCGGCGAAGGCGTGGCCTGGCGTAGCGTCATCCAGGCCGCGCGCGAGGTCGGCACGCGTCTCGAGGAACTCGGCCTGCGCTCGTTCGTGAAGTCCACCGGCGGCAAGGGCCTGCACGTGGTCGCGCCGCTGCAGCGGCGCCAAGACTGGGACCGGGTCAAGGCCTTCGCCGGCGCCGTGGCGCACAGGCTCGCGGCCGAGGCGCCGGAGCGGTATCTGGCCAAGATGAGCAAGGCCGAGCGCCGCGGCCGCGTGTTCATCGATTACCTGCGCAATGCCCGGGGGGCGACGGCGGTAGCGCCGTATTCGACCCGGGCCCGCGAGGGCGCCCCAGTAGCCACGCCGCTGCGCTGGGACGAACTCGCCCGCCTGCGCGACCCACGCAAATACACACTGACGAACCTGCCGACGCGACTCAAGCGTCTGGAGGCCTCACCGTGGGAGGATTTCTTCGATATCCGTCAGAGCATTACGCGCAAGGCGGCGCGCGCCGTGGGGCTCGACGAGTAAGAAGATCGTCGCCGTTGTTTGTCGGACCAAAGCGGGCTACGTCGTTGATCTCACTCGCGCGGTAGGGGCGGGTTGGTCGCCCGCCCCTTACCCGACGCAGCGCACACCGCGCTGTTGCGCGGCTTTCAACGCTTGCCGGCCGTGTACGAGCGGGCGCCGGTACCGGCGAGTTCGCCGCCCTCAACGATCAGATATTCCTCGCGGATCGGCTTGCCGTCGAAGTAACACTCGAGGATCTCGCGCGTACCGGCGGCATAGCGCGCCTGGGCCGAGAGCGTCGTCCCCGAGGTGTGCGGTGTCATGCCGTGGTTCGGCATGGTGCGCCAGGGATGATCCTTCGGCGGCGGCTGCGGATACCAGACGTCGCCCGCGTATCCGGCGAGCTGACCGCTTTGTAGCGCACGTGCCACGGCATTGGGTTCGCAGATGGCACCGCGCGCCGTATTCACGATGTACGAGCCCTTCTTCATCTTGCCGATCAGGTCATCATCGAACAGATGGTGCGTCTCGGGATGTAGCGGGGCATGGATCGAGACGACGTCGCACTGTGACACCAGCGACTCGACGCTCTCGTGGTAGGTCGCGCCCAACTCCTGCTCCACTTCGGAGGACAGCCGCTGCTTATCGAAGTAATGGAGCTGGACGTCGAACGGCTGCAGGCGCCGCAGAACTGCGGTGCCGATGCGCCCCGCAGCGACCGTGCCGACCTGCATCCCTTCGACATCGTAGGCCTGTTGCGCGCAGTCGGCGATGTTCCAGCCGCCGGCCGTGATGAATTTGTATGAGGGAATGTAATTTCGCACCAGCGCCAGGATCTGCATCACGGCATGCTCGGATACACTGATGCTGTTCGAGTACGTGATCTCGGCGACGGTCATGCCCTTGTCCATCGCCGCGTCCAGATCGGTATGCTCGGAGCCGATGCCGGCGGTGATGGCGAGCTTGAGATTGGGCGCCTTCTCGATGCGCTCGCGCGTGAGATAGGCCGGCCAGAACGGCTGCGAGATGACGATCTCGGCGTCGTCCAGCTCCTTCTCCAACACCGAGTTCGGCCCCTCCTTGCTCGAGGTGACCACCAACTCGTGGCCACGGTCCTCGAGGAACCTGCGCAGGCCCAGTTCGCCGGAGACGCAGCCGAGCAGCTCGCCCGGCTGAAAGTCGAGCCCCTCGGGCGTGGGCGTGGTCTGACCGTCCGGATAGCGGTCGATGCGCGGAATCGATTCGCGTACGTAGCTGTCCGGATACCCGCTCTGCGGATCGTCGTAGAGCACGCAGATGATCTTGGACATAGCGACAACCTCCTTCCATGAGGGGTACGGCCGCGAGGCGCGGTGGGTCGCGACCGGGCGGCGAACCATCCCGCCCCAGCGCCAGCCGGTAAGCCAGGGACAAACCTCGGCACCCACTCTTGAGTCGACACTGGGTCGGGTAGCCGGTTCCGGAGCTTGAGGGCCCACACGGAGGCGTTCGAAGGTTTCCCCCGGCGCCGCAGTGGCTTACGCTGCGCACCTCGCTCCATCAGGAGAGGCGCCGTGTCCCAAGGGTTGATCGTCGTTCTGGTATCGCTGGTGGGCATCGGCGTGGCGGCGCAGGCCGCGATGAACGCACAGCTAGGCACCGCACTACAAGCGCCAATCGGCGGCGCGCTGTGGAACTTTACACTCGGCACGATCGTGCTCGGGCTGCTACTGCTCCTGGGCATATTCAACCGCCCAGCCCCTTCGGGCCTGTTGTCGGCACCCTGGTGGGCCTACCTCGGCGGCATCCTCGGAGCCATCTTCGTGACCACCACGATCCTGGCGGTCCCGCGGGTGGGCACGGCCGTGACGCTCGCCAGCATCATCTGCGGCCAGCTCATCGGTGCCGTGCTCATCGATACCTTCGGCTGGCTCGGCGTCAAACCGATTCCGCTCGATCCATGGCGCGTGGCGGGCGTGGGCATGTTAATCGCAGGCGTGGTGCTAGTGCAGCACGAGTAAGACGGAACCACGGAGGACGCGAATCCTGAGGTGGATCGCGGCCGAGCGCCTTCCAATTGGCTTGCGACTCAGCAGCCGTTCGAGCGCCCCCTCCGAAGGTCTGGGCTCCTCGCGATTGCCCCCTACCTCCGCCCCGTGGGCGCCGAGGCGGCGGCCGGCGCCGGTATATCGTCCAGCTCGGCTGCCCCCGGCATCGGATCCTCTTCACCCGCGATGAAGGCCTCCGTACGCCGGTAGGCGAGCTCGTCGCCGTGCTGCGTCGGCGGGTGCTTGCAGAAGTACGAGGCCGGGCCGTCGAGCACGCCGGCGAGGCCGCGCGCGAGGCCCAGCTTGCAGCAACGGAGGGCATCGATGGCCACACCGGCGGAGTTGGGCGAGTCCTCGACCGACAGACGCAACTCCAGGTTCACCGGCACGTCACCGAAGATGCGCGCCTCCATGCGGATGAAGCAGACCTTGTTGTCCTGCTGCCAGGACACGTAGTCGCTCGGGCCGACGTGGATGGCGTCGCTGTCCAGGTGCGGAGCGATCGAATGCACCGCCTCGGTCTTGGACACACGCTTGGATTCGAGCCGCTCGCGGTCGAGCATGTTGAGGAAGTCGGTATTGCCGCCGGTGTTGAGCTGGTAGGTCCGGTCGAGCTCCGCGCCACGCTGGGCGAATAGCTCGGCGAGCGCCCGATGGACGATGGTCGCGCCGAGTTGCGACTTGATGTCGTCACCGATGAGGGGCACGCCCGCGGCCTCGAAACGCGCCGCCCAGGCGGGATCGCTGGCGATGAAGACCGGGATCATGTTGACGAAGGCCATGCCCGTTCGCAGCGCGCACTCGGCGTAGAAGCGCGTCGCCTGCTCGGAACCGACCGGCAAGTAGTTGAGCACCATCTCGGCGCCGGACGCGCGCAACGCCTCGCAGACGGCGTCCATGTCCGGCTCGGGCGCATCGGCGACGACGCAGCGCTGATGCTCGGGGTAGGCGTTCATGTGCTCGGCGAAGCCGTCGAGCACGGGGCTCATGCGCACGGACGTACCCGTGAGCGGCACCTGGGCGTGAAAGGTCTGGGCGCAATTCGGCGCGGCGAAGATCGCCTCGGCGACGTCGTGACCGACCTTGCGCGCGTCGATATCGAAGGCCGCGACCACGTCGATATCGCCGGGACGATAGCCACCGATCTCCCAATGCATCAACCCGGTGGCCGAGCTCGGTCGCTGCGCGCGGTAATAGGCGATGCCCTGCATCAGGGCGCTGGCGCAGTTGCCGACGCCGACGATCGCGATCCGAATCCGTTCCATTACGCTCTCCTTTCCGGCCTAACCACGCCGACAACGCTCGCCGCGACCCGTGCAAGAAACACGGACCATTATGGGCTGCATCGCCGAAAGTCTGCCGTTGTCTTGTAAGGCTTACACCACCGACCGGACCCACGCAACCGCGCGCGCCCGATACAGCAGCGGTCGCGCGAGCTCGCGCGCTTCCGAGTCGAGGCGAAGCAAGGCACCACGGATGAACACGGATGCTGCCGCTCACCGATTCTGCGCGTGCCGGTGCTTTGCCGCTTTGTTTGGCTTCCCCGGATTCCGTCTGCGACTCCATCCGGGCTACGACTCAACTGTCGGGCGCCCTTTTCCATGCCGACGCTAATTGCGCTTCGTCGTAAATGAGAAGTCATTGCGAGCGAAGCGAAGCAATCCAGTCACGCTACGGGCCCCGCCAGCGTCGCCTTCGCGACGACCCTTCCTCCCCCGGGCCGCGCTCGACTCGCGGCGGGCGGTCTGGTATAGGTGCGCGCTCTCCGGGGCAGCCCCATCGGGAGCCGCTGCATGCGCCGCAAGATGATGTACAGCAAGATCCACCGCGCGACGGTGACTCAGGCCGATCTGCACTACGAGGGTAGCGTTACCATCGACACCGATCTGCTCAAGGCCGCGGACATCCTGCCGTACGAGTGGATCTGCATCTGGAACGTCACCCAGGGCACTCGCCTGGAGACGTACGCGATCGAGGGCCCGGCGGGTTCCGGCGTGATCTGCGTCAACGGGGCGGCGGCGCATCTCAACGCCCCAGGGGATCTCGTGATCCTCTGCACCTACTGCGAGATGGACGAGACCGAAGCCCGCGCCCATGTCGGCACCTGCATCCGTGTCGACGCGCACAACCGCATGATCGGCGACGAACCGGAGATTCCTGGCCCCGAGACACCAAGGCATCTCGCCCGCGCCTAGCGCTTCGCGCCCCGGATTCCACCTCCGGCTCCTTCCGCGCTACGGGCCACAATCCGCGACGTAGCGTGGATTGCTTCGCTTCGCTCGCAATGACTCGTTGTGTAGGACGAGGCGTAGCCTACTTGTGCCGAAGATGAAGCTCTGACAAGCCCACCTCGAAGATCATTCGTGTTCATTCGTGGTTCCCATCCCTGTTCAGTGCCGGTAGCCGGGCACGGTCGAGACGGAATCCGAAGCTAACAAGCCTCGTCAGCGAAGCTTCAACACGGCCAATACGGGCGAGCAGCAGCATCCGTGTCGATCCGTGTTCATCGGTGGTGTTCTTTTCCTTGTTCACCGGCGCGAAAGCGCTCCAGCCCCGCTCTAACAGACCCAACATCTGCCCGCATTCGTGTTCATTCGTGGTTCTCGCAAGAAGCCGTTACACGGCGACCTCGGCCACGCCGACGCACTCGGCGACGTAATCCTCCAGGTCCCGGGCACGGTGCGCTGATGTGTGCTCGGCGAGCACGCGCCGGCGGGCGGCGTCGCCGAGTTCGCGGCGGCGCTCCTCGGGGAGGTCGCGGATGCAGGCGCGTGCGTCTTCGGCGCTGTCGGCGAGGACGATTTCGCGATCGGGCGCGAACAGCTCGTCGATCCCGGGACAGCGGTCGCTGACGATGGGCGTACCGCAGGCGGCGGCCTCGAACAGACGCACGCTCGGTGCGTAGCCGGCCGCGCGCATGGCCGCGCGCGTGATGTTGAGCGTAAAGCGCTGGCGGTTGTAGAAACGCCGATGCTGGCCGGGCGGCAGGTGCTCAATGCGGGCGACATTGCCGGGCCAGTCGAGGTCGTCCGGATAGCGGGCACCGGCGACGACAAAACGGCCGTCCGGCCAGGCGCGCGCCGGCTCGACGAGTAGCGCATCGAGCGCCGACTGACGGTCGCTGGCGTAGGTGCCGAGATATCCCATATCCCAGACCACATTCTCGTCCGTGGGGAAGTATTGCTCCGGGTCCACCGAGCAATACAGCGGACGCGCCCGGCGGGCGCCGTAATGCCGTTCCAGACGATCGAGCATCGGCCCACCGGTGAACGATAGATACAGATCGAAACGTGGAATCAGACCGGGATCGAGGTAGTCCACGTCACCGCGATCGATTGCCTCCACAGTGATCGGTGTGTCGATATCGTAGAACGCGACCAAGCCACGGGCATGATCCAACACCCAGCGGGCGATCTTGGCGCCATCGGGCACATGGGATCCGATCACGACCAGATCGGCCCAGATGATGTCCTCGCGGTAGTCGCGGTAGAGGCTACTCAAGTCCTCGTAGAGGCAAGTGCTGCCGTACGGCGGCTCCGGCAAGTCACGATTGTCGCGATTCCAAGGGAGGTCGCGCTCGAGAAAGGTCACCGAGTGGCCCCGGCGATCGAGCTCGCGCAGCAGCGCGCGGTACGTGGTCGCGTGGCCGTTGCCCCACGAGGAGGTGATCGAAAGTCCCAGAAAAACGATGTTCATTGTTTACTGCTCCATGATCGGCGTTACGCGCTCGCGCGCGTCCATGCGCACGCCCAGCTCCGCCTCTACCTCGAGTGCGCGCCGCTCGTAGGTGTGCTCGGCGCACACACGGGCGCGTGCGGCCCGGCCGATTGCCTGCGCGCGGCGCGGGTCGAGCGCGCGGACTTGTTCGGCGACCTCGGCGCCATCGTTGGCCACCAGGATTTCGCGTTCGGGCGCGAGCAAACGCTCGATCCCGGTCCAGGCGTCGGAAATCAGGCAGGCACCAGCGCCGGCCGCCTCGAACACACGGGGCGCCGGCGAATGCCCCCAACGCGCCATGGGCTCGCGCGAGACGTTCAGCACGGCGAGCGGGCTGCAGTTGAAGGCGTTGTGATCGCGCGCGTAGACATGACCGCTGTAGGACACATTCTCCGGCAGTTCGAGGTCGTCCCAGCCGCTGCCGCCGAGCAGGAAACGCTGCTCCGGCAGGCACCGGGCCGGTTTCAGGAAGAACTCATCCACCCGGTGCTCGCGATCGGGCACGCGATTGCCGAGGAAGGCGAGCGTGGCCTCGAAGCGCGCGTCGGCCGGTGCGGGACGATGCACGTCCGGGTCGACGGCGTTATAGATGGGCACGCAGCGGCGCGCGCCGAAGCCCCGATAGGCGCGCACCACCGGGTCGCCACCACCCCGAGTGAGCACGAGGTCATAGCGCGGGAGCTGTCCCCGCAGCGGATCTTCCGGATCGGCGCGCATGCGCTCCAGGGTCAGCGGCGCGTCGACATCCCAGTAGACGCAGGCCGTCCCCTGGCGTGCGAAATCCGGGATGGCGCGCTCGAGGAGCTCGTCGAATACCCCCACGCCGCTGCCCTTGATGATGACGTCGGCGTCACGCGCGGCGGTCAGCGCGTGTTCGACGCCGTCGGTGCACCCGGAGGCCGCCGGATAGTCGACCACGTCGGCCCAGGGCGGCACCTCCAAGTCGCGGTGGCCCTGGCGGTCGACGGTGGCGGGCTCGAAGAAGCGCACCCGGTGGCCACGCGCGTGCAGCGCGCGGATGATGCCGCGGTAGTAGGTCGCCGCCCCGTTCCAGTAGGCCGAAAGCAGACTGGAGCCGAAGAAGGCGATCGACAATCCCTTGCGCGTTGCAGTCATTGAGCGATTCCGGTCTCTTCCTTGAGCGCGGGCGGGTCTCGAACGGGTGGATGATCAGGACCCCGGCGCGGGCTTCGGCCTAGTGTTCCTTAACGTAAGTTCGTCGATGTTTCTCGTCGAGGCATCGTGGCGACTGGCAAGGCGCGCCGACGAGTCATAGCGCCTCCTATGGCGAGGAGGCGCAACGCCGCCAGGCGCCTCGAGGCCCGGCGATAACACGGCGAACTTGCGTTAAGGGACACTAG
>JBBEEB010000149.1:0-1640 GCA_040880995.1 Halofilum sp. (in: g-proteobacteria)
ATGAGGGGGTGCGCGCAACGGGGCCGCTTGCGGCGAACGTCTCTCCGAGCAAGCGGGTGGCGCCCTCTCGGGTCGGGCGGACTGGATGCGCAAGCTGCGCTCGATAACACTACGCAACTTAATAGGAAAACAGTATGAGCCAGCCGGGTACGGGAAGCTCTTTTCGCGAAAGCGTCGACCGCATGGTCGAGCACGCCACCTCGGTGATGGAGCTCGAGCCGGGGCTCTCGGACGCGCTCAAGGCCTGTGGATCGGTCCTGCAGGTATCCTTCCCCGTGGAGATCGACGGCCGCGCTGAGGTGTTCACCGGCTGGCGTGCGGTCCACAGCGATCACCGCCTGCCATCGAAGGGCGGCATCCGCTACGCGCCCAATGTCGATCAGGACGAGGTCGAGGCGCTGGCATCGCTGATGACCTACAAGTGCGCCATCGTCGATGTGCCCTATGGCGGCTCCAAGGGCGGGCTGCGCATCGATCCGCGCCAATACACCGCCGATCAGCTCGAACGCATCACCCGCCGATTCGCCCGCGAGTTGGCGAACAAGGGCTTTCTCAGCCCCGCCAAGAACGTCCCCGCGCCGGACATGGGCACCGGCCCGCGCGAGATGGGCTGGATGGCCGACACCTATCGCCAGCTCTATCCGGACGACATCAACTACATCGCTTCGGTCACCGGTAAGCCGGTCGAGCACGGCGGCGTGCGCGGCCGCCACGAGGCCACGGGCCGCGGCGTGCAGTACGGTCTGCGCGAGTTTTTCCGTCACCGCGAATGTGTCAGCGAGGCCGGACTCAAGGGCGAACTGGCCGGCAAGCGCGTCGTCGTTCAGGGCCTGGGCAACGTGGGTTATCACGCCGCGCGCTTCCTGTCGCGCGAGGACGATGCGCTCATCGTCGCCGTGGCCGAACGCGACGGCGCGGTGTATCAGCCCGCCGGGATCGACGTCGATGCGTTGCACAAGCACATGCGCGAGACCGGCGGCGTGCAGGGCTTCCCCGGCGCAACCTTCGACGCCGAAGGGGACAAGGCGCTGGAACTCGATTGCGACATCCTCATCCCGGCCGCGCTCGAGGGCGTGATCCACGAGGGGAATGCCGATCGCATCCGGGCCAACCTCATCGCCGAGGCAGCCAACGGCCCGGTCACCTACGGCGCCGATGAAAAGCTCGGCGCCAAGGGCGTACAGATCCTGCCGGATGCCTACCTCAACGCCGGTGGCGTGATCGCCTCCTACTTCGAATGGGTGCGCAATCTGGCGCACGTGCGCTTCGGCCGCATGGAGAAGCGCTTTCACGAGGCGCGCGGGCAGCACATCGTCTCCGCCATCGAGCTGGCCTCGGGCACGCAGGTGCCCGAGTGGGCGCGCAATGAAATCGCCCGCGGCGCCGACGAACTCGATCTCGTGCGCTCGGGGCTCGACGACACCATGCGCCTGGCCTTTCGCGAGATGGTCGAACGCCGCCAGAACTACACACGCGTTACCGACTACCGTATGGCGGCGTACGTGATCGCGCTGGAGAAGATCCTGCGTTCCTACCGTGATATTGGTTACTGAGCGTTCGCGCACGCAAGATGCCGTGGAAACGGGGCGCGCGAACCGGCGTGGCTGCCGGTTCGTTCGCGGCTGAAGCCGCTCGTGCAC
>JBBEEB010000150.1:0-36280 GCA_040880995.1 Halofilum sp. (in: g-proteobacteria)
CTAGTGTCCCTTAACGCAAGTTCGCCGTGTTATCGCCGGGTCTTGGGGCGCCTGGCGGCGTTGCGCCTCCTCACCATAAGACGCGCGATGGCTCGTCAGCGCGCCTTGCCAGTCGCCCCAATCCCTCGCCGAAAATTCCGACGTTGCGTGAGACAGGACACTAGCTACTGATCGTGATCGTGCGATCGGCGACATTCGATCACGCCGGCGCGGCCACCTTCAGCGGCACGCTCGACTACCTGGGCCAGGTCCAGGTACGCGTAATTGAGCGTCCGCAGGACCATCGGTAGATTGATGCCCGAGAGCACGCGCACCTCATGCTCGCCCATGGCGCGGTGCGCGATATTGCAGGGTGTGGCCCCGAACAGGTCGGACAGCACCAGTACCCCCGCGCCAGTATCGATTTCCTTGATCGCACCGAGCAGAGACTGCTCGACATCCTCAATGCAGTCCGTCGGTGCGAATACCAGATGGCGTACATTGATATGGGGTTGTCCTAGGATCTGACATGCGGCGTCGACCACCTGTTCACCAATGCCATTGTGGGTGATGGTGATCAGTCCGATGCTCATGTTCGCGCGCCCGCAGTGCGCGCTACTCCGATACGCCACCGCATGGCGGTAACATAACCGAGTCTGTCTCCCAGGCCAACCGGTCCAGCGCCCCCGTCATGCCCCGGACCCCATCGGTTCGAATTCAGGCTCCCGCGTCCGGGGTGGCCGGATTCCGCATGCGTCATGAGGTTGTACGGATCCCCTGCTGGAGCTCGCGATGGCGCACCGAGACCTGGGCGTGGTGTTCGCCGAAGTGATGGGCCAGCCGGTCGGCCAGATAGACTGAGCGGTGCTGACCCCCGGTGCAACCGATCGACACGGTCAGGTAGGAGCGGTTGTCGGAGTGAAAACTCGGGATCCAGCGATCGAGAAAGTCGCGGATGGAATGAAACATCGCCTGGACCTCGTCGTGGGCCTCGAGATATTCGATCACGGCCGGGTTGTCGCCCGGCAGGGCGCGCAGGCGCCCTTCCCAATGCGGATTGGGCAGTGAACGCACGTCGAACACGAAATCCGTGTCGGCGGGCACGCCGTTCTTGTAGCCGAAGGACTGAAACAACAGCGATAGCCCGCGGGGAACCTCGGGCAATAAGCGTTCGCGCATCAGCCCGCGCAGCTCGTGCAGGGTCAGGTGCGTGGTCTCGAGCAGGAAATCGGCGCGCTCGCTGATGCCGGCGAGCAGGGCGCGCTCGAGTTCGATGGCCTCGATCAGCGGCGTGCCTTGCTGCGACAGCGGATGCTTGCGCCGGGTCTCCGAGAAGCGCCGCAGCAGGGTATTGATCTCGGTCTGCAGGAATACGATCTCGACGCTCATGCCGTCGAAGGCGCGGATCTGATCGAGGATCTCGGGAAAGCGCAGCAGATCCTCCGAGCGGCTGCGCGCGTCGATACCCACGGCCACGCGGTCGTAGCTCGGGGTATCGCTGTTGCGCAGCTCCTCGACCAGCGGATAGAGCAGGCCGGTCGGCAGGTTGTCGATGCAGTAAAACCCCTCGTCCTCGAGCGTATTGAGCGCCACGCTCTTACCCGAGCCGGACAGGCCGCTGACCACGATCAGTCGCATGGTTGCTCCCGCGCGATCGCCGCGCGCTGTCGCTCCATCAGGTCCTCGCCGGCGCGGTAGCCGCGGCAACTCAACATGAAGTTGCGCACGGCCGCCTCGACCATGACGGCGAGGTTGCGCCCGGGCGCAACCGGCAGGGTCATGGTGGTGACCTCCACGCCGAGCACCTCGGTCGTGCCGAAATGGCCCGTCAGCCGGTCGCATTGTGCGCGTAGCTCGGGGGTCAGGGACTCCATGCGCACGATCAGATGCAGGCGCTTCTGCTGACGAATCGCTGCATCCCCGTACATGGCCCGAATGTTGAGCACGCCCATGCCGGACACCTCGAGAAAGTCCTGGATTACCGGTGGACACTCGCCCTCGATCACCGTGGGCGCCGGCCGGCTGAACTCGGGCGCATCGTCCGCGACCAGGCTGTGGCCGCGCGAGATGAGCTCCAGCGCCAGTTCGCTCTTGCCCATGTTGCTCGCGCCGGTGAGCAGCGTGCCGGTGCCGAGCACGTCGAGGAACACCCCGTGGAGCACGAGCCGCGCGGCCAGCTCGCGCCCAAGCTCGTGCCGCAGGGTACTGATCAGCCGTTCGCAGACGGCCTCGGCACGCAGCAGCGGCGTCCCCTCATGGCGCGCCCGCGCGCCGATATCCGCGGGGATGCCCAGGCTGTCGGTTACGATGACGCCGTAGAGATCGTCGCGAAACAGCTGCGTCAGCAAGCGGCTGCGATCGTTGTCCGACTGCCCCGTCCAGTAGGTGATCTCGGTTGGGCCGAGCACTTGGATGCGGTTGGGCTGGACGAGGTTGAGATGGCCCACCAGCGTGGGGAAGCCGCCGGTCGGCGGCTCGGGCGGAAGCGCCGCGGCGCGCGCACGGTCGAGGTGCACTGCCTCCAGTCCGAGCGAAGCGCGTAAGCGGTCGTAGACATCGGCCAGTGACGGGGCGCGGTTCATGCGGGCGCTCCCAAAAGGCGCTCCTAGGCGGCGGTCCGGGGACCGCCATGGGACCCGCGGGCGTATCCGGAGTTCCGGGCGCGCAGGGCGGGGTCGCGCTGATGCCCGGCGTGCTGCGTGCCGGTCTTCAGCCGAGGCCGTGGACCCGGTCGCCCGTGACCGGCGCCCACTCGCGCAGGCACTCGATGATCGCGGCCGGTTCCGTCTGCGCGCGCAGGGCGTCGCGCAGGTTCGGGTCATTGAACATCTCGGCGAGCTCGGCAAGGATGCGCAGGTGCTCGCTGCTGCAGTCGCGTGGCACCAGCAGAACGAAAAGCACATCGACCCGTTGGCGGTCGGGGGCATCGAAGTCCACCGGCTCGGCGAGCGTGAGGCATGCGGCCACGGGCGACTCGAGATTCTCCAGCCGCCCGTGGGGAAGGGCCGTCCCATGGCCCAGACCCGTGCTTCCGAGGCGCTCGCGCGTGTTGAGCGCGTTGAAGATGTCCACCTGCGACATGCCCGGGGCGGCGGCGGCCAGCAGCTCGGCACCCAGATCCAGGGCCCGCTTCTTACTGCCGATCGTCTCTTTACAGCGTACCCGCTCGGGCGCGAGCAGTTGGGCAGCGTCGGTCATGGCCGGGACGGCCCTCCTCTATTCGGAAGCGGAAGCAACGCGCTCACGCTTGTGGTGGTCGCGCAGCTTCTCCTTGTGCTTGATGACCTGGCGGTCGAGCTTGTCGACCAGTGCGTCGATGGCGGCATACATATCGCCGTTCTCCGCCTCGGCGTGAATCTTCGTCCCGGTCAGATCGATGGTCGCCTCGGCCTGTTGGCGAAGCTTTTCGACACTGAGGATAACGTGGATGTCGGTGACATGGTCGAAATGGCGCTCCAGCTTGTTCATCTTTTCGGAGACGTACTCCTTGAGCGGCTCCGTGACTTCCACGTGGTGACCGGTGACGGACAGGTTCATGGCAAACCTCCTCTCTGGGTGGGTTCCCCGGACGGGCTCGGCCCGGGCCGGGGTTCCTGAAGTGGCGCGCACGGCGTAGCGGATCGTGGATGGCGTCGCATGCATGAGCGCTACATCAGCCGCTTGCGCTCGTTCGATGGCGGGATGGCCATCGACTCACGGTATTTGGCCACGGTACGGCGCGCGACGTTGATGCCGCGCTCGACGAGGATCCCGGCGATGCGGTGGTCGGACAAAGGCTTGCGCCGGTCCTCGGCGGCGACCAGTTTCTTGACCATAGCGCGAATCGCGGTGGCGGAGCATTCGCCGCCTTCGGCCGTGCTGACGTGGCTGGAAAAGAAATACTTGAACTCGAAGATGCCGCGCGGGGTGTGCATGTACTTCTCCGTTGTCACGCGCGAGATGGTCGATTCGTGCATCTCGAGTGACTCGGCGATGTCGCGCAGCACCAGCGGCTTCATCGCCTCCTCGCCATAGTCGAGGAAGGCCCGCTGACGGTCCGCGATGGCGGTCGCGACCTTGAGCAGGGTCTCGTTGCGGCTCTGCAGGCTCTTGATGAACCAGCGCGCCTCTTGCAGATGGTCGCGCATAAACGCGTTGTCTGCACTATTGTCGGCGCGCCGGACCATGCCCGCATAGGTTGGATGCACGCGCAAGCGGGGCGCGACCTCCGGGTTCAGTCGCACGCGCCAGACGCCATTCTCCTTGCGGATGAATACGTCGGGCACGACATATTGCGGTGTGGCGCTGGAGATCTGTGAGCCGGGGTGGGGCTCGAGCGCCTGGATCAACTCGACGGCGGTGCGTAGCGCCGCCTCGTCGATGCCGAGGCTTCGGCGCAGACCCTCGAGATCCTGTGCCGCCAACTGCTCGATCAAGTCTTCCACGATCCGCTGCGCATGCTCACGGCCCGAGGTTTCCGCGGGCAACGCCGCCAGCTGTAGCGACATGCACTCGGCCGGGTCGCGTGCGGCGATGCCCGGGGGATCGAAGCTCTGGACGAGCCGCAGCATCGCCTCGACTTCGTCCAGGTCCGCCTCAATGCCTTCGGCGGACAACGTCGTCTGGATGCCCTCGAGGGACTCGCCTAGGTAACCGTCGTCGCGCACCGCTTCGACCAGCGCCGCGCCGATCTGCCGATCCTGCGCGCCGATGGCGCTCAGATGCAGCTGCTCGAGCAGGTGGTCGCGCAGCGAGTCGCCGCCGCTGCTGCGGGTCTCGAAGAAGTCGCGGTCGTCATCCTCGGCGACGCCGAAACCCGCGGCGCCCCAGGCGCCTGAATACTCGTCGGCGAAGCCATCGGCGTCATGGCCATTGACCGCCACTACGCCCTCGCCGTGCTCGGAATGGGCCGTGACGTGCTCGGTGGCGTCGTCGGCGGCTTCGTCCTCCGCCTCCTCGTCGAGGTCGAGCATGGGGTTGGCTTCGAGCGTCTCCTGAACCGTCGCTTGGAGCTCGAGCGAAGACAGCTGCAGTAGGCGGATCGCCTGCTGCAGCTGCGGCGTCATCGTGAGCTGCTGACCGAGGCGGATCTGGAGCGACTGTTTCATTTCATGCTTGGAATCGGGCCTGTGTCCCCGTGTGCATGGTACTGCATTTGGCCCGAACCATGCAGGAGGTGCGCCGCCGGTCCGAGCCGGCGACCGCGCCCGCATCGCGTTCGCCGGTACGTACCCCTCGCGGCGCCAGGTAGCGGCCGCAACCGATTGATCAGGCCCACTAGAGGCGGAAATGCTCGCCCAGGTAGACCTGGCGCACCCGTTCATTCGCGAGGATCTCCTCCGAGTTGCCGCTGGCGATCACGCCGCCTTCGGATAGGATATAGGCGCGCTGGCAGATTCCCAGGGTCTCGCGCACGTTGTGGTCCGTGATCAGGACCCCGATGTTGCGTTCGCTGAGATGCGCGATGATGCGCTGGATCTCGATGACCGAGATCGGATCGACGCCTGCGAACGGCTCGTCGAGCAGCATGAAGCGCGGTTCGACCGCCAGTGCGCGGGCGATCTCCACGCGGCGGCGCTCGCCGCCGGACAGGCTCATGCCCAGGTTGTCGCGGATGTGCTCGATCTGGAGCTCGGCGAGCAGCGCGTCCAGGCGTTCGCGTCGGCCGGCGCGATCCAGATCGCGGCGCGTCTCGAGCACGGCCAGGATATTGTCGGCCACCGAGAGCTTGCGGAAGACGGACGCCTCCTGCGGCAGATAGCCGAGACCGAGGCGGGCCCGGGCGTGCATGGGTAGATGGGTCAGGTCACGGTCGTCCAGCGTGATCTGGCCCGCATCGGCGCGGATCAGGCCCACGACCATGTAGAAGCAGGTGGTCTTGCCGGCGCCATTGGGTCCGAGTAGCCCCACGACCTCGCCGCTATCGAGCTCGATCGACACCCCCCCGAGTACCGTGTGCTGGCGGTAGCGCTTGTGCAGGTCGAGGGCCGCTAGCGCGCTCACGGCGTCGTGCCCGGTTCGGAGGCATCGTCCTCCGCGCCATCGCCTTGCTCGCTTGGCTGGATGCGGATGTGCACGCGGCCACCGTCCTCGCCGCCACTCGCCTCGATGCGGCCGCCATCGAGGCGGTATTCGATGCGCGTCGCGGTGAAGCGGTCATCGCCACGCTCGACCTCGGCCTCCTCGGTGAGCACCGCCACGCCCGCGGTGGCGTCGTAGTCGATGTGGCGCGCGCGCGCATGCACGATCTCGCCGCTCTCGGTGCGCTGGCGGATGGCGGCGCGTTCGCCATGCACCTCGGCGTGCTCGAGCACGCCATCGGGGGCCCGCACGGTCATGCGCTCGCCCGTAATGCGCAGGGTGCCCTGCTCGAAGATCACGTTGCCGAAGTAGCGCGAGTCACCGCCGGGGCGGTCGATCTCGACGCGGTCGGCCTCGATCGAGGCGGGTGCCTGGCGATTGGCGGCCGGGGCTGCGGCCGTCAGCGGGGCGCACAGCGCCAGCGCCAGCGCGACGGCGGCCGCGAATGAAGCGCAAGCGGGGCGCGAGTCAGGGCGCGATGGTGGGGTCATAGTCTCCGCGGACGTCGCGATGGAATTCGATCTGCCCGGTCGCGAACCGAGCCGTCATGCCGACGGCGGCGATCCGCTGCCCGGGGCTCACGATGGTGACCGGCTGGTCCGTCTCGGCGCGTTGCGCCTCGGTGAACACGGTCATGCGCGTGGTGCGTAGCACCAGCGGCGGACGCGCCGCCGCATCCCGGCGCATGAACACATCCTCGCGCAGCTCGAGCACGTCGCCGTCGGGGCTCAGCGTGCCGAGCCGGCTGCGCACCCGCCAGGGCGCGCCGTCGCCGCTGTCGAGGCGCAACCGCGGCTCGGTCATTTCGGCCGTGTCGTCGTCGGCATAATGCACCAGCCGCTCGCCTTCGATCACGTAGCCCGGCGGGCCCGAGCGCTCATGGGCGCGGAGGCGGAAATCGTTGAAGTAGAAATCCGGCTCATGGCGTGCTTCCGGCGGCGCCTCATCCACAGGGTCGGGGTCGCGCAGGGTGTCCAGCCACCACATCGCGCTCACCGCCGCCACCAGCAGCACGATCAGCCCCAAGCGGCCAAGGATCCGCATCAGACGACGTTAGCCAGGCGCGGTGCGAAAAGAACACCACAGATGAACACGGATGAACACAGATGAGTAATCCGTGACCGTGCGGCTCCGGCGTGGAGGTACGAAAGGGCGCTCTTCGCCGGGATTGGAATCCCGCACGATACTGAGACCACCGCTGGCTCGCATGCGTAAGGCGGCCCGTGAAGCCCGTCCTTACATCCGTGTTCATCCGTGTTCATCTGTGTAGTTCTAATGGCCACCGCGATGGAGGCTATTCGAGGTACGGCGCGTGGGCGCCTTCGAGACTGCTCTGGGCGGCCATGATGAGTTCGCAGACCTCGCGCGCGGCGCCGTGGCCGCCGGTGGCGCGGGTCACCCAGTGGGCGTGGGCGCGCGTCAGCGGGGTGGCGTCGGCGACCGCGACCGCCAGGCCCACGCGGCGCATCGCGGGCAGGTCGACTACGTCGTCGCCCACGAACGCGGTCGCCTCGGGCGCCTCGCCGAGCTGTTCGAGTAGTTCGCCCAGGGCTGCGGCCTTGTCCGAACGTCCCTGCATGAGATGGCGGATGCCGAGTTCCTCGCTGCGGCGGCTGACGACGACCGAGGTGCGTCCGGTGATGATGCCCGCGCGCACGCCGCTGCTCTGCAGCATGCGGATGCCGTGGCCGTCGTGGATGTGGAACGCCTTGTACTCGTACCCGCCGTCGCCGAGGATCACGCGGCCGTCGGTCAGCACGCCGTCGACATCGAAGATGACCAGCCGGATGGCGTAGGCCCGCGCGCGCAGATCAGCCGGTAGCCCGGCGAGGGGGTCATGCAGCCCGTTCACACCACCCCCGCGCGCAACAGTGTGTGCATGTTCAATGCGCCGATCAGGCGGTCGTTGTCGTCGACCACGGGCAGGGCGTTGATGCTGCGCTGCTGCATGATCGCCAGGCCCTCGGCGGCCAGCGCGTCGGGGCCGATGGTGGTGCAGTTCGGGGTCATGACATGGGCGATGTCGGTCGCCTGCAGGTCGATGCCGTGGTCGAACGCGCGGCGCAAATCGCCGTCGGTGAACACGCCCAGGACGCGGCTCGACTCGTCGGTAACGGTGGTCATGCCCAGCCCCTTGCTGGTCATCTCCATCAGGGCCTCGCGAAAGGGCGCCGCCTGCGAGACCTGGGGGACGGCGTCGCCGGTATGCATGATGTCGCGTACGTGCAGTAGCAGGCGGCGTCCCAGGGTACCGCCCGGATGCGAGCGGGCGAAGTCCTCGCTGGTGAAACCGCGCTTCTCCAGCAGGGCAATGGCCAGGGCGTCGCCCATGGCGAGGGCGGCGGTGGTGCTCGCCGTCGGCGCCAGCCCGAGCGGGCAGGCCTCGGCCGCGACGCTCACGTCGACGTGCGCGGCGGCGGCCTGAGCCAGCGTCGAACGCGGGTTGCCGGTGAGCGCGATCAGTGCCGTGCCTTGGCGCTTGAGACTGGGTAGTAGGGAGACGATCTCGTCGGTCTCGCCCGAATTGGACAGGGCGAGCACCACGTCGCCGGCGACCACCATGCCGAGATCTCCGTGGCCGGCCTCGCCGGGGTGGACGTAGAACGCCGGGGTGCCCGTGCTCGCCAGCGTGGCGGCGATCTTGCCGCCGATGTGGCCGGATTTGCCCATGCCCACGACCACCACGCGGCCCGTGCAGGTCAGCATCAGCTCGCAGGCGCGCACGAATGCGTCGTCGAGGCGCTCGGTGAGCGCCGCGATCGCGGCGGCCTCGGTCTGGAGCACGTCGAGCGCCAGCGCGCGCAGGCGTGTGCGTTCCTCGGCGGGGAGTGCTGGCGTGGATGCGGCGGTGGAGATTGGCGTCTTCTCGCTCGCTGGCATGGGCGGCCCTGTAGCCCGGACGGAGCGAAGAGACTGCGAAAGTATTCCTGCGCCTACTGCGGAAGCGCCACAGCGACCGCTTCCGGCGATCGGTTTCGTCACATATTACCACTATGCTCCTCAAACGATCACCGAAATCGCCTCACTGTGCCACTTCCTCGCTACGGCGCAGAATACTTTCCCAGCCTCGAAGCTGAATCCGGGGCGGTGTGGCTGATGTTACCTGGATGTCGCCGCTTCGCTCCATCCAGGCTACGGCGGTGGCCCACTAGAGTGTCGCGAACAGATAGCCCTCGTAGGCGAGGAAACAGCTTACCAGAAGCAGCCCTTCAAGGCGGTTGATGCGTCCCTGGCCACCAGGGCGGTGCATCGCCACCAGCACCAGCAATAGCGTGAGCGCCCCCATGACCGGAAGGTCGCGGCTCAACACCTCCGGCGGTATGAGGCCCGGCGCGATGAGCGCCGGCAGTCCGAGCACCGCCAGCGTGTTGAACAGGTTCGAGCCGATTACGTTGCCGATGATCAGGTCGTGCTCGTTCTTGAGGGCGCTGGCGATGGCGGCGGCGAGCTCCGGCAGGCTCGTGCCGATGGCGACCACGGTCAGCCCGATGACCAGATCGCTGACCCCCAGCGCCTCGGCGATGTTGACCCCGCCCCAGACGAGCAGGCGCGAGCTGACCAGCAGCAATACCAGGCCGACCAGGAGCCAGATCACGGCGTTGCGCAGTGGAATGTCGGACGGGATTTGGCTGGTCATTTCCGTCGCGAACGGATCGGCCGAATCGCGCTTGGAGAATGCCTGGCGCACGAGGACGGACAGGACGACCGCCAGCGCGACCAGAAGCACGAGGCCCTCCGTGCGTCCCAGCTCCTGATCCGCCATGAGCGCGATCGCGAGGATGGTGGCCCCGATTAGCAGTGGCAGCTCGCGCGTGAGGATGCGCGAGCCGCTGCTCAGCGGCCGCAGCAGGGCGGCGCCACCGAGGATCAGCGCGATGTTGGCGATGTTGGAGCCGACGGCGTTGCCGATGCCCAGGCCGGGGTTGTTCTGCCAGGCGGCGAAGGCCGCGATGAGCATCTCCGGTGCCGAAGTGCCGAAGCCGACGATGACCAGGCCGATCAGCATGGGCGAGACGCCGAGATCGCGCGCCGTGGCCGAGGCGCCCAGCACGAAGCGGTCGGCACTCCATACGAGCAGCGCAAGCCCGACCACGACCGCGGCGATCGACGCCGCGATCATGGCGCGTCCGATCCGCCGGCGGGTTCATCCTCGAACAGATCCTCGTCCTCGTCGGAGAACGGATCGAAGCCGCCCTCGTCTTCGCCATCGCTCTCGGTGCTGGGGGCGGCCTCGGGTGGGGGATTGCCGTCGTACACCTGCATCTCCCGGCGCCGCAGCCAAGCGTCGCGCGTGTAGCTGTAGGGATCGAGCGCGGCTGTGTTCAGCATATCGGTGGCGCCGAGCAGGCTGGCGCGCATGTCGATGCCGTACAGCAGCAGGGCGGCGTAGAACGCTTCGTCGCTGGCCGTGATGTCGTTCAGCGGCCAGTAGGCGGAATCGACCGCGCGCGCCGGTGCGTCGCGTAGCGAGCTCGGGCCCAGGATGGGTAGCACCAGGTAGGGGCCCGAACCCACGCCCCAGTACCCCAGGGTTTGGCCAAAGTCTTCGTTCTCCTTGGGAATGCCAAGGCCGCCGGCGACGTCGAACACGCCCAGGACGCCGAAGGTGGTGTTCAGGGTCAGGCGCAGCGTGGTTGCCGCCGCCTTGCGGCCCTTGAGCTGGAGCGCGCTGTTGACCAGCACGGCGACGTCGTCGAGGTTGCTGAAGAAATTCGTCACACCCCGGTCGACCGGTTCGGGCGTGATGGCTTGATAGCCTTGCGCCGCCGGACGCGCGACGTTGCGGTCGAATGCCTGGTTGAAGTTGTGGATCGGCCGGTTGATGCCCTCTAGGGGGTCTCCCGGCGTCCCGGCGACTTCCGCTGGCGCGCCATCGGGACCGCGCGTGCTGGCGCATCCGGTGGCCAGAGTCGCGGTCAGTAGTAACGCCGCGAAGCGCCGAATGGGCGAGCAAGAGGCTTGGAACATGTGCGCGTCCCGTCGGGTCTGCGTGGGCCGCGGGGGCACAAGCGACCGCGGCGACGGCGCATCGTAGCGGTTCATTCGGTACCGTGCCACGTACCGGCCCCGGCGCCGGCCAGCGCGCGGGGGCCATGGTAGAATCGCCCGCCTCTGCACCATCCGGCCCCCGCGCCGGCAGCGGGAGCCTCCGTGTCGACCCAACGGCCCGAACGCGATAACCACGTCCTGATCCGGGGTCTATCCTTCACGCGTGGCAATCGCGTGCTGTTCGATCGCGTCAACATGGATATTCCGCGCGGCCGTGTGACCGCCATCATGGGACCCCGTGGCAGCGGCAAGACCACGCTGCTCAAGCTCATTGGCGGCCAGCTGCGCCCCGAAGCCGGCCGAATCGACGTCGCTGGCCAGGACGTACACGCGCTCGGCCGCGACGACCTGTTCGCGCTGCGCAAGCGCCTCGGCGTGCTGTTCCAATCGGGCGCGCTACTGACCGACCTGTCCGTGTTCGATAACGTTGCCTTCCCGTTACGCGAGCACACCGCGCTGCCCGAAGCCCTGATCCGCCAGCTCGTATCGCTATGGCTGGAAACGGTGGGTTTGCGCTGTGCACGTGACCTGATGCCGGCGGAACTGTCCGGCGGCATGGAGCGGCGGGTAGCACTGGCGCGTGCGCTAGTGCTCGACCCCGACATGATTCTGTACGACGAACCGTTCACCGGCCAGGACCCGATCTCCATGGGCGTGTTGGTGCAACTCATTCGTTCGGTGAATGACGCCCTCGGGGTGACCAGTATCGTGGTCTCGCACGATGTCGCCGAGGTCCTGTCGATTGTCGACTACGCCTATGTCATCGCCGATGGCGAGGTCGTTGGGCGCGGCACGCCCGAGGAACTGCGCGCCTCGCGCTCGCCCTGGATTCGGCAGTTTGTTCACGCGCTGCCCGATGGGCCCGCACCGTTCCATTACCCCGGGGCGGACTACGCCGAGGAGCTGTTCGCGGACGACCGCAAGCGGGGTCGCCGGCGTGCCTAACCCAGTGACCGCCCTCGGGCGCTGCAGCCTCGGTGCGGTCCAGCGCCTGGGCCGCGCGTACCTGTTCCTACCGCAGCTGTTGCGCTCCTTGGGCGCGTCGTTGCGGCGTCCGCGCCTGACGCTCGAGCAGGTCTACTCCGTGGGCGTGCGCACATTCGTGATTACCGTGGTCTCGGGGCTGTTGGTGGGCATGGTCCTCGCTCTGCAGGGCTACTCCACGCTGGTTCGTTTCGGGGCGGAAGGTTCTCTGGGCGTGATGATCGCCCTGTCGCTGGTGCGCGAACTCGGTCCCGTGATCGCGGCCTTGCTGTTCGCCGGCCGCGCCGGTTCGGCGCTGACGGCGGAGATCGGTCGGATGAAGGCCACCGAGCAGCTGTCGGCGCTGGAGATGATGGCGGTCGACCCCTATCGTCGCGTCTTCGCGCCCCGTTTCGCGGCCGGACTGATCTCCACGCCGCTGCTGGCAGCGCTGTTCACGGCTGTCGGCATTGGCGGCGGCTATTTCGCGGCGGTCGGCCTACTGGGCGTAGATCCGGGATCGTTCTGGCCTCGGATGGAGACGAATGTCGAGCTGTTTGCCGATGTGGGTAATGGCTTGCTCAAGAGCGTGGTATTTGGCGCCGTGGTGACTTGGATCGCGCTGTTCGAGGGCTTCGACGCCGAGCCGACCTCGGAGGGCGTCAGCCGCGCCACCACGCGTACGGTGGTCAACGCCTCGCTGGCTGTCCTGGGCCTGGACTTCCTGCTGACCGCCATGATGTTTGGAGCGTAACCATGGCCGGTTGGAGCATGGAACGGATCGTGGGATCGTTCGTGGCCCTGGGTTTCGCGACCTGCAACGCCATCGTCAGGCCCAAAGCGAAGATCAATGTACAGCGGATCCAGGCTGGCGCCAGCGGGATTCGCGCGACGCGGAGTGCGGACATGAAGTCGATGAGAACACGAAGCGCGATGGGGTGGCTCGCGGCGATCGCCATGCTGGCGGTTGTGGCCATGCCCGCCTCTGCGGCCGAGCCGAACCCCGAGGACGCTCAGGCACTGCTCGTGGAGGTGAGCGAGGAGGTGCTGGCCGTGCTCGACGAGCATGCGGCCGGCGGCGACATGGATGTCGAGCAGGTCCGGGCGGAGCTGAGCGACATCATCGCACCGCACATGGACTTCATCACGATGACGCGGCTGGCCGTGGGCGGTAACTGGCGTGAGGCGGATCGCGAGCAGAAGCGCGCGCTGGTCACGGAGTTCCGCACGCTGCTGGTGCGCACCTACTCGCGATCGCTCGACGAGTACAGCGGCCAGCAGGTCGAGTTCCTGCCGCTGGGCGAGAGCTCGCAGGAGGATCGGGTCACCGTGCGTTCGCGGGTGACGCGGCCCGACGGCCCGGCGATTCCGGTGGAATACGGGGTGCGCTATAACGACGGCGAGTGGAAGGTCTACGACGTCGTTGTGGAAGGCATCAGTCTGGTGACGACCTATCGCTCGAACTTCTCGTCCATCGTTCGCAGTGGCGGGATCGAGGGCCTGGTCGAGGAGCTCAAACGCAAGAACGAGACGGGCGAGACCAGTCCGGAGGCGCCCGGGGCCGACTCGTGAGGGCGTGGCTCGAGGCCGGGTCGGACGGCGTCTGGCGCCTGGCCGGAACGCTCGATTTCGATTCGGTGCCCCCGCTATTCGCCCAGACGGACGAACTGCTTGCCGCCGGACCGGTCGGGCTCGATCTTGCCGGCGTGGAGCAAGCCAATAGCGCTGGCGTGGCGCTGCTGCTCGAGTGGCGCCGCGTCGCACAACGGCGTGGAGTCGACCTGACCTTGCGTGGTTTGCCCGAGTCCGTGCGGCGGCTGGCCGGGTTGGCGGACGTCGAGCGACTGCTTACGGGCGAGCGCGAGCCGCCAAATGAGGCGGTTCCGTGACGGGATCGACGTGCGCCGCCGCGCAACCCTTGTGGTTCGCGCAGCGGCTTACCGTATAATCAACGGTTTGCACCGCGACCCCGGGGGCCGCTTGGCCCGATATTCCCATGGATAGACTCCTGATTCGCGGCGGTGTGCCGTTGCAAGGCCAGGTACGTGCGTCCGGAGCCAAGAACGCGGTGCTGCCGATTCTGGCCGGTAGCATGCTGGCTGACGATCCGGTCACGATCGAGAACGTGCCTCACCTCAACGACGTGACCACGACCATGTCCCTGCTGGGGCGCATGGGCGCGCATCTGACCGTCGACGAGCGCATGAACATCGAGGTCGACAGCCGCGAGCTGAGCGACTTCTACGCGCCGTACGATCTGGTCAAGACCATGCGTGCCTCCATCCTGGTGCTCGGGCCGATGTTGACGCGCTACGGCCGCGCCGAGGTCTCGTTGCCGGGCGGCTGCGCGATTGGCTCGCGTCCGGTGAACCTGCACCTGGAGGGGCTGCGCGCCATGGGCGCCGAGGTGTGGGTAGCCGACGGCTATATCCATGCGCGCTGCGAGCGGCTGCAGGGCGCGCGCTTCGTGCTCGACGCAGTTACGGTCACCGGTACCGAGAACCTGATGATGGCGGCAACCCTGGCGCGCGGCACGACCGTATTGGAAAACGCCGCGCGCGAGCCGGAAGTGGTCGATTTGGCCAATTTCCTCAATACAATGGGCGCGCAGGTCTCGGGCGCCGGCACCGACAAGATCGTGATTGACGGCGTGCCCGCGCTGAGCGGCGCCCGCTACCGCGTATTGCCCGACCGGATCGAGAGCGGCACCTTCCTGGTCGCCGCGGCGATGAGCGGTGGCCGCGTACGCGTGCGCGACACCGATCCATCGCTGCTCGACGCGGTCCTGTCGAAGCTCGAGGAAGCCGGCGCGCACGTAAACGTCGGCCCCGACTGGATCGAGCTCGACATGGCTGGGCGCCGCGCGCGCGCCGTGCATGTGCGCACCGCGCCGTTCCCCGCCTTTCCCACGGACATGCAGGCGCAGTTTTCCGCGCTCAACGCCGTGGCCGAGGGCGCGGGCACGGTCACCGAGACGGTATTCGAGAATCGATTCATGCACGTGCAGGAGCTACAGCGTATGGGGGCGGACATGCGCGTGGAGGGCAATACGACGATCGTGCAGGGCGTCGAACGGCTCACCGGCGCGCCGGTCATGGCCACCGACCTGCGTGCCTCGGCCAGCCTGATCCTGGCCGGCCTGGTCGCCGAGGGCGAGACGACCGTGGATCGCATCTATCACATCGATCGCGGCTACGAGTGCATCGAAGAGAAGCTGTCGCAGCTCGGTGCGCGCATTCAGCGGGTGCCGGCATGAGCGCCCCCCTGACGATCGCGCTGTCGAAGGGCCGGATCTTCGAGCAGACCGTGCCGCTGCTGGCGAGCGCGGGCATCGAGCCGGCGGCCGATCCCGAAGCCAGCCGCGAACTGATGCTGCCGAGCACCCGCGCCGACGTGCGCTTCATCATCGTGCGCGCGTCCGACGTGCCCACCTACGTGCAGTACGGGGGCGCCGATATGGGTGTCGCCGGCAAGGACGTGTTGCTCGAACACGGCGGCGAGGGTCTGTATGAACCGCTCGATCTCGGCATCGCCGCGTGCCAGCTGATGCTCGCGGCGCCCGCGGACCGGGATCCGCGTACGCAGCCGCCGCGTGGGCGGCCTCGCGTAGCCACCAAGTACGTCCACAGCACGCATGAGTACTTCGCCCGTCAGGGTCGCCAGGTCGATATCATCAAGCTGTACGGTTCGATGGAGTTGGCGCCGCTGGTCGGCCTCGCCGATTGGATCGTCGATCTGGTCGATACCGGCAAGACGCTGGAGGCCAACGGCCTGGCGTCCTACGAGACCATCGCCACGATCACGAGCCGCCTGATCGTCAACAAGGCGGCCATGAAGACCCGCAACGCCGAGCTGCGCGCGCTGATCGGCGCGATCGGGGCCGGAGTCGCCTCAGCGCAAGCCGCCACCACGGAGTGATTTGTATGTCCTACGCCACCGGAGACCTGAGAATCCGCAACGTTCGCGAACTCGTTCCCCCGGAGGACATGACGCCGGCGAGTGACCGCGCCAGAGCCACGGTCCATCACGGGCGCGAACAGATACAGCAGATCATGGATGGCGGCGACGATCGATTGGTCGTGATCTGCGGGCCATGCTCGATCCATGACCCGGAGGCGGCACGCGATTACGCCACGCGCCTGCAGCGCATGCGCGCGGAGTTGGGTGAGGACCTGCTGATTCTGATGCGGGTCTACTTCGAGAAGCCCCGCACGACGACGGGCTGGAAGGGCCTGATCAACGACCCGCACCTGGACGACAGCTTCGATATCAATGTCGGTCTGCAGCGGGCGCGCCAGCTACTGCTCGACCTGGCGGACATGGATGTACCGGCCGGTACCGAGTTCCTCGACCTGATCAGCCCGCAGTATGTGGCCGATCTGGTGAGCTGGGGCGCCATCGGTGCGCGTACGACGGAGTCGCAGGTCCACCGCGAGCTGGCCTCGGGACTGTCCTGCCCGGTCGGGTTCAAGAACGGTACCGGTGGCGACGTGCAGATCGCCGTCGACGCGATTCGTGCCGCCTCGCGTGCGCACCATTTTCTCGGCGTCACGCGCGGTGGCCACTCGGCCATTGTCGAGACCACCGGCAATCCCTATGGCCACGTGATCCTGCGCGGCGGCAAGCAGCCGAACTACGATGCGTCCAGCGTCGACGACGTTGCCGAGATGCTGGCGCAACCGGGTCTCCCGCAGCGCATCATGATCGATGCCAGTCACGCCAACTCGCGCAAGAAGCCCGATCGCCAAGCCGATGTCGCCCGGGACATCGCCCACCAGATCGGGCGCGGCGATGGTCGTATCTTCGGCATGATGCTCGAGAGTCATCTGGTCGAGGGCAATCAGAGCCTCGGCGGTGATTTGGTCTATGGGCAGAGCGTTACCGACGCCTGCATGGGTTGGGAGCGGACCGAGCCCTTGCTGCACGAGATCGCGGCCGCCGTGCGCGAGCGCCGGACGGTGTCCGCCTAGCGGGGCCGCCCAGGGCAGGGCCCGGCCGCCCGCGAGAGCCGCGCGCGGCCGGGCTAGTAGGGGGTCGCGTCAGGCCGCCTCGGCGACGTCGCCGCGACGCTCGCGCCGGGCGCGCAGCAGCGTCCAGTAGCCGAACAGGTTGACTGGCTTGGACTCGACAATGTCGAGGTCGGTCTGGGCAACCACCTCCTCCAACGAAAAGTCCGGCCGGAACCCGAGCAGGCCCGTCAGCGGGGCGAGCAGACGCTCGACGCCGCCGATGACCGGATTCCGCTTGCGGAAGTGATTCACGAAGAATAGGTCGCCCCCGGGCCTGCAGACGCGGCGCATCTCATCGACCAGGCGTTCGGGCGAGGGTGAGACGGGGAGCACATACATAGCGACCACATGGTCGAACGCGCCGTCCGCGAAGTCCATCTGTTCGGCGTCCATCTCGGCGATGGTCACGTGGTCTTGCATCCCCAGCGACTCGACGCGCTCGTGGGCGATTTCGATCATCTCCGGCGAGACGTCGATGCCGGTGACTTTCACGCCTTCCGGGTACTCCGGCAGCGACAGTCCGGTGCCGACGCCGACCTCGAGCACGTGCTCGCCGGGGCGGATGCCCATCTGCTCGATCGCGGCTTTACGCCCCTGATGGAACACGGCGCCGAACCAGCGGTCATAATAGCGCGCGTAGCGGCGGTAGGCGTCGCGTACGCCCTGAATATCCACAGTCGCTCTCCTCGCCGGGTGGTGCCCGGAATCCCCCTCAAAGCCGAGCGAGGCTACCCGACGCGACCCATGCCGCGCCACCCCAATCCCGAAACTTGTAATACTTTGTAATCCAAACGGGCGTTATTGCGCTTAATGGGCCCGTCGCCATCCCCGGATATCTCCGAGGCGCGCAAGGGCCTCCTCATGCGTGCGTAAGTCGCCCGCGTCGAATAGCACCAGACGGGCAAGGGCGAGGTTTTTCTGCGTCGGCAAGTGGTCGAGCAGGGTTGAAAGCGCAATCTCGGCGGCTGCCGTCACGGGATAACCGAAGGCCCCCGTGCTGAGTGCCGGAAACGCGATCGAGCGTGCGCCCAGCTCGTCGGCCGCCTGCAGACTGTTGCGGTAACAGGCCGCGAGCCATTTTTCGCCCGGTTCGTCCTGGCCGTACACCGGACCGACCGTATGCACGATCCAGCGCGCGGGCAGGGCGAAGCCATCAGTGACCTTGGCTTCGCCGGTCGCACAGCCGCCGAGCGGCTCACACGCTTGCCAGAGCTCCGGTCCGGCGACCCGATGGATAGCACCAGCGACGCCGCCACCGGGCGCGAGACGGGCATTGGCCGCGTTCACGACCGCGTCGACTTCCTGGGCGGTGATGTCGCCTTGCTGCAGCTCGATCGCGGCCGCATCATTCTCCCACCGCATCGTAGCGCTCCATCCGTCCTGGTTGGACGATTCAGTATCGCGCCAATGCCCCCCAGTCGTCGAGGCGCCCGCCTTCTCTTGGCTCGCCGCGGGGCGGCGGGTTATCATTACGCGCTTCAGTTCAAGTCCCCATCGTCTAGTGGCCGAGGACTCCGCCCTCTCACGGCGGCAACAGGGGTTCGAATCCCCTTGGGGACGCCAGACACAAAAAAGCCCGGCTCAAGCCGGGCTTTTTTGTGTCTGGCGTCCCCAAGGGGTATTTCGAGAACCCCTCGGGTTCGACCCAATCGCCGGGAGCGATTTGGCGCGAGCGAAGCGAGTCCGGAGGACGCGGGTCTCGTGGAATAGCCGCGCTTATCCCCGCGAAGAGCCAAGTCAGCTGACGCGGCTGAGGCGTGGCTCTAAAACACGTATTGAGCGGCCCTCAGCGCGATTTGGCGTGTAGCTGTGCACGACGATCACCCCCAACAAGCGAGAGCCCGGCCAACGGCCAGGCTCTCAATCCACCAACCGGCACTCTCGCTCTCGGCGGCAGCGCTTTACGCGTGCCTCCGCCGAGTCCCGGTAGGCCGCTCGGCGAGTGCCCAGATCGCATCGGCGCCAATCAACAGCCCGACGATCCAATGGTTCCAGGCAATGGTCATGGTCATGAAGCCGAACGCGAACGGCGCGAGGATCAATAGCACCGCCAATACGATGTTGACCCATTCTTCCCAGGGTCGGGGCTGGGCCAGTGCAATGGCGAAAAAGACGATGGTGCCAATGCCGATCGCCCAGGCACTCCACGAGGCCGCGGGTGCGGCGGTGTAGGTCAACAGCCACGGCGAGAGGAACAGCCAGGCCCCGAGGACGAGGCCAACCCAATCCTGCCAACGCTGATTCATGTCCCTGTACCTCCGTTTCGTCCCTTGGTGCGCTTCTTCTTGGGGACACGGATGGGCAATTCAAGGGGCAGGAGCGGGCGCGGCCGAGTACTCGGGCGGCGACCGAGGCGGACCGGGATTGGAGCGTGGAAACGCGCCCGGACGTGCCGGGCGCGCGTTAGATCAGCGCAGCCGCAGCAGCAGCCCGGAGCGGACCTTGGGATCGAACCAGGTCGATTTGGGCGGCATGACCTCGTTGGCGTCCGCCACGGCCATCAATTCGGCCACTGATGTCGGGTAGCAGGCGAAGGCGACGCCCCAGCCGCCATGGACGCGGCGCTCGAGTTCGTCCTGGCCGAATGCGCCCGGGACGTAGTCGATGCGGGGGTCGGTGCGTGGATCGCCGACCCCGAGGATCGGGCCGAGCACGATCTCCTGGAGCAGGCAGGCATCGAGCGAGCGCACCGGGTCCCCTTCGGGCACCACGCCATCCCGGGTAGTCAGCGAATACCAGCGCTCGCCCACGTACATCGAGAACTGATGCCGCGTCTGCGGCCGCGCCTTGTTGGCGCCGGCTACGTTGAGCGGCTCGATGTCGAAATGCTCGCGCAGGACGGTGAGCAACTCGTCCTCGGACATGCCGTTGAGATCGCGCACCACCCGGTTGTACTCGAGGATGCGCATCTGGTCGTCCGGGAACATGGCGCACATGACGAAGTTGTACGGCTCTTCGCCCGTGTGCTCAGGGTTCTCCTCTCGGCGCTTGGCGGCCCACTTTTGGCATACGGCCGTTCGATGGTGGCCGTCGGCCAGGTACAGGAAGTCCTGGCGCGCGAAGGCGTCCTGCAAGGTGGCGACCTCGTCCGTCTCGCCGACGAACCAGATGGTCTGTGCCACACCGTCGTCGGAGACGAAGTCGATCAGCGGATCGCGCTGCTGCACGCGCTCAATCAGCTGATCGACGGATTCGTCGGCGTGGTAGGCGAGGGTGATCGGGGTGGAGCTGGCACGCACGCTGTCGCGGTAGCGGATCAGGATCTCTTCCTTCTCCTGCTGCGTGTGCTCGTGCTTCTTGATCCGGCCCTTGTCGAATTCGGCGATGGGCAGTTCGGCTACCAGGCCGGTCTGCACGTGCGCGTCGACCGCGAGACGATAGACGTAGATCCCCGGGGTGTCGTTGTAGACGAACACATCGTCGCGGATCAGCTCCTGTAGGCGCGCGCAGTTGCGTTGCAGGTTCTCGTCGATCGCCGGGCGCTGGTCCTCGGGGAATTCCTCGGTCGAACGCATCACGTTCAGGTAATTGAGCGGATGGGCGAGCGCGAACTCATGACGCTGTCCCGGCGTCATCGCATCGTAGGCCGGACAGGCGACGTCCTGGGCCAGCTCGGGGCTGGCGTAGTAGCATTGGAACGGTCGGATAGCCGTCATGTCACACGCTCCCGCTCGCGCGCCGGTCAGCTGTTGTCTTTCTGGAAGCGCTGCATGAACGCCGCCAGTGCCTCGACACCTTCCTTCGGCATGGCGTTGTAGATGCTCGCGCGGCAACCACCCACGCTGCGGTGCCCCTTGAGATTCGTCATTCCGGCGGCCTCGGTCTCGCTAATGAACTTCTTCTCCAGATCCTCGCTCGGGAGGCGGAAGACGACGTTCATGTGCGAGCGGTTGGTCGGCTCGACCGGGCAGCTATACCAGCCGCCGCTCTCATCGATCGTGTTATAGAGGATCGCGGACTTCTCCGCCGCCTCCCGCTCGATCGCGGCGAGTCCGCCCTTGTCCTTCATCCAGCGCAGCACCTTGCCGATCATGTAGATGGTGAATACCGGCGGGGTGTTGTACAGCGATGCCTTGTCGACGTGCGTCTGATACTGCAGATAGGCGCCCATGTCGGTGTTGGCGTCGGCCAGCGCGGACTTGCGTACGAAGACCAGCGCGGCACCGGCGGGGCCCAGGTTCTTCTGCACGCCGCCGTAGACCAGGTCGAACTTCTCCCAGGGGATCGGACGTGACATGTAGTCGGAGGACATGTCGCCAATCAGCGGGACGTCCACCTCGGGCCATTCGACCATGCGGATGCCGCCGATCGTCTCGTTCGAGGTGACATGGAGGTAGCGCGTGCCTGCCTTGATGTCGAGTTCACTGGTGCTCGGCATGCGCGTATAGCCCGTTTCCTTGCCGTCCCAGGCGAGATACGCGTCGCCGTACTTCTGCGCGTCGGCGAAGGCGCTGGAGGCCCACGCCCCCGAGCCGATGTACGCGGCCTTCTCGCCGGACTTGAGCAGGTTCATCGGGATCATCGAGAACTGCAGCGTGGCGCCGCCCTGCAGGAACACGACGGCGAAATCGTCGGGCACCTGATACAGCTCGCGGGCCAGCTCGGTGGCCTCGTTATGCACGGCATCGTACTCGGGAGCGCGGTGGCTCATCTCGAGCAGCGACATACCGGCGCCCTTGTAATCGACGAACTCCTGCTGCGCCTCCTCGAGCACCTCGAGGGGCAGGGTGCAGGGACCGGCGCAGAAGTTATACACGCGGTTGCTCATGGTGGTCTTCCCAATGCTGCGGACGCCGTGCGGCGTCGGTTGGATTCTGTCGCGCGCCGCCCGGCGGCGGCGCCCCCTAGAGGTTGACGCAGTGGAGCACGTTGCCGTTGCCGAACTCGTCCAGCATGCGCACGACCTCGGCGGCGATGGCGTTCTGCGCTTGCTCGGTGGAGGCACCGATGTGGTGCGTGCCGTAGACGTTCGGGTGCTTCGCCAGCGGCGAGTCGAACGCCCCCTGGCCGCTGCCGGGCTCGTTGTTGTAGACGTCCAGGCCGGCGCGGATACCCTTTTGATCCATCGCCCGGATCAGTGCGTCGTCATCGACGAGCTCACCGCGCGCGGTGTTGAGGATGATGGTGCCCGGCTGGCACTCGGCCAGCAGCTCGTCGCCGATCATGCCAGTCGTCTGGGGGGTGGCCGGCACGTGGAAGGAGAGCACGTCACAGACGCGCGCGAGGCTGAGGGCGTTGTCGTGCTGCTGGGCGCCAAGGGGGGCGAGGGCCTGCTTGGCTTCGTCGGAGAGTTTGGGCTCGACGAAATGTACATCCATCCCGAAGGCGTGCGCGCGCTGCGCCAGGGCCACACCGATGCCGCCCATGCCGACAATGCCGATATGCCGGCCCATGATGCCGTCGGCCTTGGAATACAGCTTCTTGTTCCACTGCCCGCTGCGCAGGGCGGCGACGTTGTCCGGGATGTTGCGGTCGATGGCGAGCAGCAGGCCAAAGGCCAGCTCGGCCACCGCGACCGAGTTCTTGCCCGGCACGTTACACACCGGGATCTTCTTCTCGGCGGCGGCTTCGGTGTCGATGGTGTTGACCCCAGCGCCGGCGCGGATGATCAGCTTGAGGGCATCCGCGGCCTCGATGGCCGCCCGGGTGATCTGGGTGCTGCGAACGATCAACACCTCGGCGCCGGCCACCTGGCCGGGCAGATCGTCCGCCGACAGATCGGGCTGCAGGTTGCAGGTATGTCCCTGCGCCTTCAGCTCGTCGAGATAAGCCTCCTGAAACTTGTCGGCGAACAGGATGTTCATGGTCCCTCCCATTGGGCAGCGCGCTCGGTGGATGCTGGAAGGGCCCGCCAGTGGCGACCGCGGGTGCCGTGCCGCGGATTCGGGCATGGCGAGCGATGGCGTTGCGCGCGCGGCGACTTGGTCGTCGCGCCGGTACGGGCGCGGCCCCCCTCACAAGAGGACGATTATGTCAGCCGCGCAAGATCGCGACAAGGCAACTTCCGCGGCAAGGCGGGCGTGGGAAGGCGGTTACAGGTCTTCGAGGTCGCTGTCCTCGTCGATCAGTCCCAGGGCGCGCGCGCGCTGGTGCCAACGGCGGCGCGCCAGCTTGCGCATGTCCTCGATGCGATCGCGCTCGTCCATGATCTCCAGGCCGAGCAGGGTTTCGACGATGTCCTCCAGGGTGGCCAGACCGACGACGCCGCCGTACTCATCGACCACCAGCGCCATGTGCTCCCGACGTTCGAGCAGGCCCCGGAAGAGTGCGAACAGCGACAGCGAATCCGGGACCTTGTAGATGTCGCGGCGCAGTTCGGTCAGGGTCTGGTCGTGCCGGTCCTCGGCGACCGCCAGCAGGATGTCGTTGAGCAACACGAAACCGGTGATGTTCTCCGACTCCTCGCGGTACACGGGCAGACGCGAAAACCGCCGGATGCGGAGGCGTTCGTAGGCCTGGGAGACCGTGTCGTCTTCGGACAGGGCCGTCATCACCACGCGCGGGGTGAGGATGTCGCGCGCGTGCAACGAGCCGAAGCGCAACAGGTTGCGGAAAATGCGCGATTCCTCGTCGTGGAACACCCCTTCCTGCGCGCCTTGTTCGGCCATGGCGCCGAACTCCTCCCGGCTGAAGGTCGTGTTCGATTCGCGTGCCAGCAGTCGCGTGATGGTCATCGACAGGGCCACCAGCGGATAGAGGCCCACGACCATGCCGCGCAGCATGACGGCCGCGGCCGGTGCCAGCTCGCGCCAGTAGCTGGCACCGATGGTCTTGGGGATGATCTCCGAGATGACGAGGATCAGCAGCGTCAGCACGGCCGAGGTGATGGCCACGTACCCGCTGCCGAACACGACGTGCGCCTGAGCGCCCACCCCGGCTGCCCCGACCGTGTGGGCCACGGTGTTGAGGCTAAGCAGCGCCGCCAATGGTCGGTCGATGTCGCCCTTGAGTCGCCGCAGGTGATGCCCGGCGCGCGATCCGCGCTGTTCGTGCATGGAGATGTAGGACGGTGTGATCGATAGCAGCACGGCTTCGAGGATCGAGCACAGGAACGACACGCCCAGCGCGAGGGCGAGGTAGAAGAACAGTAGGGTCATCTGGGGGCGGCGCGGCCGAGTGGCCTCTTAGCGTAGCGTGCCGGCAGGCGTGCGCCAAGGAAAGGTCTGATCAATTCATTGCGGCCGATTCAGCCGGGGGCCAGCACCCGCAGGGCGCCGGGCAGCACGCGAAAACGCGCCGGCGTATGCGCGCGGATTTCGCCGTCGGTCTCGATTGGCAGCGAGACGCCGGTATCGATCTCCAGCGAACGGCCACCGAGTCTGCGCACGCCATGCTCGTTCCCGGCCTGGCCGTGGCGCAGGCTGGGCCCCAACCGGAGAAGCTGGCCGAGCGGTTGCGCGTCGATGCTATACAGGTCGAGCTGGCCATCGTCGATGCGCGCGCTGGCCTCGACCACGCTACCTGCACCATAGAACCGCCCGTTGCCGATCGCGACATGCACGGCCTTGAACTGATGTCGCTGGCCCGCGTCGTCGAGCACGCTGACGCTGAAGGCGCGGCGATGCCGCAGCGCGTCGAGGATGCTGCGTAAGTACTCCAAGGGGCCCAGCAGCCGCTTGCGCGTGGGCGACAGGCTTTGAACCACCTGCACGCCCAGGCCGATATGCGCCACGTTGCAGTAGTAAATGTCATTGACCTGTCCGACATCGATGCGGCGCGGCCGCCCGCGCGCCGCCACCGCGCACGCGGCCTCGGGCTCGAAGGGTATGCCCACCGAGCGGGCGAAATCGTTGGCCGTGCCGAGTGGCAGTAGCCCCACGGGCCGCCATTGGCCGATCAGGTCGGGCAATGCGTTGTGGATCGTGCCGTCGCCGCCCGCGAGCAGTACGCGATCGATGTCGCGGCCGTGCGCGGCCAGGAGCGTTGCGAGCACGTCCGGACGGTCGGCGCGGGCCACCTCGAGTTCGAGTCCATTGCGCTCGAGCGCCCGGGTGAGTTCGGGCATGCTGCGCGCGGCACGCCGGCTGCGCGGATTGAACAGCAGCAACGCGCGGGCGGCGATCTCGGAGCCGGATTCGGTGGGATGTAACGGGTGTACGGATGCCATGCGCTCAGGCCGAAAGGGAGTCCGTTAGTCAGACCCCCGATCGGTCGTACCGTTCAGCTCGCGGGCCCGCATGTCCCACTAGAGCAGATCGGCCAGGTGGCCGGCCAGTTCGCCGTGCTGTTCGCGAAGGTCATGGATGGCCCGATGCAGCGCCTGGTCGCTGGCCACGGGTCCGATGCGTTCGGCCATGAGCACGTAGAGTTGGTTGACCGTGGCGCCCAAGGCCGCGATGGGTACCACGACCGGCCGCAACGCTTGACGATGGAGCACCCAGCCGCGCAAGCGCGTGAGAAAGGTGCTCGGAAAGCGGTCGCCGCGCAGGGTCACGACCAGATCGGTACGCAGCTGTTCACTGTTGAGCGGATCGATGCCTGCGAGGATTCGGTCGAACAAGACCTCGAATGCGCGCAGTTGCTGTTCGTCAGCCAGCGGCTCCGAACTCGCGCCTGTCTCGTTCGCCGTCGCCGGTGGCCGCGTCCGGTTTATGGCCGCGTTCAGGGCCACCAGCATTTCCGCGCGCTGCTCGGCGAGTCCGGCCTGACGGCAGACCTCGGTCACGAAACGGTGCAGCGTACCCCCGACCGCGTGGGCAAAGTGCTGCTCCCAGTAGTCCACCGCCGCATCCAGCGTTTCTGGCGTCAGGTAAGGTTGGAGTGCCGAGTGCACCGCCTCGCGGCGTTCGCGTATCGCGCCGCTCACGACCGCGCCTCCACCTGGCTGGCCAATTCGGCGTCGTAGGCCGTGTCCACCGGGAACTCCGGATAGCCGATCTCGGCGTGCTCGGTGAGGTCGAGACCGCGCTGCTCGTGTAGCGTACTCGTGCGCAGGCCGGCGGTGCCGGCGATCAGCAGATACAGGATCAGGGCGCCGGAGAAGGCCCAGATGAAGCAGGCGAGCACGCCCATGAGCTGGACCGTTACGCGCGTCAGATCGAACAGATCCCCGGCGAAGAACAAGCCCGCCGCGACGGTGCCCCAGGCGCCGGCGATACCGTGGACCGAGACCGCGCCGACGACGTCATCCAGCCGCAGGCGCAGCAAGAGCCCGCAGCCGATCGAGCAGAGCACGCCGCCGACCATGCCGGTGATGAGGGCGAACGGCGCGGTCATCGTGGCGCAGCCGGCGGTGATTGCCACCAGGCCCGCCAGACTGCCGTTGACTGTCTCGGTCAGCAGGATGGGGCGGCCGCGTAGAAGGGTGTAGAGCATGGTACCGGCCGCGCCAGCGGCGGCGGAGAGTTGAGTGTTGAGGGCAATCAGCCCGATGTCCGCGCTCGCCGCCAGGGTGGAACCACCATTGAAGCCGAACCAACCGAACCAGAGAATGAAACCGCCCAGCGCCACCAGCGAGAGGTTGTGCCCCCGGATCTCGCGGGGGCGGCCCTGCTCGTCGAAGCGGCCCAGTCTCGGTCCGAGCACGAGGATGCCCGCCAGCGCACACCACGCGCCCACCGAGTGGACCACCGTGGACCCGGCGAAATCGATGAAGCCCAGGCGCGCCAGCCAGCCGCCTTCGTTCCAGACCCAGCTGCCGAACACCGGATAGATGAATCCGGTAATCACGATCGCTCCGACCAAGTAGGCGCTGTATCGGGTGCGCTCGGCCATCGCGCCGCTGGCGATGGTCGTCGCGGTCGCCGCGAACATGATCTGGAACAGGATCAGGCCCCAGGTCCAGGTATCGGCCTGACTGGGCGCGAACCCGCTCTGGCCGAACCAGCCGCTCGGGTTGTCGCCGAACATGAAGCCGTACCCGATGGCCCAGAACGCCAGCGTGCCGAGGCATACATCCATGTAGTTTTTCATCACCACGTTGAGCGAGTTCTTCGCCCGCGACATGCCACTCTCGAGCAGGGCGAAGCCGGCCTGCATCAGCAGCACCAGGGCGCTGGCGGTGACCAGCCAGGCCATGTCGGCGCCCGTGCCGTCCGCCGCGAGAGCGGGGGCGGGCGCGAGCGCGAGTAGCGACAACGTGGCGATCCTGATCATGGGGGCCCTTCTCATTACGCGGCCGCCGCCGCGGGTCCGAGAGGGCGAGCAAGGGGTGTGCCACATCCGGCGCGCGCATGGCTCCGGGGTGTAAGTCGCTGTTCATGAAAAGGGAATGAGCGGCGGTGAGCTCGCGGTGGAGGGTCCGCGAGACGCACCAAAATGGGGCGTGCGCGCCCGACTGATCGTATTCGCGCGCGGTCGTGGTGCCTGCGATGGCGCGCCCAAGATGGGCGCGGCTGATCAGGCGGTGAGTTCGGCCTGCGCCAGTTCGCGCACGCGGCGGACCATCGAGGACAGGCCGTTGCGCCGGCCGCTGGAGATATGCTGCTCGAGTTCGAGCTGGCGGAAGATCGAATCGATGTCGGTGGTGAGGATCTCCGCGGCCGGCCGATGGTTGAAGACCTCGAATACGATGGCGATCAGCCCCTTGACGATCTGCGAGTCGCTGTCGGCCGCGAAATGCAGGAGTGGGCCCTGGCCGTCGGGGCCGGGTTCCTGCTCTGCCGTCAGCCAGACACTGCTCATGCAGCCGTCGAGCAGGTTTTCATCGACGTACTGATCCTCCGGCAGCGGCGGCAGCTTGCGCCCCAGATCGATGATGAGGCGATAGCGCTCCTGCCAGCTCGGCATCATCTCGAAGGCCGTGGTCAGTCGTTCGATCGACACGAATGTCCTCCTCGGGGTCGCCCACCGTGGTGGCGTGGGCTGCGAATACGTCCACCCATGATACGCCCGGGCGCGCGGGCGCCCAAACGTCAGTCGCCTCAGTCGCGCTTCGCCACGGCCGTGCGCTCGGAGCGCTCGCGGAAGCTCAGATACCAGAGCAGACCCAGCGCCTGTAGGGCCGTGGCGGTGCCCAAGGCGAGGCGATGGCCGAAGTCGGTGTAGTGGCCCGGCTCACCGGTCGAGAACTGATCGAGCAGCGTTCCCGTCCCGGCCTGGAATACGAAGGCGCAGGTGAACGTGGCCATAGCCGCGGCGGTATTGGCACGGCCGGACAGCGTAGCGCCAAAGCGCTGGGTCAAGGTCGTATAGGTAATGATCCCGGAGACGCCGAACAACCCGTAGGCGCCCCAAAGCCACATCGTCGGGCCGTCCGGCCAGGCGATGATGAGTAGCTGCACGCCGATGAACACGGCCATGCCGCTGCCGGCGACGTGCTTGGGTGTGATGCCGAAGCGCCCCAGGCCCTGCGTAACCACCCCCGTCAGCAGGAAACCCACGGCGGTGCCCGTGGCGATGACCGAGAGGTGCGTGGCCACGGCAAGACGGTCGAGTCCGGAGACGTCGCTGAGCCAGGGCCCGGCCCATAGCGTCGCGGTGGCGAGATAGCTGCCCTGCGACAGCATCGTCGCCGGAGCCACCTGCCAGAACGCGCGGCTGGCGTAGATGCGGGCGAGGCCACCGAACAGCGCCCGGGCGTTCGGCTCGGCCGCGGCGTCGTGGCGGTCGGGTACCAGGGTGAACAGGCACAGTGAGAGTGTCAGCGTCACGGCCGCCAGGCCACCGAAGATCGTACGCCAGTCGGTGACCGTGAGCGCCCACTCGACGGGCGCTCCGGCCGACACGGCGCCGATCCCGCCCGCGGCCATAAACAGGCCGTTGAGCAACGGTAGCCGGCGTCCCTCGAACCAGATGGCATTGGCCTTGAGTCCTGCCATCAGGCAGGCCGAGCAGCCGATGCCGATGAGCACTCGCCCGGCGATCAGCGTTTCGTACGCCCCCGCGAGGGCGAACATCACCGCGCCCGTGGCGGCGACGAGCAGTAGCGTCGCCTCGACGCGGCGCGGTCCGTACCAGTCGAGCAGCAGCCCCAGCACCGACTGCGAGCAGGCGAAGGCGAGCAGGTAGACGCTGGTCAGCAGGCCGAGCTGACTGCCGGCGAGCTCAAAGGTCCCCACCAACTCGGGGGCCAGTACCGCGTTGACGGCCCGGTAGAGGTAGGAGAGGAAGAACCCGCAGGCGAAAAAAAAGAAGACGCGCAACCCGATCACGGGGCACTCCAGGTGTTGGCGGAGCCCCGAGTGGGGCGCGTGGCTTTATTGTGCCCGTTGCGCCGCTGGTGGAAAATGCCCGGCCCACAGCCATCGGAGCCGTTCATGGGGCATCGCCTCTCGAAGATCTACACCCGCACCGGGGATTCCGGCACCACAGGGCTTGGCGATGGCAGCCGCACGGACAAGGACAGCGCCCGCGTCGAGGCCTACGGGACCGTCGACGAACTCAACGCCACCGTGGGCATGATGCTGGCCCACGAGTTGCCCGAATCGGTCGCCGGGCCGCTGGTGGAGGTGCAGCACAACCTGTTCGACCTGGGCGGAGAGCTGTGCGTCCCCGGCCATACGGCCATCGTGGCCGCCCAGGTGGAATATCTCGAGCGCGTGCTCGACGCGCACAATGAGGCGCTGCCGCCGCTCAAGGAGTTCATCCTGCCTGGCGGCGGCCCGGCGGCGTCGGTCTGTCATCTCGCGCGCACCATCTGCCGGCGGGCCGAGCGCCGCGTGCTGACCCTGGCGCGCGAGGAATCGGTGAATCCGGTCGGGCTCGGCTACCTGAATCGTCTTTCCGATCTGTTATTCGTCTTTGGGCGCGTGCTCGCGCGCCACGAGGGCGGCAGCGAAGTCCTCTGGCAACGCGACCGCAACGCGTAGCACCGCGGATTGCGGCCTCTGTAGGTCGGACTCCAGTCCGGCCGTCGTTCCCGGTTCGTCGGGCTAAAGCCCGACCTACAGCCGAGATCGAGCGCCCTTACGGTGCTGTCGCTGAACGCGTAAACTTGGAGGGTTCTGTGCCCGCCTACCATCACGTTCGTACCAATCGCTCATGAACGCGCTGTCGATCCGCAATCTGCAAAAGACCTACCCCAATGGCGTCGCTGCCGTCCGGGGCATCGACCTCGATGTCGTCGAGGGCGACTTCTTCGCCCTGCTCGGGCCCAACGGCGCCGGCAAATCGACCGTCATCGGCATCGTGTCGTCGCTGGTCAACAAGAGCGGTGGCAGCGTCGCGATCTTCGGTCACGACCTCGATCGCGAGACCACGGCGGCGAAGGCGAGCATCGGTCTCGTGCCGCAGGAATTCAATTTCAATCAGTTCGAGACGGTGCTGCAGATCGTGCTCAATCAGGCGGGTTACTACGGCATCGCGCGCCGCGTGGCCCGCGAACGGGCCGAGAAGTACCTCAAGCAGCTCGGACTGTGGGAGAAGCGCGCGGTCGTCTCGCGCGAGCTCTCGGGCGGCATGAAGCGCCGGTTGCTGATCGCGCGTGCCCTGATCCACGAGCCGAAGCTACTGATCCTCGATGAGCCGACCGCCGGCGTGGACATCGAGATCCGCCGCTCCATGTGGCACTTCCTCGAAGAGATCAACAAGAGCGGCATCTCGATCATCCTGACGACACACTACCTCGAGGAAGCGGAAAATCTCTGCAATACCGTTGCGGTGATCAATCACGGCGAGATCGTGGAGTACGGCACGGTCGGTCAGCTGTTGCACAAGCTCAATCGCGAGACTTTCGTGTTGGCGGTCAATGGCGACGTCCACGCGCTGCGGCCGATCCAAGGCTACACCATGACGCCGCGCGCCGACGGCTCGCTCGAGGTGGAAGTGCCGAAGGGCGTCGGCATCAACCGGCTCTTCGGTGAGCTCTCCAACCAGGGCATTGAGGTGCTGTCGATGCGCAACAAGACAAATCGCCTGGAAGAGTTCTTCATGCGCCTGGTCGAGGAACAGCGGAGGGACGTGGCGTGAGCGATTACGCGGATGCCGGCATCCCCAGCCCGTGGCGGCGTAACTGGGTCGCCTTCAGCACCATTGTGATCAAGGAGATCACGCGGTTCTCGCGCATCTGGGTGCAGACTATCCTGCCGTCCGCGATCACCACCGGGCTGTACCTGCTGATCTTCGGCAGCCTGATCGGCAGTCGCATCGGGCCCATGGAGGGGATCTCCTACATGGACTACATCGTGCCCGGCGTAATCATGCTGTCGATCATTACCAATTCGTATAACAACGTGGTCTCGTCGTTCTATGGCACCAAGTTCCAGCGCCACATCGAGGAGATGCTGGTCGCGCCGGTGCCGAATTCGCTGATCCTGGCCGGCTACGTCGTCGGCGGTGTCGCCCGCGGGGTGACGGTGGGGGTGCTGGTGACGATCGTCGCTGCGCTGTTCACCGAGCTCGAGTTCGCTCACCCGTTCCTGGTGTTGCTTGTTGCGGTGCTCACCGCGACCGTGTTTGCGACCGGCGGGCTCATCAATGCGATCTTCGCGAAGAGCTTCGACGACATCTCGATCGTGCCGACCTTCGTGCTGACGCCGCTGACCTATCTCGGCGGGGTGTTCTATTCGATCGCGCTGCTGCCGCCGTTCTGGCAGACGGCCTCGCTGGCGAACCCGATCCTCTACATGGTCAACGCCTTTCGCTATGGCTTTCTCGGCGTGTCCGACATCCATATTGGCGTGGCCTTCGGCATCATTTTCGCGTTCATTGTCTTATTGGGCGGTGGTGCGCTGTTCCTGCTCAACCGCGGCACGGGAATCAAAAGCTAATGACGAAAGCGAAGGGCAGCCGCGCGAAACCGCGCATGGCCGAACTGGTCGATCCGCACGAGCTCTACCAGCAGTCGGTTCAGGGAGTCGAGTTCGAACTCGATTTCGTCCATGACACCTTCCAGGCGATCCGCGGGCGCAAGCCCGAGGCAATCCGGGAGGATTTCTGCGGGACGGCGCTTTCCGCCTGCGAGTGGGTGCGCCGCGATAGCCGCAATCGCGCCGTTGGGGTCGATAACGATCCGGACGTGCTCGGCTGGGGTTACGAGAACAACGTGGCGCCGCTGACGCAGGATCAGAAGGGTCGCATCGAGCTGTTGCCGGAGGATGTCCTGACGGTCGATGCCGGTCAGTTCGATGTCGTCCAGGCGTTCAACTTCAGCTACTGGCTGTTCCAGGATCGCGCGACACTCAAGCGCTATTTCGAGCGTCTCCGCGAGACGCTGGTCGATGACGGGATCGCGTTCTTCGACGCCTTCGGCGGCTACGAGGCGCATCGGTGCCAGCGCGAGAAGACCGAACTCGACGGCTTCACCTACATCTGGGAGCAGGCGGCCTACAACCCGCTGTCCGGAGAGATGGTGTGCTACATCCATTTCCGCTTCCCCGATGGCTCGAGGATCAACCGCGCCTTCAGCTACTGCTGGCGGCTCTGGGGCGCCAAGGAGTTGCGTGAACTGCTCGCCGAAGCCGGCTTCGCACGCACGCGCATGTACGTGCAGGCCTTCGACGACGAGACCGACGAGCCCATCGACCGCTTCGACGAAACCGAAGAGATCCCCGACTACGCTTCCTGGATCGCCTACCTCGTCGCGGAGAAGTAGATTTTCAGAACCACGGATGAACACGGATCAACACGGATGAATGATCGCTGTTGCAGGAACGCGCGTTGGAGCTTCGCTGTAGCGTCCGCGTCGGAGATGTGCCTGAACAATCCATCACAGATGAACACAGATACACACAGATAAAAGAAGAGAAAGGCCCGCCTTCCCATCTGTGTTGATCTGTGTCCATCTGTGATGTTCTTTGCCTTTCAAAGCAGCGAGGCGGTCCAGCGAAGCTCCGACGCCCTGGCTTCCGCAAGCGGCAGCATCCGTGTTCATCCGTGGTCCTTTCGAGCCGGCGAACGGGGTGCCGGAGGCAGATTAGAATGCCGTACCGGAGGGTAGGGCGATGACGGTCGATCGCAGGCTCAGCGTGGCGCCGATGATGGACTGCACGGACCGGCATGACCGGTATCTGTTGCGGCTGATCTCCAAGCGGACACTGCTGTACACCGAGATGATCACGGCCAACGCGCTGATCCATGGCGATCCGGCGCGGCTGCTGGCCTACGATCCGTTCGAGCATCCGCTGGCGCTGCAGGTTGGCGGGAGCGAACGCGATCCGATGGTCGCATCGGCGCGCATGGCCGAGGATCACGGTTTCGCCGAGATCAACATCAATGTCGGCTGTCCCAGCGAGCGCGTGCGCAACGGGGCCTTCGGCGCCTGCCTGATGGCCGAGCCGGATACCGTGGCGGAGTGCGTGAGGGCGATGAAGCAGGCGGTCGCCATCCCGGTCACGGTCAAGACCCGCATCGGCATTGACGATGGCGACCCGGAAACGCAGCTCTCCACATTCACGCGCAGCGTGGCGGATGCCGGAGTCGACGCGCTGATCGTGCATGCCCGCAAGGCCTGGCTGCGCGGCCTCTCGCCCAAGGAGAACCGGGATGTGCCGCCACTCGACTATGAGCGCGTGTATCGGCTCAAGCGCGACTGGCCACGTCTACCGATCATCATCAACGGGGGTATCCATACGCTCGAGGAGGCGGCCGCCCATCTGCGGCAGGTCGACGGTTGCATGATGGGGCGGGCACCGTATCGCGCGCCCTATCTGCTCGCCGAGGCCGATGTCCGCCTCTGGAGCGATGCGGAAGTGCCGCGCAGCCGGTGGCAGGTGGTCGCCGATTATCTGCCGTATATCCGCGCGCGCCAGCGCGAGGGCGTGCCGCTGCATCGGCTGACGCGCCACATGAGCGGTCTGTTCCAGGGTTGTCCGGGCGCGCGGGCGTGGCGCCGAGCGCTGGCCGATGCGCGTGAGGCCGAGGACATCGCGCGCGCCGCGCAGCGGGTGCGCGAGTTCGACGAGGCGGGCCAGGGAATGGCGCCCGGCGACGTCCAGGCACAAGCGGGCGGTGGGAGGCCGTGGGCGTAACCCGCTATCATGGTGGCGATCCGCGGCGCCGCGCCGCGCGGGGCGGTTGCCCCAGCGGCGGCCCTCGGCATATCCTGCAGGTCTTCACCTAGGAGCAGTCCATGAACGACCCAGCGGATCGACGTGCCCATCCCCGCGTGAGTATCGATGCGGAGGTTCGCGTCCGTGTCTCGGGCGCCGAGGGTCAGGG
The DNA here is from genome assembly GCA_040880995.1 of Halofilum sp. (in: g-proteobacteria). Lineage (GTDB taxonomy): Bacteria > Pseudomonadota > Gammaproteobacteria > XJ16 > Halofilaceae > Halofilum. The sequence goes on from JBBEEB010000150.1 coordinate 34,098, forward strand.
CGTGCCCTGCCGCATGCGGGACGCGAGCCAGGGTGGTGTGCTGGTCATCACGGATGAGCCACCCCAGACCGACCGCATCTGGGTGGATATCCTGACGCCCTCGGGTGAAGCCGTGGGCGATCCACTGCATGCGCAAGTGTTGCGCGTGGACCCGCTCGCGGAGGGCGGGTATCGCGTGGCTTGCGCCTTCGAGCCCCCAGCGGACTAGTCCCAGGTCCGCTCGTTCGTTCGGCCGCGCGCGAACCCACGCGCGTTCATTTTCCCGCCGATACTGCCCCGCTCCGTCAGGGCGTGACCGGCTCAGCCCTCGCGCCAACAACGTCACCGGGACGCCGCCATGCGGTGGTATCGCCGTACCGAAAACCCCTCCGTCCGTACCGATACCGGCAGCCTGCTCCGTATGCTTGGGTACTTGCGCCCCTGGCGCGGACGGATTGCGCTTGCGCTGGGCTTGCTGATCCTGGCCAAGCTGGCCGTGGTGGCGGTGCCCTTGCTGCTCAAGCAGGTCGTGGATGCGCTCGATGCCGGCGATGTCGCGCTCACCGTGCCGCTGGCCCTGCTGGCCGCATACGGTGGCTTGCGTCTGGCCAATGCCGGCCTTGCGGAGATGCGCGACGCCTTGTTCGCGCGCGTGCGCTATTCGGCCATGCACCGGCTTTCGAATACGGTGCTGTCCCATTTGCACGATCTCTCCCTGGCCTACCATCTGGAGCGGCGCACGGGGGCGGTCTCGCGCGATCTGGCGCGCGGCACGCAGAGCATCAGCAGCATCCTCAATACCCTGGTGCTCAATCTCGTACCGACCGCGGCCGAGGCCCTGATGGTCGCAGGCATCCTGTTCGTGAGTTACAGCTGGACCTTCGCCGTCACCACGATCATCGCTCTGGTGATCTACGTCGGCTTCACGTTGGCGGTGACCGAGTGGCGCATGGAGTTCCGCCATCGCATGAACCGGCTGGATTCCGAGGCCAACGACCGCGCCGTCGATAGCCTGCTGAATTACGAGACGGTCAAGTACTTCAATAACGAGAACCACGAGCTGCAAGCGTACGACCGCACGCTGCGGAACTGGACCGACGCCGCGGTGACGACGCAGGTCTCGATGGGCGCGCTCAACTTCGGTCAGGGGGTGATCATCGCGCTCGCGGTCACCGCCATCATGATGCAGGCGGCGTGGGGCGTGGCCGCCGGTACCATGACCATCGGCGACCTGGTGCTGGTCAACGGGCTGTTGCTGCAGCTGTTCGTGCCGCTCAGTGCGCTCGGCAGCATCTACCGCCAGCTCAAATACGCCCTGGCCGACATGGACCTCGTGTTCCGGCTGCTCGACACCGCGCCCGGCGTGACCGACCGTGAGAATGCCCAGCCGCTGACGGTCACCGAGGGCCGGGTGCGCTTCGAGGCGGTGAACTTCGGTTACCGCGGCGATCGTCCGATGCTGCACGCGGTCGATTTCGAGATCGCACCGGGCCGCAAGCTCGCCGTGGTCGGTCCATCCGGCGCGGGCAAGTCGACCATCGCGCGGCTGCTGTTCCGCTTCTGGGATCCCGATAGCGGCCATGTGCGGATTGACGGACAGGATCTGCGCGATTGCACCCAGGCAAGCGTGCGCGCGGCGATCGGCATCGTTCCGCAGGACACCGTGCTATTCAACGACACCCTGGCCTACAACATCGGCTATGCGCGCCTGGAGGCCGGTCGTGAGGAGATCGAGCAGGCCGCGCGGGTCGCGGATCTGCACGAGTTCATCATCCAACTGCCGGACGGCTACGAAACCGTCGTCGGCGAGCGCGGGCTCAAGCTGTCTGGGGGTGAGAAGCAGCGCGTGGCCATCGCGCGCGTGATTCTCAAGCGTCCGCCGATCCTCGTCTTCGATGAGGCCACGTCGAGTCTCGACTCGCGCTCCGAGGGTGCCATCCTGACCGCGCTCGAGCGCGTCGCCCGCGAGACGACCACGCTCGCCATCGCCCACCGCCTATCGACCGTGGCGGACGCCGACGAGATCCTCGTGCTGGATGCCGGCCGCATCGTCGAACGGGGCGACCACGCCAGCCTGCTCGCCCACGACGGCCTTTACGCCCACATGTGGCGCCTCCAACAAGCCGAACGCGCCGCCGAGGACGACGACCACGAAGTCAGTTCGTCCGTAGCGCCCGCTTCCTCGCGCTAGCGGGGCTCAGGCT
>JBBEEB010000150.1:36380-49374 GCA_040880995.1 Halofilum sp. (in: g-proteobacteria)
CGGAGCTGTTTGCGCAGGTCGGCGAGGGAGAGGGTGTTGAGGATGCGGTCGGGGGTGGCGCCGGCGCGGCGGGCCTGGTCGATGCCGTAGGGAAGAAGATCGAAGTGGCTGGTGCGGTGGGCGTCGGTATTGACGCTCAGGTTGCAGCCGCGGTCCAGGGCCAGACGGGCATGCACGTCCTTGAGATCGAGGCGCTTGGGTTGGGCGTTGATCTCCAATGCGATGCCGCGTTCGGCGGCGGCACCGATGCAGCGTTCGAGGTCGATGTCGATCGGATCGCGCTTGGGGATGTTCCGGGCGGTTGGGTGGCCCCAGATCATGAAGTGCGGGTTGTCCATTGCTCGCAGCACACGCTCGGTCTGTTGCTCGCGCGACAGGCGCAGGTTGTAGTGGGTCGAGCAGACCACGATGTCGAGGTGGGCGAGCACTTCGTCGGGCAGATCGAGCTGGCCATCCTCGAGGATATCGACTTCGCATCCTTTGAGTAGCGTGAGTCCGTCCAGGCGCGCATTGAGCGTGTCGATGGCCTCGGCCTGCGCGGCGAGGCGCCGGGCATCGAGCCCGTTGGCGACCTGAACGCGCGGGCCGTGGTCGGTGATTGCGAGATACTCGTAGCCGCGCGCCTGGGCGGCTGCGGCCATGTCCTCGAGCGAGTCGCGGCCGTCGCTCCAGGTGGTGTGCCCGTGAAGATTGCCGCGGATCTCGGCGACGGTGACGAGCTGCGGCAGCGCGTTGCGTTCGGCGTCCTCGATCTCGCCGGTGCTCTCGCGTAGCTCGGGGGGGATCCAGGCGAGATCCAGTTGTGCGTAGATCCCCCACTCGTCGGCCCCAGCTACGGGCGTGTGGCCGTCGAACAGGCCGTACTCGTTGAGCTTGAGCCCACGGTCGATGGCACGCTGGCGCAAGGCGATGTTGTGTTCGCGCGAGCCGGTGAAGTAGAGCAGGGCGGCGCCGTAGCTCTCCGGTGCCACGGCGCGTACGTCGACCTGCAGGTTGCTACCGAGCCGGACCGACGACCGCGTGCGTCCGCGCGAGAGGATCTGGTCAAGATCGCGGTAGTCGAGTAGGCGATCCATGAGCGCGTCGCCGTCGCTGCAGGCGACGACGATATCGAGATCGCCCACGGTCTCGCGCCGGCGGCGGTAGCTTCCGGCGACCTCGATCATCGAGATGCCGGGTGTCGCGGCCAGCCACTCGCGTAACGGCTCGGCGAAGCCGTGCGCGACATCGATGCGCGTGCGTTGCGCGCCCGCGTTCTGCAGCCGCTCGATCCCCTCGAGCAGTGCCTGCTCTTTCTTGGTGCCGAAGCCCGGCAGCCCGCGCACTTCGCCGGCACGCGCGACCTGCTCCAGGTCGGACAGTGTGCGGATCTGGAACTGCTCGTAGAGCTTTTTCACGCCCTTGGGTCCCAGCCCCTGGATCTGCATGAGGTCGGATAGCTCGGGTGGAACGCGCTGGGCGATCTCGTCGAGGGGCGGCAGGCGGCCGGTCTCGATGAGGGTGGCGATCTGGCCGGCCAGATCCTTGCCGATGCCGGGATAGGTGGTGAGATCGGCGCCCTGGGCGACGAGGTCGGTGACGCGGGGAGAGAGATCGGAAACGGTGCGCGCGGCGTTGCGGTAGGCCCGGACCCGAAAGGCGTTCGCCCCCTCGACCTCGAGCAGATCCGCCAGACGGTCGAGTTGTGCGGCGATGTCCCGGTTATGCATGCCCATCCGTATGGTCCGCGCGCGTCCGGCCGTCGCGGCGCGGGCCACGCCGCGACGGTAGACGGGCCGACCATCGCTGGCGTTAGCCGGCGATGTAGTGCTGCAGCTGTTCGGTCTCCTGTTCGAGTTCCTGCATCCGGGCGTTGACGACGTCGCCGATCGAGATGATGCCGTTGAGGCGGCCGTCGTCGATCACGGGCACGTGGCGGAACCGGCCGGCGGTCATCTGACGCATGACGTCATTGATGTGGTCGCCGCTGCTGCAAACCGTGACGTCGGTGGTCATCAGATCACCGGCCGTGAGATTGGTGAGGTTGCCGCCGTGATCGACCAGGGCGTGGACGATGTCGCGCTCGGATATGATGCCGGCGATGTCCTCGTCACCCGTCAGCACGAGCATCGCTCCGATGCCCCGCCGCTGAAGCTGGTCCGCGACCTCCAATACCGGCCGCTCCGGCGTGATCGCAGCGACCTCATGCCCCTTGTTCTGCAGTATTCGCGCTACCTTCATGCCCTTCTCCCCGTGCCGACGGAGCGTCTCGTGCCACATCGTCCGATCGATGCCTCGTGGCGCGTCAACACCGCTGCACACGCTTGTTGTGGTCCTGCATCGAGCCGCGTCCGTGGCTGCTCTGCTCCATGACTCTACCTTAGCGCGCGCCGCGCGCGGACGCGATAGCTCAACCGCCGATGTAGGACATCTCGACCTTGGGCTGGAGCACCGTTTCGTCGGATCGCAGTTCGGAGTAGCGGTCGGCGCGGTGGCTCCAAATGCCGGCGATCTCTTCGACGAGGCGCGCATCGTCGGCGCCGCTGCGCAGTAGCCCGCGCAGGTCGTAGCCCACGCCAGCAAACAGACATGTGTAGAGCGAGCCCTCGGCCGAGAGCCGAGCGCGGGTGCAGCCGCGGCAGAACGGTTGAGTGACCGAGGCGATGATGCCCACTTCGCCGGTGCCATCGCGGTAGCGCCAGCGGTTGGCGACCTCGCCAGGGTAGTTCGGGTCGGCCGGCTCGATCGGCCAGACCGCGTCGATGTGGTCGCGGATCTCGCGGGCGGATACGACGTCGTCCAGGCACCAGCCGTTGGTCGTGCCCACGTCCATGAATTCGATGAAGCGCAGGATATGCCCGCTGCCGCGGAAGTAGCCGGCCATCGGCAGGATCTGGTGCTCGTTGACGCCGCGCTGGATGACCGCGTTGATCTTGACCGACAGTCCGGCTTCGGACGCGTTGTCGATGCCCTTGAGGACCTTGTCGACCGGGAAGCCGACGTCGTTGATGGCCATGAAGGTGGCGTCGTCGAGACTGTCGAGGCTGATGGTCACGCGCTCCAGGCCGGCATCGGCCAAGGCCCGCGCGCGGCTCGCCGAGAGTAGGGAGCCGTTGGTAGTCAGGGCGATGTCGTCGATGCCGGGGACGTTGGCGATGCGCTCGACCAGGCGCTCGATGTCCTTGCGCACCAGGGGTTCGCCGCCGGTCAGGCGGATCTTGCGCACCCCTTGTCCGGCGAAGACGCGGACCAGGCGCTCGATCTCCTCGAAATCGAGTAGCGCATTGCGCGGCAGGAAGGCGTGATCGGCGCCGAACTGCTCCTTGGGCATGCAGTAGGTGCAGCGGAAGTTGCAGCGGTCGGTCACCGAGATACGCAGATCCTGTAGCGGCCGATCGAGCTGGTCGGTGAGGGCGGTGCAGGTCATGGTTGTCTCCGCTGCTTCACTGGTCCTAGCAGCCTGTCGGACTTAGGCTCATCGACTGCGGCGCGTGGGAATCGGTCCATATTTCCGATCCTTCTCCTCAAATGATCGAAAATCTGACCTCGATTCACACCCGCCTCGCTACGATGCCCTAAGTCCGACAGGCTGCTAGGCGCCGTTTGTCTGGTGCCCGAAGCCCGTTCAGAATACCAGCCGCGTCGGCATCCGGCCGGGGCCGCTGGGCCGTGCCGACCGGTGGCCGGCCGATGCTGCGCTCGGCAGCGCCGGCGCGCACTGCGCCAGCGGGAGGCTGTCGGGCTCGCCCCTATGGTAACGCGATCAGGACCGCCCTGGCTCGGGGCGGTATCTCGCCTCACGGCCGAGGAGGCCGTCGATGAAGTATTACCCGGTTTTCATGGACCTGCGGGAGCGCCGCGTGCTCGTGGTCGGCGGCGGCGACGTCGCCGCCCGCAAGGTGCTGCTACTGCGCCGGGCTGGTGCGGCGATCACGGTCGTCGCACCGACGCTCACCGAGGACCTGGCGGCGCGCCGCGACGCGTCTGAGCTGGTTCATTGCGCGCGTGGCTTCGTCGATGGTGACCTGGCGGGCGCCCGCCTGGTGGTCGCCGCGGCGGACGATCACGCGCTACACGAGCACATCTCGCAGCTGTGCCAAGCGCGCGGGATTCCGGTCAACGTGGTGGATGACACCCCGCTGTGCAGTGTCATCACCCCCGCCATGGTGGATCGCTCGCCGCTGCAGATCGCGATCTCTTCGGGCGGCGTCGCGCCTGTGCTGGCGCGGCGCCTGCGCGCCTGGATCGAGGCGGCGGTCCCGCCCAGTTACGGGCGGTTGGCTGAGTTGGCTGCACGCTTTCGCCTGCGCGTTAAGGAGAAATTCGCCAGCGGTGACCAGCGGCGTCGCTTCTGGGAGGGTGTCCTGGAGGGACCCATCGCCGAGCGGGTCCACGCCGGCCGCGAGGCCGAGGCGGAGGCCGCGCTCACTGCCGAACTCGATCGCGCGAGTGAGGAGCGGGGGGTGGGTGATGTCGCATTGGTCGGCGCGGGCCCGGGCGATCCGGATCTGCTGACGTTCCGCGCCCTACGACTGATGCAGGAGGCGGACGTGGTGCTCCACGACCGCCTGGTCTCGCCGGCCGTGCTCGATCTCTGCCGACGCGATGCCGAGCGTGTCTATGTGGGCAAGCGCCGGGGCGAGCATCACCTGCGCCAGGAGCGCATCAACGCCGAGCTGATCCGGCTGGCACGCGAGGGTAAGCGCGTCGTGCGCCTGAAGGGCGGCGACCCGTTCACCTTTGGCCGCGGCGGCGAGGAGATCGCCGAGCTGATGGACGCGGGCATTCCGTTCCAGGTCGTGCCGGGGATCACCGCGGCATCCGGCAGCGCGGCTTATGCGGGCATCCCGCTGACCCATCGCGACTACGCGCACGCCGTGCAGTTCGTCACCGGGCGCCTGCAAGAGGGGCAACTCGAGCTGGACTGGCCGGCCCTGGTGCATGAGCAGCAGACGCTGGTGGTCTACATGGGGCTATCGTCGCTGGGCCCCCTGTGTCGCCGACTGATTGAGCACGGCCGCGACCCGGCGACGCCGGCGGCTCTGGTGCAGCAGGCCACCACGCCGCAGCAGCGGGTATTCGTCGGCAGTCTGGCGACGTTACCGGCGCTGATCGCGCGTCATGACGTGCAGGCGCCGACACTCATCATCGTCGGCGACGTCGTGCGCCTGCATCGCAAGCTGCAGTGGTTCAAGCCGCAGGAGAAATTCGTCCAGGATTCCGTGGCCGGTGACACATCGGCCGAGGCGGACGTGCGCGGCGTGTCGCCGCCGGCCCGGTAGCTTCGGCGACCGAACTTCCCGCATGGCCCACTAGGTGTAGTCTTCGTCAGGGTCGTTAGCGTCGTAGGTCGCCTGGAGCGCCTCGACCGCCTTCTCGACTGTGCCGGGCCGCTGCACCGAGGCGATGTGGAAGGCGGCGTCGCCCTCATTGAGCAACGGGATCTGCGTCATGCCGATCACGATGCCGCCGTTCGGGGCGACGATGTGTCCCTCCCCCTCGCCGAACGGATTGACGACGACACCGAGGGTATCGCCGGTGCGTACGCGCGAGCCTAACGGGACTCGATGCTGCAGGATTCCGCTATCCGGAGAGCGCACCCAGCTGCTGTCGAGCGCGACGGTCGGCGTGTGCGTGGGTTTGTGGCCGCGCGATTTGGGGAGCATGCCCAGTTCGCGCATGACCGAGGTCACGCCGCGCACGCCCACGCGGATCGCGAGTTCGTCGAAGCGCAGCGCCTCGCCTCCCTCGTAGACCAGCATGGGGATGCCGCGCTCGTGCGCCGCGGCCCGGAGCGAGCCCTCGCGCAGGGGCGCGTCGATGATCACCGGCGCGCCGAAGGCCTGCGCCATGCGCGGGGTCTCGTCCCGCTCGAGGCAGGCGCGGATCTGCGGCAGGTTTGTCCGATGGATGGCGCCGGTGTGCAGGTCGATGGCGTGGTCGCAGTTGGCCACGATCTCGGTCATGAACAGATGAGCCAGTCGCGCGGCCAGCGAGCCGCGCTCGGAGCCGGGGAAGGAACGGTTGAGGTCGCGCCGGTCGGGCAGATAGCGGGTCTGCTGCAGGAAGCCGAACATGTTGACCACGGGCACGGCGATCAGCGTGCCGCGGATGCGCGACAGGGCGGAGGATTTGAGCAGGCGCCGCAGGATCTCGACGCCGTTGATCTCATCGCCGTGAAGGCCCGCGCAGACACAGAGCGTGGGTCCGGCCCGGCGCCCGCGCGCGATCTGCACCACCATGTTCAGCTCGACGTGGCTGAAAACCCGCGCCAGCGGTAACTCGATGGTGCGGCGCTCGCCGGGGGCGATGCGCTCGCCCCCGATCGTTAGCGGCCCGGCCCGCTCAGCCTTTGCCACGCGTCTTCGTCCGGCCTTCGCGCGCGTTCTTCTCGATGAACTGGATGATCTGGCCGGCGACGTCCTTGCCGCTAGCGCTCTCGATGCCGCGCAGGCCGGGTGAGGAATTCACCTCCATCACTACGGGGCCGTGGTTCGAGCGCAGGATGTCGACGCCGGCGACGTTCAGGCCCATGGCCTTGGCGGCGCGTACCGCGGTCGAGCGTTCCTCGGGCGTGATGCGCACCAGTGCCGAGGTGCCGCCACGATGGAGGTTGGAGCGGAACTCGCCCTCGGGCGCCTGCCGCTTCATCGAGGCGACCACCTTGCCGCCGATGACGAAGCAGCGCAGATCGGCTCCCTTGGCTTCGCGGATGAACTCCTGGACCATGATCTCCGCCTCGAGCCCCATGAACGCCTGAATCACCGACTCGGCGGCCTTGTAGGTCTCGGCCAGGACCACGCCCATGCCCTGGGTGCCCTCGAGCAGCTTTACGACTAGCGGCGGGCCCCCGACCATCTTGATGAGGTCGTCGATGTCGTCGGGCGAGTGCGCGAAGCCGGTCACGGGCAGGCCGATGCCGCGGCGGGCGAGCAGCTGGGTCGCGCGCAGCTTGTCGCGCGAGCGCGTGATCGCCACTGACTCGTTCACCGGAAACACGCCCATCATCTCGAACTGGCGCAGCACCGCCGTGCCGTAAAAGGTGACCGACGCGCCAATGCGCGGGATAACCGCGTCGAGGCCGGTCAGCGCTTCGCCGCGATAATGCACCGAAGGGCGCAAGGACGTGATGTTGTTGTAGCAGCGCAGGGTGTTGACCACCTGGATCTCGTGGCCGCGCTCGCGGGCGGCCTCCACCAGCCTGCGGGTTGAATACAGCCGCGGATTGCGCGAGAGCACGGCGAGCTTCATCTGCGAGAGGGCTCCTGAATGGGGACCAGTCCACGGTCCGGCAACGAAGTTATCATGACCGCGCGCCGGCGCTTCTAACTAAACGCTAAACGCGGCCGCGGGCACGCGGCGGCGAGCGGGCGCGACGTTACCAGCGCAGACACGCAGTTACCAGCAGTGGCGGTGGCTTGGCCGGATGCAGGTGCATGCGGCCGTGTGCGCCGGGGTCACGCGCGGTAGTGTCGGGCCGCTTGCGCGCGCGTCAGCGGCGGCGCGGTCAGGAACGAGTCGCCGGCGCTGACGCATAGGCCGCTCAGCGCCTGGCGGCCGAGTAGCATGCGAAAGCGCATGGTGTCACGATCCGTGAGGGTGATCTCGATGGGCCAGCGGCGATCGCCGAGCACCACGTCCGATTCGATCACGTAGCGGCGCTCGGCGTGCCCGCCCGAGTCGCGCACCATGCGGCAATCCGCCACGGGCGCGACGCAGGCGATGGAAATATCCGTGCGCCGCTGCACCGGATGCATGTAAAAGCGCACCCAGGACGCGCCGCCATCGGTGAACGGCTCAATCATCCAGGCGTGTAGCGCGGATGTCCGCGCGCCCGTGTCGATCTTGGCCTTGATCGCCGGCAAGCCCAATCCCGGTAGCGCAAGCCACTCGCGCCATCCGAGCTCTATCCGTCCGGCGGTATCGGTCAAACTCACTCGGGGTCCATTGTTCGGCGGGGCCGTTGGTGCTCAGCGGTTCGCCCGCATATGCCATGATGTTTGTAGATGGGTTATGGCGCCAGTAGGCGCCCGCCGATTGTGGCGCGCACAGCGACACACGGGAATACAGCGTAACCCATGAACCGAACGGCGCAAGCGATGGACGCATGTCGCTGGGCGCGCGAGTTGCGCTGTCTCGGGCGCCGACCTATCGTGGCGGCGACCCCGGATGTCTGCTCGGGGGCGCCTCGCGTCCGGCATAGACGAACAATGGGAACGCGGCCAGTGCCCGCGGCGCGGAGGGACCAGCATTTTGATCGAACTCCTGCTTTGGCTGTTTGGGATCGTGGCGGCGCTCACCGGCGTGGCGCGTCTGCGCGCCGGCTTGCGTGTTTGGACCGCTGTGACGGCGGTCGCGTTGCTCGCGCTGGGCCTCGGCGGCGGGCTGCCGGTCGCGGGGAGCGCCATCCTGTGGGCGCTGTTCCTCCTCGTTTTTGTCCCCCTCAACGTTTCCGCGCTGCGCCGGCGCGCGATTTCCGAACCACTGCGCCGGCGCATTGGCCAGAAGATGCCGGCGATGTCCGAGACCGAGCGCGAGGCCATCGAAGCCGGCACGGTGGGTTGGGAGAGTCAGATCTTCCGTGGAGGGCCGGACTGGCGCGCGCTGCTCACGATGCGCGCGCCCGGGCTGACTCCGGCCGAACAAGCCTTCCTCGAAGGCCCCGTCGAAGAGCTGTGCCGCATGCTCAACAGCTGGGAGATTACCCATGAGCGCGCGGACCTGCCGCCCGCGGTATGGGATTTCCTGCGCGAGCAGCGCTTCTTCGGGATGATCATCCCCGCCGAATTCGGCGGCCTGGGCTTTTCCGCCTATGCCCATTCGCAGGTGGTGATGAAGGTCTCCAGCCGCAGCCCCACGGCGGGGGTGAGCGTCATGGTGCCGAACTCCCTCGGTCCGGCCGAGCTGCTGCTGCATTACGGCACCGATGAACAAAAGGACCACTACCTGCCGCTGCTGGCCGACGGGCGGGAGATTCCCTGCTTCGCGCTGACGGGGCCGTTCGCCGGCTCCGACGCCGCCTCCATCCCCGACGTCGGTGTGGTCTGTTGGGGCGAGCACGAAGGCGAGGCCGTGCTCGGCCTGCGCACGAACTGGGAGAAGCGCTACATCACCCTGGGGCCGATCGCGACCGTGCTCGGCCTGGCCTTCCAGGCGCGCGATCCGGATGGACTGCTCGGCGAAGAGGTAGAGCTCGGCGTGACCTGCGCACTGATTCCCACCGAGACGCCCGGCGTGGAGATCGGTCAGCGGCACGATCCGCTCGGTACCGCCTTCCAGAACGGACCCAACCGCGGCCACGACGTCTTCATCCCGATCGACTGGATCATCGGCGGGCGCGAGGGTGTCGGCCGCGGCTGGGGCATGCTGATGGATTGCCTTTCGGCCGGGCGCGGCATCTCGCTGCCGGCACTGGGTTGCGGTAGCGGCAAGTACTGCAGCCGGCTGACCGGCGCCTATGCGCGTGTGCGCCATCAGTTCAAACGGCCGATCGGCCATTTCGAGGGCGTCGAAGAGCCTCTGGCGCGGATCGCGGCCAAGACCTACATGATGGACTCGGCGCGCCAGCTGACGCTGGCGGCGATCGATGCCGGCGAGAAGCCAGCGGTGGCCTCGGCCATGGTCAAGCACTTCAACACCGAGGGGAACCGCGACGTCGTCAACGACGCCATGGACATCCACGGCGGCCGCGGCATCTGCGAGGGCCCCAGCAACTACCTGACCATCGCGTACCGCGCGGTACCCGTGGCGATCACGGTCGAGGGTGCCAATATCCTCACACGCAGCATGATCGTCTTCGGCCAGGGCGCGATGCGCTGTCACCCGTACCTGATCGACGAGATCAAGGCGGCGCAGTCGGACGACGCGGAGCAGGGCGCTCGCGATTTCGATGCGGCGCTGCTGCCGCACATCGGTCACACGGTACGCAACGCCGCGCGGGCATTCGTCTACGGCCTGTCGCGCAGCCGCCTGGCGCCGGCGCCGGTGCGTGGTCCGAGCGCCAAGTACTACCGCCGCGTGGAGCGTTTGTCGGCGGCGTTCGCGCTGGTCGCCGATGCCGCCCTGGTTACGCTCGGCGGCGACCTCAAGCGTCGCGAGCGCCTGTCGGCCCGGTTTGCCGACGCGCTGATCCATCTATATGTGTGCTCGGCCGCGCTCAAGCGCTTCGAAGACACGGGGCGCCCGCCTGAGGATCTGCCGCTGCTCGAATGGTCGGCCAAGTACTGTCTCTATAACGTCCAGTCGGCGCTGGATGAGATTCTGCGCAACTTCCCGATTACGTCTCTGGGCGTCGCATTGCGCTGGATCATCTTTCCGCTGGGACGCAGCTACCGCTACCCCAACGACCGCCTGGGGCATCGCGTGGCGCGCATGCTGCTCGAGCCGTCCGATACGCGCGACCGGCTCACGCACGGGATCTACGTCGACGAGCGTCCGAACGACCTCACGGGACGCATGGAGCATGCGCTGCGACTGGCGGTGGCAGCCGAACCGCTGGAGCAGCGCCTGCGCAAGCGCGGCATCGAGCAACCGGTGACAACGGCGTTTTCCGAGTGGGTGGTCGAGTTGGTGCGGGCGGGCGTACTCGACGAAACCGAGGCTGGCACGCTCGGTGCCTGGCGTGACGCGCTGCGCGCGGCGATCGACGTCGATGACTTCGCGCCCGCGCTGCGTTATCGCATCGACGAGCCGGATCCACCCGAGGCGGCCGGGAGCGCGGGGCCCGACGATCCAGCGCCGGCGGCCACATCCGACGAAGCGGCTGCTACGGTGACGGGGACGCCCGAGCACCCGAACTCGCGCATCTGAGCGCTACGGCGTCGCCCCAAGCGCTGGACAGGAGAAGGCATGGACCGCGTGTGGTTGGCGCAGTACCCCGACGGCGTTGCGGGCGATATCGATCCCGATGCCTTTCCCTCGGTTGCGGCCGTGTTCGACCAAAGCTGCGAGCGCTTCGGCGAGCGAGCCGCCTTCCGCAACATGGGCACAGCGCTGAGTTTCCGCGATTTCGAGGCGCGCGCCCGCGACTTCGCGGCCTACCTGCAGAACGACCTCGGTCTCGCCAAGGGCGAGCGCATCGCGCTGATGATGCCCAACGTCCTGCAGTACCCGGTGGCGCTGTATGGCGCGCTGCGGGCGGGCCTGGTCGTGGTCAACATCAATCCGCTCTATACCGCGCGCGAGGTCGCCGATCGTCTGGTCGACGCGCGCCCGCGCGCGATCGTCATCGTCGAGAACTTCGCCCGCGCGCTGCAGGATGCGCAGTCGCGCTACACGGTCGAGCACGTGATCGTGACGGGGCTCGGCGATATGCTCGGCGCATGGCGGGGCGCGGCGGTGAACCTCGCGGTGCGCCACCTCCGCCGCATGGTCCCGGCGTGGGCGATTGCGGGCACGATCCGCTGGAACGATGCGCTAGAGCGGGGCGCCACGAGGGACTTCGAGCCGCCGGCGCTCGCCGGCGAGGATCTGGCCTTTCTGCAGTACACCGGCGGCACCACCGGCGCGCCCAAGGGCGCGATGCTGACCCACCGCAACATGGTCGCCAATCTCGAGCAGATCTCCGCCTGGCTCGGCCGGGCCGAGGCGAGCGAGGTGGTGATCACACCGCTGCCGCTCTATCACATCTTCAGTCTCACGGCGAACCTGCTGACTTTCGTCAAGCACGGCGGCACCAATGTCCTGGTAACCAACCCGCGCGATATTCGAGGACTGGTGAAGACGCTGCGCGAGGAGCCGTTTACCGCGCTCACGGCGGTCAACACGCTGTTCAATGGCCTCCTGCGGAATGCGGATTTCCGCCAACTCGATTTCTCCCATCTGAACCTCGCCGTCGGCGGCGGCATGGCGGTCCAGCGCAGTGTGGCGGAGCGCTGGCAGTCGGTGACCGGCACCGTGATCATCGAGGGCTACGGTCTCACCGAGACCTCGCCGGTGGTGTGCGCCAACCCCCTGTACGCGCAAGCATTCTCCGGCACGGTTGGCTTCCCCGTGCCGTCCACCGACGTCTCCATTCGCGATGCTCATGGAGCGCCCCTGGCCTACGGCGAGGCGGGCGAACTGTGTATCCGCGGACCGCAGGTGATGGCGGGTTATTGGGAGAAGCCGGAGGATACAAAAGAGGCATTCTTCGATGACGGATGGTTCCGCAGCGGCGATGTCGCCGAGATGGACGAGCAAGGCTGGGTGCGCATCGTCGACCGGATGAAGGACGTCATCGTCGTGTCCGGCTTCAACGTCTATCCGAACGAGATCGAGGACGTCGCCGCCGGCTACGAGGGTGTCGCCGAAGCGGCCTGCGTGGGCATCGCGCACGTATCGTCCGGCGAGGTGCCCAAGCTCTACGTCGTGCCGGCTGCCGACCACGAACTCGATGTCGACGCACTCAAGGCCTACCTGCGCGAGCAGCTGACCAGCTACAAGATCCCCAAGCGCATCGAGATCCGCGACGAACTCCCCAAGAGCAACATCGGCAAAATCCTCCGCCGCGTCCTACGCGACTCCGACCGGGAAGTTACCGGCGGGGCCGGGCACGCAGAAGAGAACCACGAATGAACACGAATGGACGCGAATGCTGCCGCGTCTGAGGGGCTGGGTGTGGGAGCTGCGCTGACGGCTTGTTGCCAAGGAAGTGCCGACGGAATCCATCACAGATGAACTCAGATGAACACGGATTAGATGGAGCTAAAGATCGGACTGCCTAGCCCCGTCAGGCTGATCGTTATTCTCACGAGTGCTGCGAAGCAGGGCTCGATTTATCTGGGTCCATCTGTGTTCATCTGCGATGACTAGCTGGCGTAGCCCGGATGCAGCCGTAGGCGGAATCCGGGACGATTGCGCTTCATCCAGCTAGCTCTATTCGTGTTAATTCGTGTCCATTCGTGGTTCTGATCCGGTTTCATCCGCGGTTCTTCACTGACCAAGCGCGTCGCGCACGGCGTCGGTCCAGCCGACATGAACGGTGCCGTTGGGGGTGGTAACGACGGGGCGTTTGATGAGGGTGGGGTCGCGGAGG
>JBBEEB010000150.1:49474-51948 GCA_040880995.1 Halofilum sp. (in: g-proteobacteria)
GGTGCCGTTGGGGGTGGTAACGACGGGGCGTTTGATGAGGGTGGGGTCGCGGAGGAGCAGGGCGCGCAGGGCCTGCTCGTCGAGGCCGTCGCGTTCGCTCGGGTCCAGGCGGCGCCAGGTCTGGCCGCGGCGGTTGATCAGAGTCTCCGTGCCCACGGCGTCCGCCCAGACATCGACCATCGAGCGGTCGATGCCGTCGCGGCGGACGTCGTGGAAGCGATATTCGAGGCCCTGCTCATCGAGCCACTTCCAGGCCTTGCGGCAGGTGTCGCACTGCTTGATGCCGTAGAGCTCAATCATCGCGATCGGCCGCCTTACTCGGCGTTGCGCAGCAGCGCGTTGAGGCCGACCTTGGCACGTGTATCGGCGTCAGCGTACTTGACGATGATCGCTGCATAGAGCGAGCACTTGCCATCACTCGAGGGTAGCGTGCCCGGTACCACGACTGCCCCCGAGGGCACGCGTCCGCGCAGGACCTGATCGTTCTCGCGGTCGTAGATGCGCGTGCTCTGGCCGATGTAGCAGCCCATCGAGATCACCGCGCCTTCCTCGACGATCACGCCTTCCACGATCTCCGAGCGCGCACCGATGAAACAGTTGTCCTCGATGATGGTCGGGTTGGCTTGCAGCGGTTCGAGCACACCGCCGATGCCGACGCCGCCGGACAGATGCACGTACTTGCCGATCTGCGCGCAGGAACCGACCGTGGCCCAAGTATCGACCATGCTGCCTTCGCCCACCCACGCACCAATGTTTACGTAGGAGGGCATCATCACCACGTTCGGCGCGATGTAGCTGCCGCGCCGGGCGGCTGCCGGCGGCACGACGCGCATGCCGGCCTGGCGGAAGTCGTCTTCGCTGTAGTCGGCGAACTTGAGATCGACCTTGTCGAAGTAGCCGGTCCAGCCGCCGTCGATGCGGTGATTGTCCTGCAGCCGGAACGACAGTAGCACCGCCTTCTTGAGCCACTGATGTACTTCCCAGTCGCCCACGCCGTGCTGCACCGCCACGCGGGCGTTGCCGTTGTCGAGTTGCGCGAGCGCGCTGGCGACCGCGCGGCGGACCTCGTCGGGTGCGCGGGTCGGGCTGATCTCGTCGCGGCGCTCGAAGGCGTCCTCGATGATAGCCTGGGTCTCGGTCATGGTCCGTGGCCTCCGGGTGGCGGTGCGTCAGTTTGGGTAATTGGTCTGGAGGAAGCGGCGGATGCGCCGAGCCGCCTCCACGCAGTCGTCGAGCGGCGGTACGAGCGCAACGCGTATGCGGTCGGCGCCGGGATTATCGCCGTCGGTTTCGCGGCTCAGGTACTGGCCCGGCAAGACCCGTACACCCTCTTCGGCGAGCAGTTCGCGGGCAAAGCGGGTGTCGTCCACCGGGGTGCGCGGCCAGAGATAGAAGCTGGCGTCCGGTGCTTCCACTTCGAGAGCGCCGCCCAGCGCACCGAGCACGGCGGCGAATTTCTCGTCGTAGGCGCGGCGATTGCCTTCCACATGGGCCTCGTCGTTCCAGGCGGCGAGGCTCGCCGCCTGCGTGGGCGGGGCCATGGCCCCGCCCTGATAGGTGCGATAGCGCGCGAAGTCCGCGATCAGGTTGGCATCGCCGGCGACAAAGCCCGACCGCAGGCCGGGTAGATTGGAGCGCTTCGACAGGCTATGGAAGGCGACGCAACGACTGAAGTCCGCATAGCCGGCCTCCTGCGCCACTTCGAGCAGCCCCGGCGGCGGCGCGCCGTCGGCGCGGTAGATCTCGCCATAGCATTCGTCGGCGGCGATGATGAAATCATGCGCGTGCGCGCGCTCGATCAGCGCGCGCAGCGTGGGGCGATCGAGGACGGCACCGGTGGGGTTGCCCGGGCTGCAGATATACAGCAAGTGGCAGCGCTCCCAGACCGGATCCGGAATGGCGTCGAAGTGCGGGGCTTCGGTGCCGCCGGCGGGGTAGTACACCGGCTCGGCCCCGGCGAGCAGCGCGGCGCCCTCGTAGATCTGGTACAGCGGATTGGGTACGAGCACCGCCGCGTCGGACCAGCCCCGGTCGATCACGGTCTGGGCGAAGCCGAACAAGGCTTCGCGCGTACCGTTGACCGGCAAGACCTGCCGTTCCGGATCGACGGCCACGGCATAGCGGCGTTCGAGCCATTGCGCAATGCTGTCGCGCAAAGGCCCGCTGCCACGCGTGGCCGGGTACGTGCTGAGCCCATCGAGGGCCTCGCGCAGTGCCGCGCCCGCCAACGCAGGCGGTTCATGCTGCGGCTCGCCGATCGACAGCGACAGTGTCGCGCGATCCGATGGCGGCTCGACGTCGGCCACCAGCGCCGCGAGGCGCTCGAAGGGATAAGGCTGTAGCCGGTCGAACTCCGAATGCATAGGGCAGCGGCCGCGAATGGAAAGGCGCGCGATTATAGGCGATTACGGGACGCGTTGTCGGTCCCGGCGGATGGGCAGCGTGGCTCATCTAAGCTATCATGGTGCCAGCAT
>JBBEEB010000151.1:0-9431 GCA_040880995.1 Halofilum sp. (in: g-proteobacteria)
CCCCATGGACGGGGCGGCGCGCATCCGATGCGCAAGGAGGCGAAATGGCACGGCGACGCGGTGGCGCGATCCTGTGGCTGACGGGAATCGTGCTGGCGATCGTGGGGTTCGTCCTGTTCGGGGTGGGCGCCTGGCTGGTCGCCCTGGGCGGCAGCGGGTACTACGCGCTCACCGGGCCCGGTCTGGTGATCTGCGCCGCGCTGTTGGTCAGCCGCCTGCCGGCGGCATTATGGGTCTATGCGCTGATCCTGCTCGGCACGGTCGGCTGGTCGCTGTACGAGATCGGCCTTGACTGGTGGCAGTACGCGCCCCGCGGCGCTGTGCTCGTACTGGTCGGGCTGTGGCTGCTGGCGCCCTGGATGACGCGCGCCCTGAGCGCCGACGCGGACGAAGCGCGTCCGCCGAGCGCCTTTCGCGGAGCCGGCATCCCGTTGACCGCGGCCGTGGTGGTGGCCTTCGCGGTCGCCGCCGCCGCGATCTTTACCCGCAGTAACGATCAACTCGGGGTGCTGCCGCACGAGGCGGTGGTCGATCTGCCGGACGATTACCTCGGAGTGCCGGCGGGCGAGTGGCACGCCTACGGCCGCACGCCATTCGGCGACCGCTATTCGCCGCTCGATCAGATCACGCCGGGCAATGCCATCGAGCTCGAACGGGCCTGGCACTATCGCACGGGCGACATGCGCCGGCCCGGCGATCCGGCGGAGACCACGTACGAGGTCACGCCGCTGAAGGTCAACGACCGTCTCTATATCTGCACG
Organism: Halofilum sp. (in: g-proteobacteria); assembly: GCA_040880995.1. Taxonomy (GTDB): domain Bacteria; phylum Pseudomonadota; class Gammaproteobacteria; order XJ16; family Halofilaceae; genus Halofilum. The sequence goes on from JBBEEB010000151.1 coordinate 762, forward strand.
CCGCATCACCTCGTGATTGCGCTCGATCCCACCACCGGCGAGGAACAATGGCGCTTCGATCCGCAGGTGCCGATCGACGCCAGCCGCCAGCATCAGACCTGTCGCGGCGTCTCCTACCACGAGCGACCAAACGCCCCAGCGGGGCAGTCCTGTAAGCATCGTGTGTTCATACCGACGGCCGATGCCCGCCTGATCGCGCTCGACGCCAATACGGGCGAGGTCTGCCGCGACTTCGCCAACGAGGGCGAGCTCAACCTGTGGCAGGGCATGCCGGCCAGAAAAGAGGGCTTCTATTACTCGACCTCACCGCCGGTGGTGACGGACAACCTGATCGTCGTGGGTGGCGCGATCAACGATAACGTCTCCGTGACCGACCCCTCGGGCGTCATCCGTGCCTATGACGTCGATACTGGTGAACTGGTGTGGAACTGGGATTCGGGCAACCCGGATGAGACCGCGCCAATCGGCCCGAACGAAACCTATACGCACAACTCGCCCAACTCGTGGTCGATCATGAGCGTCGACGCGGAGCTCGGGCTCGTGTACGTGCCGCTCGGCACGTCCTCGCCGGACCAGTGGGGTGGCAACCGGACGCCGGCGATGGAGCGCTTCGCCTCGTCGGTGACCGCGCTCAGGCTCGATACGGGCCAAGTCGAATGGACCTTCCAGGCGGTGCATCACGATATCTGGGACATGGACGTGCCGGCACAGCCGAGCCTGCTCGATCTGCAGATCGAGGGCGAGCAGGTGCCGGCCCTCGTGCAACCGACCAAACAGGGCGACGTGTTCGTGCTCGACCGGCGCAGCGGCGAGCCCATCGTGCCCGTGGAAGAGGTGCCCGCTCCGCAGGGCGCGGCGCGCGGGGATTCGGCGGCGGCGACTCAGCCGGCCTCACAACTCAGCTTCGCGCCCGATCCGGTCGAGGGGCGCGACATGTGGGGCGTGACCATGTTCGACCAGCTCGCCTGTCGGATCGCCTTTCAACGGCTCGACTATCGGGGCCGCTGGACGCCGCCATCGACGCAGGGAACACTGGTCCATCCGGGCAATTTCGGCGCGTTCAACTGGGGCGGCGTGGCGGTCGATCCGGAGCGCCAGGTGATGTTCGGCACCCCGTCGCACCTCGGTTTCGTTCACCGCCTCATTCCGCGCGACGATCCGGACGCCAACCTCGTCTCGGATGGCGATCCGGGCCTCAACGAGAACTATGGCGCGCCGTTCGCGGTCGAGCTGAGCCCCTTTCTTTCGGTGCTGGGCCTGCCGTGTCAGGCACCGCCGTGGGGCTACGTGGCGGGCGCCAATCTGCGCACTGGCGAGATCGCCTATCAGCGTGTCAACGGCACCGTGCGCGACCTTGCGCCGCTACCGTTCCCGTTCAAGATGGGCGTGCCCGATCTCGGGGGGCCGGTGATGACGGCCGGCGGTGTCGCCTTCATCAGCGGCACGCTCGACTACTACGTGCGCGCCTACGACGTCACTTCCGGGCGGCTCGTCTGGCTGGATCGGCTGCCGGCGGGTGGGCAGGCCACGCCGATGACCTACGAGCAGGATGGTCGGCAATACGTCGTCGTGGTCGCCGGCGGACATGGATCGCTGGGTACCAAGGCGGGCGATTCGGTCATTGCCTACGCGCTCCCCGAGGAGAACCCCGACTGACGTTTCTTCTGTGGGGCCGGCTCGCGGGGGGTACCGCTAGCGGATTTCGTAGTCCCATTTCAGGCGCTCGCTGAACTCCCACAGCAGCGCCTCGGCATCCTCGGTGCGCTGAGGGATGCCCATGCCGTGCCACTGCTGCACCCGCTCGGGATCGACCTCGACCTCGACCTGCTGGGCGGGGATGGTGAAGAGCACCTTCGGCATCGTCGTTCTCCAAAGTCGGTCGGTGGGCGGCCGCGACCTGGACCTTCCCAAGGGGTGGCATTGTGCCGAGCGCTGTACGATATTCAAATCGGATCAGCCGCCGATGGCGGGCGGTTCCCGGGAGATCCGGGGATCGATCTCGGCGACGTTTGCATGGACCGAGACACGCGCCTTTTCACGCTCGACGCCGACTGGCGACCGCCACCGACACCGACGTCGTTTGCCGACGTCCTCCGCGCGCTGAACTCGGGAGGATCGATCGCGAAGGTGCTGGCGCCGTGAGACGCAGGAGTCGATTGGAGCAGGAACATGCTGCGTGATCGCGAGGATGCCGCGCGCCAACTCGCCCAACGCTTGGCGCATCTGCGCGGCCAGGCACCGCTGGTGTTGGCCGTGCCGCGCGGCGGCGTGCCCATGGGCCGCATCGTCGCCGACGAGCTGGGGGGCGAACTCGACGTGGTGCTGGTACACAAGCTGGGTGCGCCCGGTAATCCCGAATATGCCATCGGGGCCATCGACGAGGACGGCGCGGTCGAACTGCGCTCGGGCAAGTCGCTGGATGCGGACCCGGCCCTGCGCGCGGAGGCCGCACGCCAGTTGGAACGGCTGCGCGAACGCCGCGCGCGTTATTCGCCGATTCGCCCCCCGATCGATCCGGCGGATCGTACCGTGATCGTGGTCGACGACGGCGCGGCTACCGGGGCCACGCTGCTGGCGGCTTTGCGCCTGGTGCGGGCCAAGGCGCCCGCGCGGCTCGTGGTGGCCGTCGGCGTCGCGCCCAGCGATACCGTGGCGCGCCTGGAGCGCGAGGTCGACGAAGTGGTCTGCCTGGAAGCGCCGGTGGATTTTGGCGCCGTCGGTCAGTTCTTCCAGCGCTTTGACCAGGTCGAGGATGAGCAGGTCGTTGAACTGCTGGGGCAGGGCCCGGCCGAGGACGATGCCACCTGATCCACGGCCGGGCTCAGGCCGTGCCCAGATGTACCAGCGCCACGCCGCCCACGATCAGGGCCATGCCCGCGGCCTTGGCAACGGTCATCTGCTCGCCGAAAACCAGGACACCGACGATGGCCACGCCCACCACTCCGAGACCGGCCCAGATCGCGTAGACGAATCCGACCGGGAGGGTCTTGAGCGTGAGCGCGAGGAGATAGAAGGCCAGGGCATAGCCGCCGACGACAATCAACGCCGGCACCAGGCGGGTCATGCCGTCGGAGGCCTTCAAGGCCGAGGTGCCGAGGATCTCGCTCACGATCGCGAGCGCCAGCAGTAGGTAGGACGCGGTGGTGAAGTTCATTCGGGCGGGCGCCTCCCAGTCGCCATGACCAGTCTCCGGGCGAAGGGGGCGACTGGATTCATTCGGCCTGTCGATGTGCCTCGAGTTCGATGATCAGCTCGACTTCGTCGGCCAGAAGGCCGCCACGGGCGTCGCCCTGCATGCCCCAGCGGCTGCGCACAATGGTGCCGCGCGCCGAAGCCCCGAGGACATAGGGTGCCGGGCGCAGCATTCCGGCGGCGGCGGGGTTCGGGCCCACGCGGTTGATCGTCACGTCCAGGGTTACGGCGCGGGTCTCGCCGAGCATCTCGAGCTGGCCCAATAGGCGCCCGGTGCGGCTGCCGGTTCGTTGAAAGCGCGAAGTCTCGAATACGATGCGTGGGTACTCCGAGGCGTTGAGAAAACCGGGGCCGCGCAGAAGCTTGTCGCGCTGGTAATGCCCGGTGAACACGCTGTGGGCGAAGAGCGTCACCGTGCCGCTTTCCAGGCTGCGGTTTTCCTCGTCATACATGAATCGGCCCCGGGCGCGCATGAAGCGCCCGATGATATGGGCGTAGCCGGCGTGCTCCACGCGGAAGGTGACGAACAGATGATCCGGATCGAATTCGTAGGTCCGCGCCTCCGCGACGGCGGTGCCCGGCCAGGGGAGCAAGACAAGCATCAGCAGGGCGGCGCGGGCATAGACTGGTATTCGCATCGCGTCTCTGGATCCTGGGACGTCCGCGATCGCGGCGTGGAATGGTCGTCGTCGTGTCCCTCTCGACCGGTAATCGAGCTTTTCGCGGTTGGCCAAGGGCGGCACCGGGTTTAGACTGTGCGGGCTGGCCATCGTTCGGCCGGTTTCAATGGTGGCCCGCGTCCGTCCCCTCGCGACAAAACGCTGCGAACCCCGTCAGGCCCGGAAGGGAGCAGCGGCAGTAGCGATCTTTGGGCGCCGGGGTGTGGCGGGCGCGGGACGCCACCCGTATTTCACCCGTCGCGCGCCGGTCGCTGCGCGCAACCGGGCCCGCGAAAACCCGTCCCTGGTGTCTGGGGGTATAATGGCCGCTTGCCCCGTCGCCGGTCCGCGAGTCCCATGAGCTATCAAGTCCTCGCGCGCAAATGGCGCCCCCGCGGTTTTCCCGAGCTGGTCGGTCAGGACCATGTCCGCCGCGCCCTGGCCAACGCGCTCGATAGCGGGCGGCTGCATCACGCCTATCTGTTCACCGGCACGCGCGGTGTCGGCAAGACGACCATCGCGCGCATCCTGGCGAAAAGCCTGAACTGCGAGGCGAATGGCGTCTCCAGCGAGCCTTGCGGTGAGTGCTCGGCCTGTCGCGAGATCGACGAGGGCCGCTTCGTCGATCTGATCGAAGTCGATGCCGCCTCGCGCACCCGCGTGGAGGAAACGCGCGAGCTGCTGGAGAACGTGCCCTACGCGCCGACGCGGGGGCGCTACAAGGTGTATCTCATCGATGAGGTGCACATGTTCTCCCAGCACAGCTTCAATGCGCTGCTGAAAACGCTTGAGGAACCGCCACCCCACGTGCGCTTCCTGCTGGCGACGACCGACCCGCAGAAGGTTCCGGTCACCATCCTGTCGCGTTGCCTGCAGTTCAACCTCAAGTTGATGCCCGTGCCCACCATCGTGGGCCAGCTGCAACGCATCCTCGACGCCGAGGGCGTCGCCTACGACGAGCCGGCGCTGGGACAGATCGCCCGCGCGGCCTCGGGCAGCATGCGCGACGCCCTCTCCTTGCTGGACCAGGCCATCGCCTTCGGCGACGGCGCGGTGCGCGCCGAGGACGTCGAGGGCATGCTCGGCACGCTGTCGCGCGACCGGCTGTTCGCGCTGATCGAGGCGGTGGCGGGGCAGGACGCCTCGGCGCTGGTGACCGAGCTCGACCGGCTGGCCGAGGCGGCGGCCGACTTCGAGCCGGTGCTCGGCGACCTGTTATCGCTGCTGCATCAGCTGGCGCTCGCGCAGGCCGCGCCCGGGGCGGTGGATGAGTCCGTGGCCGATGCCGAGCGCGTGCGCGAACTCGCCGGGCGCCTGGAGCCGGCGGACGTGCAGCTGTATTACCAGATCGCCACGCTCGGTCGACGCGATCTCAACTGGGCACCCGATCCGCGCGCCGGTCTCGAGATGACGCTGCTGCGCATGATCGCGTTCCGGCCCGATCCGGACCTCGGCTCCTCCGCGCCGGCCCGCACGGAGCCGAGCCGCAAGGCGGCGGCACCTTCCGCGCCGCCACCGACCACCGCCAACGTCGCCACCCCCCCGAAGGACGAGGCCGCCCCGGCGGAATCGCCTGCGTCGCCCCGGGCCTCGGGCGGGGATGCGGTCGCCGAGCCCCGCGTGACCGGTGAACCCGAGCCGACTGGCGGCGCCGAACACGGTGTGGCAACGAATCCAGAGCCCGAATCTGTGCCGGCCGCCAGCGTGGCCTATGGGCCCGAGCTCGATTGGGCGGCCACGGTATCCGCACTTGGCCTGCGCGGCCTGGCGGGAGAACTCGGGGCGAATACGGCCCTGCTCGGCGTGGAGGATGACCGGCTACGCCTTGCGCTGGCGCCCGAGCATGCCCATTTGGGCGGGGAGCGCTATCGTCAGCGGCTCGAACAGGCGCTGGGCGAGCATTTCGAGCGCAAGTTGCGGGTCGAACTGGTTCACGAGCAGGCGCCGCCGAACGTGGAGACGCCGGCCGACGCCGACCGCCGCCGGGCCGAGGCCCGGCGCGCGGAGGCGCAGCAGTCGATCGAAAGCGACCCCGTGGTCCAGGCGTTTCAGAGCCGCTTCGGGGCCGAGATTCAGACGGACAGCATCCGGCCGGTTGAGTCCGGCGGGAACGACGAACCGGAAACCGATTGAGAGGATAGGGGCATGAAGGGCGAACTCGGCAAGCTGATGCAGCAGGCACAGCAGATGCAGGAGAAGATGCAGGAAGCGCAGGAGGAGATGTCCAAGCTGGAGGTCGAGGGCGCGGCCGGTGGCGGCATGGTCAAGGTGACCATGAGCGGTCGTCACGAAGTGCGGCGGGTGGCCATCGACGACAGCCTCATGGGCGATGACCGCGAGATGCTGGAGGATCTGATCACCGCGGCCACCAACGACGCGGTACAAAAGGTCGAGGCGGAGCAGAAGGAGCGCTTCTCCGGCATGGCCTCGGGCATGTCGTTGCCCGAAGGCTTCAAGATGCCGTTCTGATGATCGCCTCGCCCCTGCTGCGCGAGCTGGTCGAGGCCTTGCGCTGCTTGCCCGGTGTGGGCCCAAGGTCGGCCCAACGGGTTGCCTTCCATCTGCTCGAGCGCGACCGCGATGGGGCGCTGCATTTGGCCGACTGCCTTCAGCGCGCGATGGAAGGCATCGGCCGCTGTCGCCAGTGCCGAACGTTCTCCGAATCCGAACTGTGCGAACTGTGCGCCGGCTCCAGCCGGGACCGCTCGCTGCTGTGCGTGGTCGAGACCCCGGCCGATATTGCGGCGGTGGAGAACGCCGCCGGGTTCAGCGGGCTGTATTTCGTGCTCATGGGCCACCTGTCCCCGCTGGACGGGATCGGGCCCGAGGAGCTGGGGCTGGACGTGCTCGATCAGCGCTTCGCCGAGGGCGAGGTGCGCGAGGTGATCCTGGCGACCAACCCGACGGTCGAGGGCGAGGCCACGGCGCAGTACATCAGTGAACGCGCCAAGGCGCAGGGCCTGCGCGTTACGCGTATCGCGCACGGGGTTCCCCTTGGGGGCGAACTGGAATACGTCGACGGCGGCACGTTGTCGCATGCGTTTACCGGCCGGCTCGAAGTCTGAGCGCCCGAACGGTTTATGGAACGAAGTGCAAGGGGAGATCGGATGACGAAGACCTTGTTCGAGCAGATCCGCGACCGCGAAGTGCCGGCAGATTTCGTCTATGAAGACGACGAGGTCATGGCCATTCGCGACATCAATCCGCAGGCCCCGGTGCACATGCTGGTGATCCCGAAGCAGGTCATCGAGTACGTGCCCGCGCTCAAGCCCGAGCACGCGGAGCTGATGGGACGGATGGTACTGGTGGCGCAGCAGATCGCGCGCGAAGCAGGGTTGGACGAGAGCGGCTATCGGCTGGTGATCAACACTGGCGAGAACGCCGGCCAGTCGGTCTACCATCTCCACATCCATGTGCTCGGCGGGCGCTATCTCGAGTGGCCGCCCGGCTGAGACGGCTGCTTCTGGCCGCCGACCCCGCGGCGAGGGGCGAGGACGTGATCGAGTGCGAGATCGATGAACGCGCACGGACCGGGCGCTTCGTTTTGCGTCCACAGCGCTCGGCGACATGGCACGACAACCTGGGGCTGGTCGTGGCGGTCGCCGTGCTTGCGTTCCCGATCGCGCTGTTCTGGACGGCCGTTGGCTTCTGGCCGGTGATGGTGTTGTGCATCGCGCATCTCGTCGCGCTGCTCTGGGCGCTGTACAAGGTGAGCTATGCCCTGCTCGCGCAGGAGGTGGTCACCGTCGGCCCCGAGCAAATCACCATCGAGGCGGGCCATCGCCAAGTGGAGCGGCGCTTCGAGCTGGCGCGGCCCTGGGCACGGGTGGTGATGCGGCCGGGTCGCAATCCCCGGCGCAACGAGCTCGTGCTGTCCTCGGCGGGGCGCGCGGTGGCGCTGGGCCGGTTCCTGACCGACGACGAGCGCGACGAGCTCGCGGACGAATTACGCCGGGTCGTGACCGCAAGTCCCCCGTAAGCCGGTGCCGCCATAACGCAGTGGTCTTATACTATAAAAAAGCGATATTGCCGGGCACTGATTGCTTGCTGGTATAGTGCCGGTATGGTCGCTCCTAGGAGCGGCGATTTTCGAACGGAACACGGAGAAAAAGCGATGGGTTTGCGAATCGGCGATACCGCGCCCGATTTCACTCAGGATTCGAGTGAGGGCAAGATCAATTTCCACGAATGGGCCGGCGATAGCTGGGTGGTGCTGTTCTCGCACCCCGCGGACTACACGCCCGTTTGCACCACGGAACTCGGGACGACGGCGAAGCTGAAGGATGAATTCGCCAAGCGCAACGCGAAGGTGGTTGCCGTCAGCGTCGACCCGGTCGAGTCGCACAAGGGCTGGATCGAGGACATCAACGAGACCCAGAACACGAAGGTCAACTTCCCGCTGCTGGCGGATAAAGACCGCACGGTCTCCGAGCTGTACGACATGATCCACCCGAACGCCGACGACGCCTCGACGGTGCGCTCGGTGTTCATCATCGACCCGAACAAGAAGGTCCGCGCCACGATCACTTATCCGAAGACGGCGGGACGCAATTTCGAAGAAATCCTGCGCGTGATCGACTCCATGCAGCTGACCGACCACCACAGCGTGGCGACGCCGGCTGGCTGGAATCAGGGCGACGACGTCGTGATCCTGCCGTCGATCACCGACCCGGACGTGATCAAGGAGAAATTCCCCAAGGGCCACAAGGAGCTCCGCCCCTACCTGCGGCTGACACCCCAGCCCAATCGGTAAAGCTACGCCCTGGCTTAGCCGGCACAAGGAAGTGTCGGCGGGCTCGGCGGGCGAATCACGCAGCGT